>NZ_JALHBH010000086.1:0-58606 GCF_022836805.1 Pseudomonas sp. RGM 3321
GGTCTGGATGAGTACATCCGCTACTACAACAATGACCGCATCAAGCTGAAGCTAAACGGCTTGAGCCCCGTAAAATACAGGGCTCAGGCGGCGCGCTAAAACTGTCCAACTTTCGGGGGGCAGTCCAATATTGTGGGAATTCTCTTACGGTTTCTTGCTGTGTTAACCGTTAGGGCAGTCGGATCAATTATCCTTTGCGTCACGTACCACTTCGCCCGTCTTGGCATCGACGTCGTAGTTCCACTCCACACCCTTGGCGTCTTTCAGTTCGATCTTATAGACCAGGCGGCCGTCGCGTTCTTTTTCCAGCTCGGTATCGTGGACTGTGAAGCCTGTGTGCTTGGCAACGGCCTGCTTGTTGAACTGTTCAAAGTCACCCAATGCCTGAGACTTGTAAAGGCGGATCACTTCATCGGGACCAACGTCGGCCTGGGCGGCACCTGCAACAGCAGTGAGGGCAACAGCGGCGAAGACGGCAGAAATAAGTTTCATGGTGTATTCCTTTCTGATTGATCTGTTTTAATGGATTCGTCACACGCTGAATGGTTCAGCGGTTTTGTTGAACTCAGATTATCCACGCTTACTTAATTCACGCTTAATTATTCCGGTGCGCTATGCGTTTCAAGCCTGTCTTGCTCTGCCGATTCGTAAGTAAAGTTTTCCCGTGTCATTCGTTTACAGGCAGACCGTCACGTAAAGGTTGAAAAAAACCGGCGGTGAACGTAAAAGATTGGCCCCCTGCCGGAAGGTGCATCGCGTCTGTCCAGGCACCTGTCCTTGCGGAGTCTGATCGATGAGTACGCCCTACCGACCTGCCATGCGTCATGCCTGGCGATTGTTACCGTTGGGCATGGCTGTTGCCTCGCCGCTAATGGCTGCGGATCCGCTCACTCTGGACGCGGTCAACGTGACCGGTTTCAGCGAACAGGAAGGTGCCAGCGACTATAAAGCTGGTCGGGCGTCGATTTACGGGGTTGATCAGGCTTCGCTGCTGGACACGCCTGCCTCGGTTTCAGTGTTCAGCGAAGCGCTGATCAAGGACCGTCAGGCAAAACTGCTGAGCGACGTGTTGCGCAACGATGCCTCGGTCGGTGATGGCTACGCGCCGGTAGGCTATTACGAAAACTTTGTGGTGCGCGGCTTCTCGTTGAACGCAGCCAACAGTTATCGCATCAACGGCCGCAGCATTGCCGGCGAGCAGAACGTGGCGCTGGAGAACAAGCAGCAGGTCGAGTTGCTCAAGGGGCTGTCCGGCTTGCAGAGCGGCGTTTCAGAGCCCGGTGGTGTCATCAACTACCAGACCAGGCGCGCGCAGGATGTCCGCTCGGTCACGGTCTCTACCAACGAACACGGCGAGCGCTACCTCGCGACTGATGTCGGCGGCTGGTTCGGCAGCGAACAGCAGTTCGGGTTACGCGCCAACCTCGCTCATGAAGACATTCGCTCGTACGTCGAGCACGCCGACGGCCAACGCGATTTCGCCTCGCTGGCTTTCGACTGGAACATCAGTGAGCGCGCCGTGCTGCAACTGGACGTCGAGTATCAGAGCAAAGAACAGCGTTCGGTGCCCGGTTATCAACTGCTTGGCGGTACGGCGCTGCCTCACGACGCCTCGCCACGCAAGCTGCTGGGCTATCAAAACTGGTCCAACCCGGTGGGCATCGATTCGCTGAACATGAACGGGCGTTTCGAATACCGGTTCAACGATAGCTGGAAGGGCAGCCTGAGTGCGTCGCGCAGTCGCGTGGTCATTGATGACTACAGCGCCTTTGCGTGGGGCTGTTACGGCTCGGCCAGTTGCGCGGCCGAAGCGGTGCCCAACCACTTCAGCGCCGAGGGTGGCTACGACATCTACGACTTCCGCAGCCCGGACGATACGCGGCGTAACGATGAGATCGAAGCGGCAATGTCCGGTACTTTCACTACCGGATCACTGGGGCACGAGCTGACCTTCGGCACCAGCGCCTACCGCCGCACCGTCGATACGCGCGGGACCTTCAATGAATTCGTCGGCTCGGGCACGATCAACGAGTCGCCTGAATCGGTGGCACCGTCGCCTTTGACGTTGCCCCATACCGAGCGCCGCCTGGACAGCCGTCAGTACGGGCTGTTTATCTCCGACCGGATCAGTTTCAACGAGCACTGGCAAACCGTGCTGGGCGGGCGGCAGGTGCGGCTCGACGAGCAGGCGTTTACCGAAGACGGCAGCGATGCAAGACACACCGAGCGTTACGTGTTCCTGCCGCAGGCGGCATTGATCTACAAACCGGTGGACAACCTTTCGCTCTACACCAGCTACAGCAAAGGCCTGTCGCTGGGCGGGACAGCTGCCTGGTTCACCACCAATGCCAGTGAAATCCTTGCGCCCACCGTATCTCGACAACTGGAAGCGGGCATCAAGTATGACTGGCAGCGTATAAGCCTGACGGCAGCAGTGTTTCAGGCCCGTCAGGCCTACCAGTATTCCAGACCCAACGATGACGGCACGTTTACCTACGTCCAGCAGGGCGAGCAGAAGAACACCGGCCTGGAACTGGGCGCGAGTGGCTGGCTGACGGATCGTCTGCAGCTATCCGCCAGTGCGGCGGCCATTCGGGCGCGGGTCGAAGGCAGCGGCACTGACGCCTACGACGATCACCAAGCCCTTAACGTGCCCAGATACCGTGGCACCCTGCAAGCCGACTACAGCTTGCCGGTCCCTGGGCTTGCGTTGCTCGGCGGGGTGCAATACAGCGCCAGCAAATACGCCAACCGTGAAGGTACGGTGCAGGTCAATGACTACGCGCTATTCAACATCGGCAGCCGTTACAGCACCCGAATCAGCGGCTACGACACGGTCCTGCGCCTGACCGTCGACAACCTCTTCGACAAACGCTACTGGCGTGATGCCGGGGAGTATCTGGGTGACGACTACCTATTCATGGGCGCACCCAGAACGGCGAGATTGTCGGCCACCGTCAACTTTTAGTGGATGGGCTCTACTGCACGGAGCGTTTGCACGATCGTCGGGATTCTCGTTCCACACGCTCCAGCGTGGGAGTGCAGTTCACGACGCTCTGCGTCGTCAAGAGGACGCGGAGCGTCCAGAAACGGCATGCGACGCAGAGCGACGCACGATAGTTGCGATCTCGTTCCACACGTTCCAGCGTGGGAGTGCAGTTCACGACGCTCTGCGTCGTCAAGAGGACGCGGAGCGTCCAGAAACGGCATGCGACGCAGAGCGACGCACGATAGTTGCGATCTCGTTCCGCACGCTCCAGCGTGGGAATGCAGTTCTCGACGCTCTGCGTCGTCAAGAGGACGCGGAGCGTCCGGCACGGCATGCGACGCAGAGCGTCGCACGATAGTTGCGATCATCGTTCCCGCTACAGGCCTCAGCTCCGTATCAGTGCGCCCGCAAGCTTTGCTATTCTTCGCGCCCTGTGAGCGCCAGGCGCTTTTTTCAGCCATGTTTCGGGGGCTTCATGACGGCCATCGTTCAATCCACTCCGCAACCTTTCACCAAAGGCGACTACAAGACCCTGAGTCTTGCGGCGCTGGGTGGCGCGCTGGAAATCTACGACTTCATCATCTTCGTATTCTTCGCGCTGACCCTCAGCCAGCTGTTTTTCCCGCCCGACATGCCCGAGTGGCTGCGTCTGCTGCAAAGCTTCGGGATCTTCGTGACAGGCTATCTCGCACGCCCGCTGGGCGGCATTCTGATGGCGCATTTTGCCGACCGGCTGGGGCGCAAGCGGGTGTTCAGCCTGAGTATTCTGATGATGGCCCTGCCTTGTCTGCTGATCGGCGTCATGCCCACCTACGCACAGATTGGTTACTGGGCACCACTGGTGTTGCTGGCGTTACGCATTCTGCAAGGCGCAGCGGTCGGCGGCGAAGTACCCAGTGCCTGGGTCTTCGTGGCAGAGCACGCACCCCAGGGGCATCGCGGCTACGCACTCGGGGTGTTGCAAGCCGGCCTGACGTTTGGATACCTGCTCGGTGCGCTGACCGCAACATGGCTGGCAAGGGTCTTCAGCCCGGGTGAGATCCTTGACTGGGCGTGGCGCATTCCGTTTCTGCTTGGCGGTGTTTTCGGCGTAGTAGGCGTCTGGTTACGCCGCTGGCTGAACGAAACGCCAGTGTTCATCGCCATGCACGCCCAGTGTGAAAACCTGCCGACACTGCCGCTTGGCCAGGTCCTGCGCGATCATCGCCAATCCTTGCTGCCGGCCGCGCTGTTGACCTTCGTGCTGACTTCCGCAGTTGTCGTGCTGGTAGTAATCACGCCGACGGTCATGCAGCAGCGCTTCGGCATCAGCGCGAGCACTACGTTTGCCCTGAGTGCGGTGGGCATCGTCTTCCTCAATATCGGCTGCGTGTTGGCAGGCATGCTGGTTGACCGCATCGGTGCGTGGCGCGGCATCATCATCTACAGCCTGCTGCTGCCGCTGGGTATAGGCGTGCTTTACGCCAGCCTCATCCAGCAATGGATGCCGCTGGGGATCGCCTACGCCATTGCAGGGCTGGCCTGCGGGGTTGTCGGCGTGGTGCCTTCGGTGATGGTCGGACTGTTCCCTGCGAACATCCGGGTGTCTGGCATCTCGTTCACTTACAACATCGCCTACGCTTTTTGGGCGAGCACCACGCCATTGCTGCTCATTACGCTGATGCCCTGGAATATCTGGGTTTGCGTGCTTTACAGCCTGGTCATGGGAATTGTGGGTCTTACGACCGCTGCGGTATTCGGCCTGCGCCGGGGTGTGGTGGCAGATGACATTGCAACCGGCCGAAACGGTTAGCGTCAAGCCTGTTTCTGCTGGCGCGCCTCTTTCTCGCAAGCAGCCGCTCATCTATATGGGCGGTTTGCGCAAATGAAAAATATCAAGAAAGTTCCTCAAGTCAGGCGCGGTCAATTGTAACAAGTGATTGTAATTCTGTTTGCTCAAGTCTATCTTGCGCACCTCTATATTATTTTTATTTATTGAGCTGTTTTGCTCTTGGCTGACACGATTCCGACGTGTCTCGGCTGGTGGGTTATTTATGATTTCGTTAAATTGATAGAGGTAATTGTTCTGTATTTTCTGTAGGAGAATTCTTCGATAGTTTATTGCTTTATGATTATTCTCACAGGTCTTTATTTTTGGCAGGATTTTGGTTTCTATTTGGGTTTAATGAAAAACAATACTAAATAAAATGGTTTCTGTGCCGATTTACTTTTTAGGTCATGGAAGACGTGTGTAAGAAACATCCTACAAATTTGCTCTAGGGCAAAATGATGGCAAGGGGAAGTAGCATGGAGGTGACAATGAGAGAGCAAGAGGTTCTTGGCCTGCTGTTGCAGGGCTGTACGAACAAGGAAATCGCCAGGCAGCTCCGTATCAGTGACTATACGGTTCGCGATCACGTGTCCTCGCTACTAAGAAAGAGCCGTGTAAAGACGCGTGCCGAGCTCATGGCGCGTTGTGTTTCTTTATTGCTTCCTGGAAAAAATAACCGACCCCCTACATCTGTCGGATTGCGCAACGAGTCAGCACATACATAATGTGTCTTGTCACAGAATACATCTTGTCAGGGCGATCAGCGTTATCGGGATAGTGCCCCAAGGTCAATAATTTCAATATTGCACTACGGTTGCTTTCTGGTGGTCGGCTATCTGGTTGCACGGAACAGATGGTTCTAAAGTCCGTCCTTACGGCAAACCGTTAAGAATAAAAAGGAGCAATCATGACCGTTTGTTTTGTTCGGGGCCGGTCTGAGTCCGATCAGTCATTGCGGCTGGATCCGCATCGGCCCGGTTTGAATCTCACAACAGACTTCCATCGCCTGGCAACCCGGCAGTCGGCACTTTCGGTGACGCAACTTGCCGAGCAACAGAAAAAACTCTCCGGCCCCGTTGGCCTGTTTGCCAAGCTCTGCCGACAGGTTCGTTCGCATGGACGCCAGGCCGTGTTGATCGAAGAGGTCGAGCGGCTTGAGGGGCGCAAGCGCAAGTGGCTGGCCGAGCAGGCCGTGCAGTTCATCCTGGGCTTGCACGGCCGCCGGCCAGCGGTCGACAACCCGTTCAAAGGCCTGTTGCGCGAAGACCTGTGCTGCATCGTGTTCGATGACGCATCGCTGCACACGCTGGTCGAGCGTTACACTGCCGGTGAAGCACTGCGGCACCAGGACAGCGAATACTTCGTCAAACTCATTGCCACCACACGGAACACCGTCGAGCGACGAATCGTCTTCCACGGCTTGCTTGAACACTTCGACCGATTACTGCCGATCGAAAAAAGCATCTATCCGCTCAATTACCGCGCCACCCAGCTTGCCCATCTGGAGCAGGAAGAAACCCTCTACGGCAAGTTGATCATGGAGCAGCCCATTAGCGCACTGCTTGAAGTACATACCCCTGCATGGCTGTTGGAAAATCTTTCCTCTTTTGAGTTTTCGATTGATTGAGCGCGTATTCAGAAACGGTAGAAAGGTACGTCAGATATTATATCTAACGCAGGCTATGAAAATGAGCAATGGTTAATCACGTGTTGAGCGAGGCGCAAGATTGTCCGCTGTTTACCCGATAAAGAGGCTGCCACTGCCTACCGTATTCTTGGACATGAAGCATTAAATACCACAACGCTTGATCATGACTTTGTAAAATACATCACGGGTAAAGGCTGTGGTGCTGGTTTGCATAATGGTTTTAATTTTATGGAAGCGCTCGTTGACAGGTTCGCCGCCAAAGGCATTGAGCAATCTGTCTCGTCCTCCTGATTTATCAGGCGTGAACGTCCGGGCGCCCAAGGGCAAAAGCACAACGTTAAAAAACTGGAAAGCCTGCAAGAAGATGTATGCAACTCATCCCTGTTTGATGTGTTGTTTGAAAGGTTAACTTTTTATTTCTGCTGACTATTTAAGTGAGTAGGAAAAATTTTTCATTTTGGTAATGCAGTGTTTTTAAGTTTTATGATAAAGAAATTTAAAACTTTGGAGGGGCGCTATAGTCCTCAGCTCTTGGTTTGATGTAAAAAATTATGATCGCTCGACGACTTTTATATCGAAGCGTTCGTGTGGCTTGAATTTAACTTCAATAAGCTTACGGATTAAATTTTATGAAAAAAATAGTACCTCTGATGCTGTTGCTCTGTTCTGTTAACTGTGTCGCAGCCGATTTTTCTGTTACGACCACGAAAGTGCCCAGAATTATGTTAATGCCTTCACCTGCTTCTGTAAATTTGCACCGATTACGGTTCTCCGACTACCCGTACGGTGCAGCAACGAATTCTCGGCTTAGAAGGGTGTCTTGGGATTTAACCTCTTTTCCGACTGCTGAGAATGAGGTCGTCGATATTTGTTATCAGTTGGACGGAGTGGACAATATAAGTTGCCTGACTGCCCAGCCTGGAACGACCGGTGAAACGGAAAGTTTTAACAGCTTTGGGTTTAATTTCGCGTCCACTGTTTTTGTTCGGCATAAGGCACCCCGAGCAGCTCCGGTAAGTCGACCTCTGGCGGCTAACAAAGTTACCTTTCATCTGAGTTATTGATGAGCGCCCCTGGCAGAGTTCTGCCAGGGGTTATTGCGAGGGAATACTATGCGAGTTATCAGTTCTGGCCTCCCTGTGATTCTGCAACGTCCGGACGAAAGTCGTGCTTCGTTGAACGATAAAATTCCGTCACTTTCCCTATCAGGGAAATCGGTTGATCGTGGTTCAACAGTGTCTATCAGTGGAGACGCGCTTTTGCGGCAAAGGCTTTACAATATTACCGATAGCCATCGCGCGGCACCGATGCTAGGTAGAAACCTGTGCGGAAAGAACCTTCAGGACATCGCTTTTTTGAATCGTGATGACAGACGTCTACTTGGCAGCGTTTATGAGTGGGCTCAAGATCAAGGTGCTGACCTGACTTATGTTGATGCATTGGGATTAAGCCTGGCACGCTACCGGGAAAATGACGATGGCAGAATATGCATGCGGGCCAATCAAGGTAAAACTCGAGATGGTGAGGGCTATACGATCTATCAGCGTTTTACCGACAGGGACGCCGCAACGGCCGAACGAATTTTACAGAGTGAGGCCTACAAGACCACGCGGCTCGATCAGAAATTTATTGGGTACCTCACTGACAAGGACTATAGCGCTTTGTCGCACCCGGACTTTAATTTTCTGGAACAGGTGATCAATCGCTTTTCTGCCAAAGGAGAAGATCAACAATTGCCCCTGAGTGGCGACTTCTCTCGATACACTTATATAAAAAACAATTTCATAGAGACCCGCTCGGGGGAAAGACGCAAACCCGACAACGATGACAGGCACAAAACCGGCATCCCCGCTCAAAAAAACACAAAACCCAAGGAAATCACCCTGGAAAGCCTGCGAGAAGACATGCGCAACTCGTTCATGAAGGCGATGGGCATCAAGAACTTCTCATCCCTGTTTGACGTTCTGTTCAAGAACCGGCGTTGACCGGTCAGGCATCGGCACTCAGTGGCTGGAGCTCTGACGGCATATCCTGAGCGCTGGCCACGCAGTTGCGACCGGTGCTTTTGGCGAGGTACAGCGCCTTGTCTGCTTCGTGCAACCAGGATGAGGCATCCGGTAGTTCAGGAGAGTAGGCGGCTATGCCTATACTGAGGCTGACCTTGAGATCGCGCTGCAGAGAGTAGGTCATTTCATCTATCGCCAGACGCGTGCGCTCCAGGATTTCCCTCGCTTGAAACAAGCAGGTGTCCGGCAGAATGACGCAGAACTCATCCCCGCCACAGCGGCCGATCAGATCCGAGTCACGCAGGTTTTCCATCAGTGCTTCACTGATGTTCTGCAGCACTGTATCGCCCATGAGGTGGCCATAGGTATCGTTGATAACTTTGAAATGGTCAATGTCGATCAGTGCGACGACGCACTGCTGATGCTGGTTCTGGCTTTTTGCATACTCCAGATCAAGCAGGTCTTTCCATGCGCCATGATTGAGCAGTCCGGTGAGGCTGTCGGTGCGGCTAATTTTGCGCAGGATGTTGCGATGCTCCCAAAGCTTCAGGGTGACCTGATGGCTCATCCAGCCGATGAAAATAGGGTAAATCACCAGGACGGGAAGGCAGGCGTAGATCTGTGCCATGTTGCCATGCAGATTGACCGCGGGGTTAAGCACGGCCAGCGAGATCAGCACCCCCAGCGCCTGTGCGCACAAGCCTTGCAGCATCAGGCGTGGCCCGGCAGCAGCCATATTATGCATGGCCATCATTGCGATGACCGTAACGCTGGGCACGGCACTGAAGCCCATCGCGCCAATCCAGAACCCGCCCATCAACGAATCGAAGAGTAGATTGCGCCATTCAGCCTGATAGGGTTCGCGCGATTTTTTCGCAATCTGGTAAGCAACATGCGGCCAGATCAGGGCATTGAGCAGCGCCAGCGTCCAAAGCCAGTGTGCAGCATTCACGTAATACAAAGACACAGCGACAGTAATAAAGCCAACGCTGACACCGAGTGATCTCGGCGCGTAGATCCGCTTGGCAAATGCCAGTCCCTTGCGGTGATATGAGCTCATAGTTCCTTACCGAACATAACGTCTTGAATCGGTCAGAAACCATCACTCCTTGACCGAAAGGCTGGAGTTTGAGCGTTCGCCAGTGTCATGGGAAGAGCATTTTGCAGTGCTGTGTCAATTAGCTGCACATTGGGAGGGTGCTTGTTTTAGAGTCAATTAACTGACAAAAACAGCCAGGAAACAGGTTCAAAAATATGACGAAACATACCACCAGCGGCACTCTGGAATAACCGGGCAGTGTGGTTGCGTTCTTGCAAAAACACTGCCCGGTGACATCAGGTCAGTTTATGCGCCTGCCTTGTTTTTCTGAATCCCGGTCATCCAGGCAACTGCAATGGCCAGTAACGCAACGACGGCTGCGACATACCCCACCGCATTCAGGCCCAGATGCTCAATGGTCAGGCCGCCAATGATCGATCCCAGACCTATACCTGCATTGGCCGCCGAGACATTCAAGGTTCCTGCCAATGCCTGGGCCTGCGGTGCCGCTTTCATCACCCTGATTTGACAGATAGGGAACAACGCTGTGTGGGCAATGCCCCAAATCACCAGCACCACGGCCAGCAACGGCATCGAGCCTGCGGCAGGTACGCTTGCGGTCATGCCCAGCGCCAGCAGCAGGGCAAACACCATGGTCGAACCCAGCGGGCTACGGTCTACATAACGGCCACCCAGCGCATTGCCGATCAGGCCGACTGCACCAAAGCCCATCAACCACCAGCCCACTTGAGCCGACTCGATACCTGCGATGCGTTCCAGTGTATCTGCCAGGTAGGTGTAAGCCCCGAACATGGCAGTGAACAGCAAGATGGACAGCAGCAAGTTGGCGAGGAACAGCGGATCACGCAGGATTTTTGCCTGCTCGGCGAGGCCGACCTTTGCGGTAGGTTCAATGCGTGGCATCGATAACGCCAGCAGCACAGCCATTAATGCAGACAGCAGCGTCAGCGCCCAGAACGCGCCGCGCCAGCCCACTGCATCGGCAAATACGGTGCCCAGCGGGATACCGAACAGCATGGCGGCGGAGATACCGAGGTAGACCTGCGCCACTGCCTTGCCGGCGCGCTTCGGTCCGGCCAGCAGGCTTGCGGTTTCACTGGCGGTGCCCCAGAACACCGGCAGCGCCAGTGCCGGAATGAATCGCGCCAGTGCCAGCACCCAGATGTTGCTCGACACCGCAGCCAGAGCGTTGGAGGCTGCGAAGATCAGCAGGATGACGATGAACGTACGCTTGCGGTCCAGGTGCGAAAGCATGGCTGTCAGCGGCGGGCCAAACAGCATCACCGTGAAGGCGAATAGCGTGACCAGCAAACCGGCAGTAGAAATGGAAATCCCCAAATCGCGGGCCAGTGAAGGCAGCAGTCCTATGATGAGAAATTCAGTGGTGACGATTACGAAGCCAGCCAGCGCCAGAATCGCGATGGACAAGCCTGCACCGGTCGAGCTTTCGCTCTTGGTGCCGGAGGCGGCAGTTTCCAGAGACGGCATGATACGAACCCATGAAAAAATAAGTTCGCCAGCTTATTGCAGAAAAGGATTCCTATCTTTGGCAAATATTCATTACATTGCGGAATTGAATTCACTAATGGGTAATCCACGTGCTGTCCACCGACCGCCTCAAGGGCATCGAAACGTTTGTCGCCGTTGCCAATGCAGGGAGCTTTACGGCAGCCGCTGACCGCTTGAGTCTGACCAATTCCGCAGTCAGCAAAAGCGTTGCACGCCTGGAGAGCCGCCTGGGCATGCGTCTGTTTGAGCACACTACCCGAAGTCTGGCGCTGACGGAGGAGGGGGCGGCCTATCACGCTGTGTGCACGCGCATGCTTGCCGACCTGGAGGCTGCCGAAACCGCACTGGCGGCGCAGCGCACAGAACCTGCCGGACAATTGCGTATCGATCTGCCTGCGACCTTTGGTCGTTTGCACGCGCTGCCACTGATCCTCGCCCTCACCGGGCAGCATCACAAGCTGCGCCCGCGAATAACCTTCACTGATCGTTTCGTCGACATTCTCGAGGAAGGTATCGACCTGGCCGTGCGCATCGGCGGTCCGCCTGTCTGGCCCGCGGGCGTGGCGCACCGTTACCTGGGCACCGAACGGGTGATCTTCTGCGCGGCACCGGCTTATCTGGAGCGCCACGGCGTACCGACGACGTTCGAGGACCTCGCCAGTCACGCGTGCATTCTGTTTGGTCGTGGCGATGGCAGCACCAGCCCCTGGTTGTTTGTTGACGACCAAGGGCAGCGTGAGGCGCGCGCTGTCGAAGCGCGGCTGGTTATCGGCAACGGCGAAGCCCAGGTGGCTGCGGTGACTTCGGCGTGGGGCATTGCGCAGCTGGCGACCTGGCTGATCAGGGAGCAGTTGCAGCGTGGCGAGTTGGTGGAGATCCTTCCACAACTGGCCACTGACGGTTTGGCGCTGCATCTGGCCTGGCCGCGCAACCGCGAGTCATTGCCCAAGGTGCAGGCGCTGGTCGAGCGACTGTCAGAGGCGTTGCGGGTGGATTAAGCCACACTGGTCAGAGCCACCCGATGCTCGAATCATTCGCCTATGACGGCCTTAACCAGCGCTGCGTGTTCCTTCGGGTTTTTCGCGTTGGAGACCACGTTCAGCACGGCTGCGCGGGCACCCGAAGCGGCAACGATCGAGGTGCTCAGAACCTGGGCGTCGCTCATGGTCGCCGAGGTATCCAGCTGCCGTACACCCAGACCGTTTTTCTTGACGATCTTCTTGTCACCCAGCTTTTTGAAGTCTTTGTAGCCGGTACTCTGCTGGGCAAGTATCCCGGTGACCAGGCCATCAAGCACTACGCCGTCGTTGTCGCTTGCCTGAACGCCCATTGGCATGGGCGTCTCGGTAACGATCAGCACGCGCTTTTCAGCGGCATTGGTGTAGAGCGCACCCGTCACCCCCTGAGCCTTGGCCTTCGCGTCAATCTCGGGCATCTCGCCCTGCACGTAGCCCGCAGGAATGGTAAACGCCAGTTTGCCACCCAGCAGCGAGGCCTTTTGTACCGCAGCGGCAGCAGGCGCAGGGGCTTGGGGCTTGGTCGCGGCCTGAACGCTGACCATGCTCTGGCAGGCTGCCAGTGCGACACACACAACGATTGCCTTGAAACCGAAAGACCGCATGGAAATTCCTTTTTTGTCTGTTAAATGGATCGAGTAAATGGATCGAGGCCTGTGTGCCCGAGGAATGTGAGTGGCCCGGCAGGTAAAAGTGCCCATAAAAAAACGACCAGCAAGATCACTCCGGCTGGCCGTCCTTTTACTGCGTTTCGCTTATTCGGCGATCTGCATCTTGCGTGACTCGGTATAGACGTAGCGCACTTTCTCGTACTCGAATGGCGAGTTCAACTGGCCATAACGGAAGCTGGTGACATACCGGCGATCAACCGCACGCAGCACGGTGATTTCCGGATGGTCGTCGCTGACTTCGGCAACGTTCAGGAAGTTGATCTGGTTTTCAGCCGTGTAGTCGAACAGCATGCCGCCAGTGTCACGCAGGTTCGATGGGCCGAACAATGGCAGCACCAGATAAGGGCCGGCAGGAACACCATAGAAGCCCAGCGTCTGACCGAAGTCTTCGCTCTGGCGCGGCAGTCCCATCATGGTCGCCGGGTCCCACAGACCGGCGATGCCGATGGTGGTGTTGAGCAGCAGACGGCCAGTGGTGTCCAGCGAACGCTCGCCCTTGAACTGCAGCAGGCTGTTCAGCAGGTTGGAGATGTCGCCCAGGTTACTGAAAAAGTTGCTCACGCCGCTGCGCACGAAGCCGGGTGTGACGTAGCGATAGCCGTCCACGACCGGCAGGAATACCCATTCATCAAAGCGGTAGTTGAAGTGGTACACCCGACGGTTCCAGGATTCCAGCGGGTCGTAGACTTCCAGCGCGTTAATGGAGGCGCGCTCGAACTCACGCTGATCCAGCCCTGGGTTGAATTGCAGCGACTTCAGCGGCTGAGTGAAACCGTCAGCATCGGTCTGACGTGCCACAGTGGCCGGGTGCTGGGCCTTGTTGCTGGTATCCGCGTCAGCGGCCTGGACTGTGCCGGCACAGAGCAGAGCGGCAAGAAGTAAAAGACGTTTAGCCACGGAAAAACTCCAGCATGGCGTCGGTGTTGACGCGGTAATTAAGGTTGCCGCAATGCCCGCCGTACGGATAAACGGTCAGACGATCCCCGAAGGTCTTGCGCAGGAAGCCCAGATCGCCCGAGCCCAGAATCACATCGTCAGCGTTGTGCATGACGGCAATCTTGGTGTTGCTGTGCAAGTAATCCTTGAGTGCGTAAAGGCTGACCTGATCGACCAGCTGCAGCAGGCTACCGCCGTCAGTGCGGGCGCGCCACATTGGAATGACCTGTTCGGTCAGGTAGCAATCGAAGTCGCACTGCAGGGCACGCTTGAGGAACGGCGTCAGGCTGGTGCCTTCAGAGATAGGGAATTTCGGTGGCGTGATCAGGCCGCGGCGGTTTATCAGGTCCGAGGTGAACGCGATGTCAGCAGACGAGAAGCGGAATGACGTACCGATCAGCATCGCCATCTGCTCATTGGTCAAATGCTGCTTGGACTGCTGGAAGTCGAACAGCAGCGCATCGTTAAGGTCGATGTAACCCTTTTGCCGGAAGTAACGGGTCAGCTTGGCCAGCACCAGTTCATAGAACGTGGTGGTGTTGTTGATCCCCTTGACGTTGGTCTGCACCAGTTTGTCGAGGTTGCTGATCGAAGTGTAAAGGTTGACCGGCGGGTTGAGCAGCAGCACTTTCTTGAAGTTGAAGCTGCGGCGGGTTTCATCCAGCTTGCTGACGAAGGCGGCATTCAGTGCGCCGAGGCTGTAACCGGTCAGGTAATAGTCGGTTACCGGCAGTTGCGCCTGCTGAGCCCGAATGGCCTGCATGACGCGATAAATGTCTTCTGCGTCGTCAGTGGATACGCCTGGAGTGGCAAAGCGCGAGGCCGAACTCATGAAGTCATAGCTGGTGGGCGAAGACAGCTGCACGACGTGGTAGCCCGCGCCGTAGTAGAGCTTCTTGAGAAATTCATTGATGGTGCTGTTATAAGGCGCGCCCGTGCCGGCGATCAGGAAGATCAGCGGGGCAGCGTGGTCCTGCTTCGCCAGGCGATAGTGCAGCTTTTTTACCGCCCAGAAGTTGTCGGGCAGGGTGAACTCGCGCTCGGGGTGCAGGTTCAGGGTGTAGACGTCCTGATCGATATCTTCATCGTCAGGCAGATCGGGGCGCAGATCGGGCGGTGTGGTTGCAATGGTCGCTTCAAACGGATTAGTCAGCGGGTAGCCATAGGTGGCAGAGTCGACGGTGGTTGCCAGAGCGGACGCACTTAAACACAAGCCACCTATAACGGTAGCGAAGCGCAGAAAACGGAGCATGACTAAATCCCTTGGGAAAGAAGTGCTGATGAGATACGCAGGCTATGACCAAGGTGTAGTGCCAAAGTGCCGCATCCACCGGTTAACCGTGTAAATTATTACGGAACAATACACGTTCTTTGGATTTTGCAACGCAGTTATGCGGTTTATTTTTCGCAGGCGGCGTAGATTGGCGCGCTTTGATCATGCAAGCGGGGGACTGACTGCCGCTACATCCAGCTACGCTGCAGCTTGTCGGGGACGAAAAACACAAAGGAGAGCCGTAGCTCTCCTCCAATGTGTTTTACCTGCTCTTTTTATTGTTGTAGGGCGGCCTGTTATTGTTGTTGGCGGCCAATCCCTTTACAGCGTTGTTGGGCGACCCCCATTCGGGGTCAAGAGCAAACGTATTTTTTTGAACGCTGACTCGCTTTAATCACCTGTCTGCACAACATCGTGATCCCACCGGTTCGGGAGCTACCTGAAGGTAGTTTTATTGTTCTCTGTCCGGTCGCGAGGCCTTTCACCGAAAGGTCCCTGTAAAGCTGATCCACTCCAAAAAAATCTGTTAGCTACGCCTCTGTCCGTTTTGTTCTTGTTATGTCAGAGCCGTTACGTCTTGTTTTTATTGGTTTGCCGCTTCGTTTCTTGTTTTTGTTGTACAAGAGAGATAGCAGAAGCTGTGCCAACTTTTTAAAGTGCTTTTAAATCATAAGGTTACGATTATTGGTGTCGCTCATGGGGGCCTGACGCCATTAAAAATGTTTCCGTGTTACCCGTTCGAAGCGTTGTTCACCAGGCTGCGGTAACACATCCTGTTTCCTTTGCTGAATGAGCCAGAGTGGTGCGCCTCAGATCTCCTGCGTCTATACGACGATCGTATCGGTGTGTGGGGGGCGGGTACGCATACCGTTCTGAAAGGTACAGGCAGGGTCGGGCAAGACGCTTTTAGGTGAGCGTTGTCGCTAATGGCTCGTTGTTGTCGTTTCCCGTTGCCCCGGTGTCGCAGACAGAGCATGTCTGCTTGCGCAGCAAGTCGATGATCAAGGTGGCGTTGCGGTGCGTGTCACTGCGCGTGGCAGCGATCAAAACGTGCAGGGCGCAGCTTGCCCCAAAGCCGTGCGTGGGTGCGGTCTTGAAAACAACGTTAACCAGTGCCGACAACCGTCGGTGCAGACTTCCGGGGAAGCGACAATGATGATGCGAAAAATACTGGGGGCGGGTGCCGCTCTGGTGCTTGCTGTCAGCTCCACGCTGGCGATTGCTGAAACCAAAACCCTGACCATCGGCTATGTGGAAGGCTGGTCCGATAGCGTCGCCACCACGTTCGTGGCCTCCGAAGTGATCAAGCAGAAGCTTGGCTACGACGTCAAACTGCAATCTGTCGCGGCCGGGATCATGTGGCAGGCCGTGGCCACCGACAAGCTCGACCTGATGTTGTCTGCCTGGCTTCCGGGCACCCACGGCGAGTACTACACCAAGTACAAGGATCAGGTCGTCAACTACGGGCCCAACTTCAAGGACGCCAAGATCGGCCTGATCGTGCCTGAATACGTGAAGGCCAAAACCATTGAAGACCTCAAGACCGATGCTTCCTTCAACAAGAAGATCACCGGGATCGATGCGGGCTCGGGCGTGATGCTCAAGACCGATCAGGCTATCAAGGACTATGGTCTGGACGGCTATAAACTACAGGCGAGCTCCGGCGCAGGCATGATTGCCGAGCTGACCCGCGCCGAGAAGGCGAAGAAATCCATCGTCGTCACCGGCTGGGTGCCGCACTGGATGTTCGCCAAATGGAAGCTGCGTTTCCTCGACGACTCGAAAGGTGTCTACGGTGAGGCTGAAACCGTAGACAACGTTGGCAGCCTGGGCCTGGAGAAAAAAGCCCCTGAGGTCGTGGCCTTCCTGAAAAAATTCCAGTGGGCATCCAAGGATGAAATCGGTGAGGTGATGCTGGCGATTCAGGACGGTGCCAAACCTGAAGCTGCAGCCAAGGACTGGGTAGCCAAGCACCCGGATCGGGTTGCTGCATGGACTGCCAAATAGTCGCAAGGTGTCTGAATAGCCGTTCTCAAGGCCGTCTGGTGTTATCGCCAGACGGCCTTTTGTTTTTCTGCCCCGGAGTATTTTTGGTGCGAGCGACTGCCGGTGGGTTCAGGTCGTGCGAAAAGAGGTATCCACAGCTAATGTCGTTCTAATACTAAGGTCGTCTGGAGTGCGCGCAGGACCCGACTAAAGTGCGTTACGTGACATCTCATCTGTGCTGCGAGGACAAAAACAATGAACGACAGCATTTACCTCTCGATTCAAAACAGCCCGCGTTTCAAGGAGCTGGTATCCAAAAGAGAGCGGTTCGCCTGGATTCTCTCGGCGATCATGCTTGGCCTGTATGCGGCCTTTATTCTTTTGATTGCGTACGGACCCCATATTCTGGGGGCCAAGTTGAGCCCGACTTCAACCATTACCTGGGGAATGCCGATAGGCGTAGGGCTGATCCTTTCCGCGTTTGTGCTGACCGCCATCTATGTTCGCCGTGCCAATGGCGAATTCGATGACCTGAACAACGCCATCCTGAAGGAGGCTCAGCAATGATCCGGCGCCTATCAGCAGCACTTGGCCTGGCCGCATTCGCGCCGACTCTCTGGGCGGCAGACGCATTGACGGGCGCAGTGCAGAAGCAACCCCTGAACATCGCCGCGATTATCATGTTCGTGGTATTTGTCGCCTTCACGCTGTACATCACTTACTGGGCGTCGAAAAAGAACAAGACCGCGTCGGACTACTACTCGGCAGGCGGCAAGATCACCGGTTTCCAGAACGGTCTGGCAATTGCCGGTGACTACATGTCGGCAGCGTCCTTTCTGGGTATTTCCGCACTGGTCTACACCTCCGGTTACGACGGCCTGATCTACTCGATCGGCTTCCTGGTGGGCTGGCCGATCATTCTGTTCCTGATCGCCGAACGCTTGCGCAACCTGGGTAAATACACGTTTGCCGACGTTGCGTCGTATCGCCTCAAGCAAAAGGAGATTCGCACCTTGTCCGCCTGCGGCTCGCTGGTGGTAGTGGCGTTCTACCTGATTGCGCAAATGGTCGGTGCCGGCAAATTGATCCAGCTGCTGTTCGGTCTGGACTACACGGTTGCGGTGGTACTGGTCGGTATCCTGATGTGCCTTTACGTATTGTTCGGCGGCATGCTGGCCACTACCTGGGTGCAGATCATCAAGGCGGTCATGTTGCTGTCCGGTGCGTCGTTCATGGCCCTGATGGTCATGAAACACGTTAACTTCGACTTCAACATGCTGTTCTCCGAGGCGATCAAGGTTCACCCTAAAGGTGAAGCGATCATGAGCCCTGGCGGTCTGGTGAAAGACCCGATTTCAGCGTTCTCGCTGGGTCTGGCGCTGATGTTCGGTACTGCTGGCCTGCCGCACATTCTGATGCGCTTCTTCACCGTGAGCGATGCCAAGGAAGCCCGCAAGTCCGTGCTGTACGCAACCGGCTTCATCGGCTACTTCTACATTCTGACCTTCATCATCGGTTTTGGCGCGATCCTGCTGGTCAGCACCAATCCGGTGTTCAAGGATGCAGCGGGTGCCTTGCTGGGCGGTAACAACATGGCAGCGGTTCACCTGGCCGATGCGGTCGGTGGCAGCCTGTTCCTGGGCTTCATCTCTGCAGTAGCCTTCGCCACCATTCTGGCAGTGGTTGCCGGTCTGACCTTGGCAGGCGCTTCGGCAGTCTCCCATGACCTGTATGCCAGCGTGATCAAGGCGGGCAAGGCCAACGAGAAAGACGAGATCCGTATCTCGAAAATCACCACCATTGCACTGGCAGTCGTGGCGATCCTTCTGGGTATTGCCTTCGAAAGTCAGAACATCGCGTTCATGGTGGGCCTGGCGTTCTCGGTCGCTGCAAGCTGCAACTTCCCGATCCTGCTGCTTTCCATGTACTGGAAAAACCTGACCACCCGTGGCGCCATGATTGGCGGCTGGATGGGCCTGATCAGCGCGGTGGTGCTGATGATCCTGGGGCCAACCATCTGGGTGCAGATCCTGCATCACGAGAAAGCCATTTTCCCTTACGAATACCCGGCGCTGTTTTCTATCGCCATCGCCTTCGTAGGTATCTGGTTCTTCTCCATCACCGACAAGTCGAAAGCGGCAGAGGGCGAGCGCGCCTTGTTCTACCCGCAGTTCGTGCGGTCACAAACAGGCCTGGGTGCCAGCGGTGCGGTTTCGCACTAAGTGCTGAAGCAGTGAACGAAGCAGCCTTCGGGCTGCTTTTTCATGGGCCATAAAAAAAGCCCCGCCTGGAGAGGCGGGGCTTATGCCTGCTGTTTGAAGCAACAGGTTATATCTTGCCGAGCAATACCAGAATCAGCAGGATCACCAGAATAGTACCGATGATACCCGACGGACCGTAGCCCCAGCTGCGCGAGTGCGGGAATACCGGCAGACCGCCAACCAGCAACAGAATCAGAACGATGATAAGAATAGTGCCGATGCCCATGACGAGTTCCCTCTTTCATTTAAGTTAGTTAACCGATGCAGTACAAACTTTCATACCCAATGGTATTGAGTTTGCCTGCCTGACTCATCCGACTGCGGTCGCTCAGGAAAGGTTTCATCTATTTTTAATAATTTCTTACATATCTGAAAAATCATTAAAATCATGGGCTTGATGTGTTTTTGTCGGACAATAATTCGGTTCTAGTTGACAGAAAATGCCTAAAATGGTCTTAAAAATAATTGAACTAAAAGACGTGAAAAATCTCGGCTGATTTGCACAGGTAACCTGATTGAAGTCCAGCAGAGGGTACGCAGATGCTTTATCGAGTGGCGGCAGATGCCGTGGTCGCGTTTCATCTACTGTTCATCGTATTCGTCCTCTTCGGCGGTCTGCTGGTAGTGAGCAGGCCGTGGCTGGCATTACTGCACGTTCCGGCAGCTGCGTGGGGGGCTGCGGTCGAGTTTCTGCACCTGTATTGCCCGCTGACACCGCTGGAAAACACACTGCGCAGCACAGCCGGTGAGCAGGGATATGACGGCGGCTTCGTCGAGCATTACCTGATTCCGCTGATCTACCCGGCCGGGCTTACGCCGGGCATACAGCTGTGGCTGGGGGGCATTGTGCTGTTGGTCAATGTGTCGGTGTACGGCCTGTTGTTGATGCGTTTTGTATCACGTGTGCGGCATTCATAAGCTGCGGGTTTGCTCCAGGCATTCAGCGCCTTGATGGTGGGGTTATAGGGCCCCGGCTGTGATTACACTCAGGCAACTCCTGCACATCACAAGGCACTCGGCTATGCAAAACCGCATCATGATTACTGGCGCCGGCTCAGGTCTGGGTCGTGAAATTGCACTGCGCTGGGCGCGCGAAGGCTGGCGGCTGGCGCTGTCGGACATCAACGATGCCGGTCTGCAGGAGACCCTGACGCTGGTGCGCGAGACGGGTGGTGAAGGGTTCGTTCAGCGTTGCGATGTTCGCGATTATAGTCAGCTCACGGCGTTTGCTCAGGCATGTGAAGAGCGACTGGGCGGCATCGACATCATCGTCAATAACGCGGGTGTAGCATCGGGTGGCTTCTTCAACGAACTGTCGCTGGAAGACTGGGACTGGCAGATCGCGATCAACCTGATGGGAGTGGTCAAAGGCTGTAAGGCGTTTTTGCCTATGTTGCAGGCCAGCAAAGGCAAAATCATCAATATTGCGTCGATGGCGGCGCTAATGCAGGCCCCGGCCATGAGCAATTACAACGTCGCCAAGGCAGGGGTTGTAGCGCTTTCCGAAAGCCTGCTGGTTGAACTGCATGATCAGGGCGTCGGCGTGCATGTGGTCTGTCCGTCGTTCTTTCAGACTAACCTGCTGGATTCATTTCGAGGCCCGACACCTGCCATGAAAGCGCAGATCGGCAGACTGCTGGAGAAGTCACCGATCACTGCCGCAGATATTGCCGACTACATCTTCAGGCAGGTAGCCGAAGGCGAGTTCATGATCCTGCCCCACGAAGAAGGCCGAATGGCTTGGGACTTGAAACGCAAACAGCCACAGGCGATGTATGACGAAATGACCGTCATGTGCGCAAAGATGCGCGCCAAGGCGCAGAAAGGGCACGCCTGACGCCGCCCGGAAGCGGACGCGAACATTTCACTATCGTGCGACGCTCCGCGTCGCATGCCGTTCCGGACGCTCTGCGTCCTCTTGAGTGGCGCCGCGTTGCGTGTTCAAGGTCATCAAGGTCATGACCGCGCTTTTTTCTGATAGGGTTACGCCCCTCTTTTAAGCCCCTTTCAGCGAGTCCATCGTGCTCAATTACCTGTGGTTCTTTCTCGCAGCACTGTTCGAGATATTCGGCTGCTATGCCTTCTGGCTATGGCTGCGCCAAGGCAAAAGCGCGCTGTGGGTCATTCCGGCACTCATCAGTCTGACACTGTTCGCGCTGTTGCTGACACGTGTGGAAGCTGCCTATGCAGGCCGGGCCTATGCGGCGTATGGCGGGATTTACATCGTCGCGTCGATTGCCTGGCTGGGTCTGGTCGAGCGGGTCAGGCCGCTGGGCACGGACTGGCTGGGTCTGGCTTTCTGCGTGATTGGCGCGACCATCATTCTGCTGGGCCCGCGCTGGTCTGCTGCATGAAAAATTGCAGCTGCCAACGATATTTCCTACAGATTTGGCTAGAAAGTAAGACGCTTCCTTCAGTCTTTTCCGATGCGGTTGAAGGGCTTTACTGATTTGCCATCAGCGCATTGAAGCGCTCGATTTCGCGATGCACCCTGCCTTTTTACGCAACGAGAAGGGTGGGGAAAATGCTGGTACTGACGCGGGAAATCGGCGAAACGTTTTCAATCGGTGATGACATCACCGTGCAGATTCTGGGTATCAACGGCAATCAGGTCAGGCTCGGGATCAATGCCCCGAAAGACGTCAAGGTTCACCGAGCCGAGGTCTACAAGCGCATCGCCAAAAAACTTTCGCAACAAGCGACAACGCCACTTCAATAGGCGACGTTGTTCGCTTTATTGAAAACCCGATTCAGGCCCGCTCAAGGTTATTCAAAAAACT
This sequence comes from Pseudomonas sp. RGM 3321, assembly GCF_022836805.1. Lineage (NCBI taxonomy): Bacteria > Pseudomonadati > Pseudomonadota > Gammaproteobacteria > Pseudomonadales > Pseudomonadaceae > Pseudomonas > Pseudomonas sp. RGM 3321. Next base: position 21,946 of record NZ_JALHBH010000086.1, read on the forward strand.
CCTTGGGCACATCGTGCTTGAGCATCAACTGACATTGCTGGCTCTCAAGATCGAAAAAGATCACCGCCTGGCCCTTGGTCAGCGCATGACGCACGCGCAGTACGCGGGTTTGCAGTGGCGTCTCGTCGCCATTGTCAGTGCCCTCACGCGTGACGAAATCCTCGATCAGGCGGGTGAGGGTGTCGGGTTCCAGTTGGTCGTAGGGGATCAGCATGACGGTTCTCGTGTCGATGAGCAGCGATGATAGAACTGCGGTGCCAGGCACCGCAATTCACAGGCCCTCAACTCTCCTCGCGATTCTGCCCGATCAGGCTGTCGACCGGTGGCACACGGGTGTCGGATTCCATCTGCGCATCATGCTCGATCTGATGGCTGAACCGCTCCAGTGAACTCTGGGCCGGTTTGGCATCGCTGGCGAACACCGGTGGGCTCAATATGTAAGCACCCAGCAGTTTGCTCAGCGCCGCCAGACTATCGATGTGCGTACGCTCATACCCGTGAGTTGCGTCGCAGCCGAAGGCCAACAGGGCAGTGCGAATGTCGTGCCCCGAAGTCACTGCCGAATGCGCATCGCTGTAGTAATAGCGAAACAGGTCACGGCGTACTGGCAGTTCGTTCTCCACGCCCAGACGCAGCAAGTGGCGGGACAGATGGTAGTCATACGGACCGCCCGAGTCCTGCATCGCCACGCTCACCGCATGCTCACTGGAGTGCTGGCCCGGTGCAACAGGCGCGATGTCGATACCGACGAACTCGCTTACGTCCCAGGGCAATACGCCTGCTGCGCCCGTACCGGTTTCTTCGGTGATGGTGAACAGCGGGTGACAATCGATCAACGGCTCGGCGCCGCTGTCGACAATGGATTTCAGCGCTGCAAGCAGCGCCGCGACACCGGCCTTGTCATCCAGATGGCGTGCGCTGATGTGGCCGCTTTCGGTGAACTCCGGCAGCGGGTCGAACGCCACGAAGTCGCCGATGCCGATGCCCAGCGATTCGCAGTCGGCACGTGTAGTGCAGTAGGCATCCAGACGCAGCTCGACGTGATCCCAACTGATCGGCATCTCGTCTACGGCGGTGTTGAACGCATGACCGGACGCCATCAACGGCAGGACGCTGCCACGAATCACACCCGTGTCGGTGAATACACTGACCCGGCTGCCTTCAGCAAACCGGCTTGACCAGCAACCGACTGCCGCCAGCGCCAGGCGGCCATTGTCCTTGACTTCCCGAACACTGGCACCGATGGTGTCCACGTGCGCCGATACCGCACGGTCAGGGCTGTTCTGCTTGCCCTTGAGCGTGGCGCGGATCGTGCCGCGGCGGGTCAGCTCGAACGGGATGCCCAGTTCTTCAAGACGCTCGGCCACGTAACGCACGATAGTGTCGGTAAAACCGGTCGGACTTGGAATCGCGAGCATTTCCAACAGAACTTTCTGCAGGTATTTCAGATCCGGATCGGGGATATTTGCAGGGGTCATGGATGCTCCTTATGGAACAGTTGCAAGCCACAGGCTGCAAGGGCTGATAGCCCTTTTACAGCCTGTGCCCGCAACTGCGATCAGATATGCACAGGCAGGCTGTGCGGAAACAACAGATCGACGAAACGTTCGGCGGTGGGTTGCGGTTCGTGGTTGGCAAGGCCCACGCGTTCATTGGCTTCGATGAACACGTACTCGGGCTGATCGGCGGCCGGCACCATCAGGTCAAGGCCGACGACCGGGATGTCCAGCGCCCGCGCTGCACGTACTGCTGCATCGCTGAGCACCGGGTGCAGAATGGCCGTGACATCTTCCAGGCAGCCGCCAGTGTGCAGGTTTGCAGCGCGGCGCACAGCCAGACGCTGATCCATTGGCAGGATATCGGCATAGTCAAAGCCGGCCTCGCGCACTGTGCGCTCGGTCTCCTGGTCCATCGGAATACGGCTTTCGCCATCGGTCGCGGCGGCGCGGCGACGGCTCTGGGCCTCGATCAACTGTTTGATGGTATGGCGGCCATCACCAATGACCTCAGCCGGACGACGGATCGCTGCAGCCACCACCTGAAAGCCGATCACCACGATGCGCAGGTCGAGGCCTTCATGAAAGCTTTCCAGAATGACGCGCGTGTCGAACTGACGGGCCTGTTCGATAGCGCTTTGAACGTCTTCGATGGTCCGCAGATCAACAGCAACGCCCTGGCCTTGCTCGCCATCCAGCGGCTTGACCACGATTTGCCCGTGCTCTTCAAGAAACGCCAGATTGTCATCTGCACTGCCTGCCCGTTGCTGCTCGGGCAAGCGCAGACCGGCAGCCTTCAACGTACGATGGGTCAGGCTCTTGTCCTGACACAGGGTCATGCTCACTGCGCTGGTCAAATCGCTCAACGACTCGCGGCAGCGGATACGGCGACCGCCGTAGCTGAGGGTAAACAGGCCGGCATCGGCGTCATCCACCTGCACGTCAATACCACGACGATGGGCTTCCTCTACGATGATTCGCGCATATGGATTGAAGTCCGCCTGCGGGCCAGGGCCGAGAAACAATGACTCGTTGATGCCGTTCTTGCGCTTGATGGCGAAGGTCGGCAGGTTGCGGAAATTCAGCTTGGCGTACAGCGCCTTTGCCTGATCGTTGTCATGCAACACCGACAGATCAAGGTAGCTAAGACCTCGGCTCATGAAGTGCTCGATCAAATGCCGTACCAGCACCTCACCCACACCGGGCCGCGTACATTGCGGGTCAACCGCCAGGCACCAGAGGCTGCTGCCTTTTTCCGGGTCATTGAAGGCTTTCTGATGATTAAGGCCCATGACGCTGCCGATGATCGTATTGCTGCCCTCATCTTCGGCCACCCAATATACAGGGCCGCCTTCATGGCGAGGGGTAAGCAGGGCCGGGTCGATAGGCAACATGCCGCGTGCCAGATACAGGTTGTTGATGGCTTGCCAGTCGGCTTCATTGTGCGCCCGGCGTATGCGATACCCGCGAAACACCCGGTGCGCTGGTCGGTAGTCGCTGAACCACAGACGAAGCGTGTCCGACGGGTCGAGAAACAGCTGCTGCGGCGATTGCGCCAATACCTGCTGCGGCGCAGCCACATACAGAGCAATGTCACGCTCGCCTGGCTTTTCGTTGAGCAGATCCTGCGCCAATGCTGCCGGATCAGGGTAAGTGTGACCGATCAGCAAGCGACCCCAGCCACAGTGCAGCGCCAAAGGCTCTGCATCTATCTGGCTGCCATCTTCGGCGAGGCGCGCTTGCAGACGTTCGTACGAGGGCGACTGGCCACGCAACAGGCGCTGGCTATAAGTCGTCGCGTTCTGTTTCATCAATCACAGTCCTTGTTCGCTGAGCCACAGGTTCAGCGCTGCCAGTTGCCACAGCTTGGAGCCGCGCAATGGCGTGAGCTGGCCCTCGGGGTTGGTCAGCAACTTATCGACCATGGCCGGATTGAACAGGCCGCGATCCTGACTGGAGTCGGTCAGCAGTTCGCGCACCCAGTTAAGCGTGTCGCCCTGCAAGTGTTTGAGGCCTGGGACTGGGAAGTAGCCTTTTTTGCGGTCGATCACTTCCGAAGGAATGACCATACGCGCGGCTTCTTTCAGCACCTGTTTGCCACCGTCGGGCAGCTTGAATTTACCCGGGATGCGAGCCGACAGCTCGACCAGACGGTAGTCAAGGAACGGCGTACGCGCTTCCAGGCCCCAGGCCATAGTCATGTTGTCGACTCGTTTGACCGGGTCATCGACCAGCATCACCGTACTGTCCAGGCGCAGCGCCTTGTCGACCGCCGCGCTGGCACCGGGCTGGGCGAAGTGATCGCGAACGAAATCACCGGCTGCGTCGTTGGCTGTGCGCCATTTCGGCTGCACCGTCTCGGCGTATTCGGCGTAGCTGCGGTCGACAAAGGCATCGCGGTAGGCCGCAACCGGGTCGCTCGCGCCATCCACTTGCGGGTACCAGTGGTAACCGGCGAACAGTTCGTCAGCGCCCTGGCCGCTCTGTACTACCTTGCAATGCTCGGACACTTCACGCGACAGCAGGTAGAAGGCGATGCAATCGTGGCTGACCATCGGCTCGCTCATGGCGCGGAACGCCGCAGGCAGCTGCTCGATGATCTCGCTTTCCTGAATACGCAACTGATGGTGGCGTGTGCCGTAATGCTTGGCGATCAGGTCGGAATACTGAAATTCGTCGCCACGCTCGCCACCGGCATCCTGAAAGCCGATGGAGAAGGTCGACAGGTCTTCGACCCCCACTTCCCGCAACAGGCCGACCAGCATGCTGGAGTCGACACCGCCGGAAAGCAGCACGCCGACATCCACCGCAGCGCGCTGACGAATCGCCACCGCTTCACGGGTGCTGTCCAGTACGCGGTCGCGCCAGTCTTCGAGCGTGAGGTTTTTCTCGTCTTCATGAGGGCCGTAAGGCAGGGTCCACCAAACTTTCTGCTCGACCTTGCCGCTGGCGTCGATGCGCATCCAGCTGGCTGGCGGCAACTTCTCGACGCCCGCCAACAACGTGCGCGGTGCAGGCACCACGGCGTGGAAGTTGAGGTAATGGTTGAGCGCCACTGGATCAAGCATTCCGCTGATATCACCACCCTTGAGCAGGGCAGGCAGCGAAGACGCGAAGCGCAGGCGCTTGTCGGTTTTCGACAGGTACAACGGCTTTACGCCGAGGCGGTCACGGGCGATGAACAGCTGCTTGCTGTCACGCTCCCAGATGGCAAAGGCGAACATGCCATTGAGCTTGGGCAGCATGTCTGCGCCCCAGGCGTGATAGCCCTTGAGCAACACCTCGGTGTCGCCATCGGAATGAAACTGATAGCCAAGGCTTTCCAACTCGGCACGCAATTCCGGGAAGTTATAAATCGCACCGTTGAAGGCCATGGACAAGCCCAGGTGACTGTCGATCATCGGCTGCGCCGAGCCATCCGACAGGTCCATGATTTTCAGACGGCGATGACCAAGGGCAACCGGCCCCTGGCTGTGAAACCCCCACGCATCCGGGCCGCGAGGCGCCAGCTCATGGGTAATGCGTTCAACAGCGGCTAGGTCCGCTGGTTGATGGTCAAAACGAAGTTCACCTGCTAATCCGCACATAAGTCCTTACCGGGTTTCCGTTGGGGAGGTGACTGAGAAAGTGCAGTCACCCAGAAACTGACCCAGTGGGGGCATGGTAGTTTTAGATCAAAAAGTTATAAGCGTTTGTTTTCAGCTGGTTTGGCTGCATTGGCTGGCTCCCTCGTCGAGCCAGGCAAACACGGGCTAGCCTTCGCGAAATAAGTTGTGAAGGAATAAAAAAGATAACTCTGAGTGCCTTTTTTGTATTGTCTTAACATACGCCCAGGGTTATATTTTTTAAGTCGAATGACTGGAGGTGGGGGTGCAGAGCAGGCAATTGATAAAGGAGCTTGAAGCAGATGGATGGGTTCTGGATCGTGTTTCGGGCAGTCACCATATGTTCAAGCATCCTGAAAAAACTTCAGACAGTCCCCGTGCCGCATCCCAAGAAAGACTTGCCATTCGGAACGGTGCGGGCCATCAAAAAGCTTGCCGGGCTGGTTTAGTCCAGTTTTGCCCTGATACCCTTTTGGAGAAAAAAATGAAATATCCAATGTGCATAGAATGGGGAAGCGAAACCACGGCGTTTGGTATCCAGATTCCCGATATCCCAGGTGCCGTAACCGCAGGCGATACGTTCGAGGAAGCCCACGCCGCGGCGGTGGAGATTGCTCATATCATGCTGCAGGAAATAGCAACTGGTGGTGGAACCATACCCAAGGCCGGCACTGTTGCCGAGCACGCCAGGAATGCCGATTTCGCCGGAATGGGCTGGGGTATGATCGAGATTGACGTAACGCCTTATCTTGGTAAGACGGAGAAGGTCAACGTCACACTGCCTGGTTTCGTGATCAAGCAGATCGATCGCTATGTACGGGATCACAGCATCAAGAGTCGTTCCACCTTCCTGGCCGACGCGGCGCTGGAAAAACTGGGCCGGGCATGACGGCTAATCGGAGTGCTCAATACCCGGTCATCTCCAGATACCCCACGCCTCCCTGACTCCCGCTGAACCTCACCGGCCCCTCCCAGTAGGGAATGCTCACGCCCATCCAGGCGGCCGGGTTCAGCGCATCGGTTGTGATGTCCAGGTTTTTGCCGGGGACCCTGACTCTCCAGCGGGTGGGCACCTTATGCTCGCCGATCAATGTTTCTTTCAGTGGCTCCAGGCTGATCTCGTTGGCGTGCAGCATCCGGGTGGTGCCATCGGCGCTGATCCAGTTGCCGGTCAGGTACGGGTCGCCTTTTTTGTGACGGATGCGGTATAGCATCAGACGGTCGCCGTCTGCCAGTTGCAGCGAGAACCAGTCCCAGCCGCTCTGATTGGCGGTCAGTGGCTGGCTGCTCCACTCCCGGTCCAGCCAGGCGTTACCGGTGACCTGATAGGTTTTTCCTTCAATTACCACGCTGCCTTTGGCGTCGAAGAATGGCTGGCTGTAGTAGTACGACGCCTGGCCCGCTTCCGATTTCTGGCTGTAGCCTTGTTCGCCCTGCAACACCAGTGGCTTGCTGGAGTTCAGGTGCAGGTCGTAGCGGAAGTCCTTGCCGCTTGCCTTGAGGTGCATCGATGCGAGCGGGTCTCCGGTTTGAGCTGTGCTGGTGAATGCCCAATCGTCGATCCACGCCGAGAAGGGCGCCGACGTCACGTTTGCCTGGCCGACTCCACCCCGTGCGTAACGTTCTGCCACGTAATGACCGCTGCTCGATGTGGCTGCTGCATGGCCCAGCCAGATCGTGCCTTCGTTCCAGCCACTGCCGGTCTGTGTGCCGGGTCGCAGGGCGCTGCGAAACAGGGTCCATTGCACGCCAAACTGCTGGCCAGCGTCGTCCTTCAGCGTGGCCGTGACATACCACCATTCAATGCGAAAGCCAGGGTGCTGGCCGTGGTCCTCGGGGAAGGAAAATACCCGGCCCGGTTTGACCTGCGTGTAGGCATCGGCTTCATTGCCCAGCCCGGCGAAACCGCTTTCGGGTTGCTGTTTGTCATCGCAGGCGACGAGCATCACCGCGACCGCCAATGGCATCAGCCACTTAATGTTCACCGGCAAAGGTCCTCAGTAAATCCGCTGGGCGGCTGCGATGCAGCTTCAGCAGCGGCCAGGCTGACGCCAGCAGGGTTGCCAGTATTGCCAGAGACATGAGTTGCAGCAATTGCAGCGGGAAGACTTGCAGTGGCAGGCGCCAGCCGAACGCCTGAACATTGATCACCGCATCCAGACACCACGCGATCATCAGGCCCAGCGGTATGGAGAATGCCAGTGTAAGCAGGGCTAATAGCCAGGTTTGCCCCAGGTTGAGCAACATCAGTTGCCGTCGTGTCACGCCCAATGCCCACAACGGCGCGAGCTGCCCGAGGCGACTCTGGCTCTGGGTCAGCAGGCTGATGAACAGCGCCACGCCCGCCACACCCAGCGTCAGGCTATTGAGGGCGGCGGTGGCTGAGAATGTACGTTCGAAGATCTGGGTTGACCAACGCTTGATCTGGCTTTGATCAACAATGTGATTCTCGTCGAGCGCAAAGCGGTCTTGCAGTTGCTTCACCAGAGGCGGAATCGCTGCCTGATCGACCCTCAGGTTGAAACGGAACGGGTTCAGTTGCGGCCAGTGGGCGAGCAGGTGTTTTTCGTTGACTAGCAGATGGCCCTTGGGGTTGCCATAGTCGGCGTAGATCCCGACGATGCGCGGGGTCCATTGGCCGCTGGGCACGGGGATGTTCAACGTATCGTTGAGCGTCAGCTTGAGACGGCGCGCCAGTTGTTCGCTGAGCATCACCGTATCGCCGTCACGCAGAAGACTCCACGGATCACCCTTTACTGATTCAAGCAGCTCCCAGTGCTGGCGGTAGGTGGTGTGATCGACCACGCCGAACAGATCGGCGGGCCATCCCTGAACCTGCACCGCTACTTGCCAGTTGGGTAGCACTGCGCTGATGTGTGCTTGCTGGCTCAGCCAGGTTTGTAAGGGGTGAGCCTGCGTCGGGTCTTGCGGGCTAACGTAGAGCTCGGCAGTCAGCCGCTGCTCCAGCCAGCTATTGAAGGTCTGGCGAAAGCCCGAGGTCATGCTGCCTACGCCGATATTGGCCGCCATCGCCAGCAGCAAGGCCATCAATGCCAGGCTTAGCGCGGGCAGTTGTTGTCTGCAATCGGCTAGAAACCATTGCCCCAGTACCGAACGACTGCGTGTCAGCAGGCCGCCGAGCATGGCATCCAGCAGTACCGGCAGGCCGAGCCCTGCACTGAATAACACCGCGGACATCAACACAAAACCCAGTAACAGGCTGTTGCCGAACAGCAAAGCCATTATTGCGACGAGCGCTCCGGCGGCTGCAACCCAGGCTTGTCGCCGCAGCCAGCGTGCATGAGCCTGTTGCCATGCCTGGGCATCCGCCAAGGCAAGCAAGGGCAGGCGTGCCGCACGCAACAGGCTGTTGATGCCGGCCAGCAGTGCGCCAAGCAGGCTCAGCCCGATGCCGCTGAGCCACCACCATAGGCTGAGGTTCAGTTGACCAGCGACTTCGGCACCGTAAAGACCGCGCAAACTGGCCACGACATCCGGCAGCAACAAGCTGGCCAGCAAGTAGCCGCTGACCACTCCCAGTACACCCCCGAGCAGGGCCATGGCGCCCAGTTCGACGCTCAAGGCCGTAATCAGCATTCGCGCACTGACACCACAGGCACGCAGGTTGCGCAGCAGGCTGCGGCGTTGTTCCAGTGCCAGGCCAATGGCAGCGTGTACGATAAACAGGCCCACTCCAAACGACAGAACGCCCAAGGCGCTCAGGTTCAGGTGAAAGCTTTCTGTCAGCCGTTGCAGGTTGTTTTCTTCCCCCGTCTTGCTGATGACCAACTGACCGTTCAGCGCTGTCGGCAACTGCGGGTTGCGTGCCGCGAAGTCCTTGTGCAGCAGCAGGCCGGACAATTCATCGGGCTGGCCGAGCAATGCTTGAGCAAAACCGATGTCAGTGAGCAGCACGCCGGGGGCCATATCCGGTTTGACGCGCAGCGGCGGCAAGGCAACGCCATTTTCGTCCAGTGGCTGCTGGCCCTCTTCAAGGCCGAGCGACTCAAGGGTCTGCTGTGATACCCAGGTCGCACCCGGTGGGGTGAGAAAATCAACGACCTGATCGGAGTCCAGTGTCTGTCCGGCCAGTGTGCTGTTCGGCAACGTCAGCGGCTCGATGCCGAGCAATTGCAAGCGCTGGCTTTCCAGTCCCTTAAGCGTGATTCGTCCGCGTATGACTGGCGACACCGGCCAGCCTTCAAGGCGTAGCTGGACGAACAGTTTCTGAGCAAACAGCCCGCCGCCAGGCGCTGCGATGGTGGTCTGCGGCTCGCCGCCAATCAACTGGCTGGCCCGTTGGTAGCTTTCCCGCGCCTGGCTATTGAGCGCCTGCACACCGGTGAGCAGCGCGGTGGCCAGCCACAGGCCGGTCAGCACGCTGAAAAACTGCACGGGGTGACGTCGCCAGTGGCTCAGCAGGGCGCGTAGCGTCCAATAGAAAACCCGCATCAGTCTTCGCCTTCGTCAGCCAGACGCCCCATATGCAGCACCACTTTACGCGACAGCCGCTGCGCCACGCGCGGGCTGTGGGTGACCATCAGCAGGCTGGTAGGGCTATCGGCGAGGATATCCAGCAGCAGTTGCAGCACCTCGTCGCTGGTGGCTTCGTCGAGATTGCCGGTGGGTTCGTCAGCCAGCAGCAGACCGGGTCGAGAGGCGAGGGCGCGGCCTATCGCTACCCGCTGCTGTTGTCCGCCGGACAGTTGCTCGGGATAGCGATTCAGCAGCGTGCCCAGACCCAGACGCTCGATCAAGTGCGTCTGCCAGACTGCATCGAATCGCCCGGCCAGTCGTGCCTGGAAAGCCAGATTGTCAGCTATTTTCAGGCTGCCGATCAGGTTGAACTGCTGAAACACCAGACCGATTTCAGTCCGCCGCCAGTTCGCCAGCTGGCTTTCGCTCATCAGGTCCAGGCGTTGGCCGGCAATCTCGATGCTGCCGTCATCGACTTGATCAAGGCCCGCGACCAGATGCAGCAAGGTGCTTTTGCCACTGCCGGATTCGCCCATCAACGCCAGGCTTTCGCCCTGTGTCAGGTGCAGGTCCACGCCCCTTAATACATTCAGCGGCCCCAGTGCCGTGGTGTAGCGCTTGAATACGTTTCGCACTTGCAGCATGAGCGGCTCAATGGTTCTGACTAAGTTAAAAGAGTAGCGCCTGAGCGCAAGCGCGTCGCGACCAGATATCAGCTATCGTGCGACGCTCCGCGTCGCCATGCCGTTCAGGATGCTCTGCGTCCTCTTGCTACGCAAAGCGTCGCGACCAGCATTCCCGAACGACAATCATAAAGCTACTTCCCGCCGCCGCGAATCAACCCGCGCAGGGCAAACCGGTTGGGGTGACAGGCTTCGGCGACGCTGCGCGGCAAGGGCAGGGGTTCGTTATCGAGCCAAGCGGCGATCAGTTCGCCACACAGCGGCGCGGTGATCAGCCCGCGTGAACCGTGGCCGCTGTTGACGTACAGGCCGTCCAGCCACGGGCAGGCGACGTCCGGCACCTGACGTGCGTCCTTGCCCAGCGCGGCATAGGCCTGCATGAACGCCTCGCGGTCGGCCAGCGGACCGACGATGGGCAGGTAATCCGGGCTGGTACAGCGAAAGGCTGCGCGACCCTGCAATTGCTCGGGCGACAAATCGGCAGTATCGAGGCGCGAAGTGAGGTCTTCTGAAATCTCCCGCAACAGCTCCAGATTGTCCAGATGATCGGCCAGGTTAGAGGTCAGGTCAGTACTGTTGAAATCGAAACTGGCCCCCAGCGTATGTTCGCCGAGGCGCGCGGGCGCGACATAACCTTCGGCGCAGACCACGGTGCTCAATATTGCGCTCGCCTTTGTCTGCGGCAGGCTGGTGATCTGCCCGCGGATGCGTTTGAGCGGTAAATCGGCGCTCTGCGAAAACTGTTTGATATCCGCCGCCCCGGCCAGCACGACGACCGGCGCGCTGGCGATCAGTTGCTCTGCGTTCCAGGCCTGCCATTGACCTTCCACACGTCGCAGTTCCAACGCCTGATGATGGGCAATCAGACGAATATTCGGGTGCTCGACCTGCGCATTGCACAAGGCTGGCGGATGAACCCAGCCGCCCTCGGGGTAAAACAGCCCGCCACTGTTCAGCGCAACGCCGCTCTGTGCTTCGGCCGCAGGCTGGTCGAGCAGGTGCAGGAGAGATTCGGGGAAAGCATCGGCCAGCTGTTTCTGACGCAGCGCTTCCTTGTCATCGAAGGTCAGTTGCAGCACCCCGCAAGCGTCCCAGTCGACTCCGCGCTGCAAGCGTTCAAGCAGCCTTCTGGTGTGGCCAAAACCGCTGAGGATCAACTGTGAAAGCGCTGTGCCATGCGCCGATAGTTTCAGGTACAGCACGCCCTGCGGGTTGCCGGATGCTTCCTGCGCGGGTGCGGCGTGGCGCTCCAGCAGGCTGACCTGCCAACCCCGCTGCGCCAGGCTCTGCGCGGTGGCGCAGCCTGCCAGCCCAGCACCGATTACCAGCGCCTTGCGCTCGCCGCTAATCGGAGCGGGGCGGGCGAACCAGGGCTTGGCAGCAGCCGGGTGCGCCACGTCCTCTGGCCACGCGATAAACGCGCCGCGCAGCACTTCCCATTTATGGCCGATGCCCGGAACCCGCTTCATTTTGAAGCCTGCTGCGTTCAGCGAGCGGCGCACCCAACCGGTGCTGGTAAACGTGCCTATCGTGGCGTTCGGTGCAGACAGCCGCGCCAGCTCGGCAAACAGTTCGGGTGTCCACATCTCCGGGTTTTTCGCTGGCGCAAAACCGTCGAGAAACCACGCATCAATCTGCCCATCCAACTGCGGCAGCATCTGCAGCGCATCGCCAATCAGCAGGGTCAGGGTCACGCGGCCGTTATCGAATATCAGGCGCTGAAAACCTTCATGCACGGCTACGTAATGGTCGAGCAACTGCCGAGCGAACGTTGACAGCTCCGGCCACAATGCCAACGCGCGTTGCAGGTCGGCACGGCTCAACGGGTATTTCTCGACGCTGACGAACTGCAGGCGCGCATTGGCGGGCGCGCATTCATCGAACAACTGCCAGGCACAGAGGAAATTCAACCCGGTGCCAAAGCCGGTTTCACCAATGATCAGCCTGCCGTCGTCCGGCAACTCGGTGAAGCGCCGGCGCAGGTCGTTCTGCACCAGAAACACATGGCGCGTCTCGTCCAGGCCGGACTCGGTGGAAAAGTAGACATCGGAGAAATCGCGGGAACGCGGGTTGCCTTGTTCGTCCCAGTCTATCCGGGCGTGGCGGGTAATGGTCATGTCAGGCTCAGCGGTGGCAGTGGGCGCATTTTAGCCGTGTGCGAGGATAAAAGTGCGATCACTGCTGCCCCGATTGACCGATGCCTGCAATCGGTGGTCAGAATGCTCACTGAGGGTTGCCCACCGGGCGTTCTCTGAGCCATCCCCAATCAGGAGTTGTGCATGTTTGAATCCGCTGAAATCGGTCATGCCATTGACGACGAGACCTACGAAGCTGCTTTGCCCGAATTACGCGAAGCCTTGCTGGAAGCGCAGATAGACCTGCATGAGCAGGCCGGTCGGCAGATCATCGTGCTGATCAACGGCATTGAGGGCGCGGGCAAGGGCGAGACCGTCAAACTGCTCAGCGAATGGATGGACCCGCGACTGATCGAGGTGCGCACCTTCGATCAGCAGACCGACGAAGAATTGGCCCATCCGCCCGCCTGGCGTTACTGGCGGCAACTGCCTGCCAAGGGGCGCATGGGGATTTTCTTTGGTAACTGGTACAGCCAGATGTTGCAGGGCAGGGTCCACGGGCGTTTCAAGGACGCGGTGCTCGACCAAGCCATCAGCGGCGCCGAGCGCCTGGAAAAGATGCTCTGTGACGAAGGCGCGCTGATCTTCAAATTCTGGTTCCACCTGTCCAAGAAGCAGATGAAGCTGCGCCTCAAAACCCTTAAGGATGATCCGCTGCACAGCTGGCGCATCAGCCCGCTGGACTGGCAGCAGTCCAAGACTTACGACAAGTTCGTGCGCTTCGGTGAGCGGGTGTTGCGTCGCACCAGCCGCGAATATGCGCCCTGGCATGTGATCGAAGGCGTGGACGCCAACTACCGCAGCCTGACGGTTGGCCGCCTTCTGCTGGAAGGCATGCAGGCTGCACTGAACAAGGTCGAACCCGAGCCCGCTGCGCTGACCGTCGGCCCGCTGGCGATCCATGACAACGAGCTGACCCTGCTGGACAGCCTCGACCTGAGCCTGCACCTGAGCAAGGACGACTACCAGCAGCAGCTCATCACCGAGCAGGCGCGCCTGTCCGGCAACATGCGCGACAAACGCATGAAAAGCCATGCGCTGGTGGCCGTGTTCGAAGGCAACGACGCGGCAGGCAAAGGCGGCGCGATACGCCGTGTTGCAGCGGCGCTCGACCCGCGCCAATACGCTATCGTGCCGATTGCCGCGCCGACTCAGGATGAACGCGCTCAGCCCTATTTGTGGCGTTTCTGGCGCCAGATACCGGCGCGCGGCAAATTCACCATCTTTGACCGCTCGTGGTACGGCCGGGTGCTGGTCGAGCGGGTCGAGGGCTTTTGCAGCGAGTCCGACTGGAAGCGCGCCTACGCCGAAATCAATGACTTCGAAGAGCAGCTCACGGACGCAGGCATTGTGGTGGTCAAGTTCTGGCTGGCCATCGATCAGCAGACCCAGCTGGAACGTTTTCAAGAGCGCGAAAAGATCCCGTTCAAGCGTTACAAGATCACCGAAGACGACTGGCGCAACCGCAAGAAATGGCCTGATTACCGCCAGGCAGTGGGTGACATGGTGGATCGCACCAGCACCGAAATCGCGCCGTGGACGCTGATCGAGGCCAACGACAAGCGCTGGGCGAGGGTAAAGGTGTTACGCACTATCAACGAGGCGCTGGAAAAGGCGTTTGGTAAAGACAAAAAGAAGTGATCGTCTGAACCGCGTGTCTGCCTGCATCGGCACTGTCGGGCGCAGCGGGGCATCATTTGCGAGGCGGGCGCGTTTTCTGCCTGACGATGTAAATGGTCACCAGCACCGCGCTGGTCAGCATGAACGCTCTTGCCCAGGGTTGTGCGATCAGGTAGCACGAAAGGCCGATGCTCAGCCACATCAGGCCGATTGCGTACACCTTGCCCTTGAGCGGGATGCCATTGCCTTCGAGGTAATCACGAATCCACGGACCGAGTTGCGGGTGGTTGACCAGCCAGTCGTAGAAGCGCGGAGAGCTGCGGGCGAAGCAGGCGGCGGCCAGCAGCAGAAAGGGCGTGGTGGGCAGCACCGGCAGAAAAATACCGACGACGCCCAGTACCACGCTCAGCCAACCAACCGCTATCAGCAGATAGCGCACCGAGCGGTGAGGGCTGGTGCGCGGTGGGTCTTGCGCCATAGGCGCCGACTCAGTGGTGGCGGGGCTTGAGGATCGCCGGCTTTTCGTCCGGGGCCTGGCAGAGCAGGTACAGGGCGGTCAGCGCTTCGGGGATCTGCACGATCATATCGTCCATCAGGTTGGCGTCCTGGGCGATGTCGGCGAACTCCGGCTGTTCATCGAACAGGCCCGAACCGACCATGATCGGCAGGAGCATTTCACTGACTTCTTCCTCGGCACTTTCGAACCAAGCGTTTTCACGCAGGAACACGCCTTCCATGAAGCCGATACACCAGCCACGCAGGTCCGAATCATCCGGGTCGTCGCCCAGATCCAGATCACACGGCAGTTCGAACTCTTCGTCCGACGCCAGCTGACGGGCAATGTGTGCCTTGAGTGCAATCAGCGTGGCTTCGACTTCTGTCTGTTGCGCCTCGCTGCTGTACTGCGGCGGCTCGGAGAACAGCGCGTCGATCCACTCGCGCTCCGGCACGTCTTCGGCACAGATGGACAGGGCGGTCAGGTAGCCATGAGCGGCCACGTAGTCCAGTGCTTCTTCGTGCAGTTCATCTGCATCGAGGAAGACTTGCAGGCGGGTTAATTGCTCAGCGAAGGACATGGAAGCGCTACCTTGAAAATAAACGATGCTGGATTCTAGGCCCTGAGCGTCCTTGGCGCCAGCGCGCAGGCCAATTGCGGTTAATTTCGACCGCTCATGTCCGAGCCATCCATTGCTCTCGAGCGCTCGGGTATACTCCCCCGTTTTGCAGTGCAGCAGGATATTCCGGGGTTTTTATGCTTGAGCAGGCACAACGCGTACTTAAAGACATCTTCGGTTACGACAGCTTTCGTGGTCGCCAGGGTGCCATTATCGAGCGTGTAGCCAACGGTGGCGATGCACTGGTGCTGATGCCGACCGGTGGTGGCAAGTCCCTGTGTTTTCAGGTGCCGGGGCTGTTGCGTGAGGGGCTCTGTGTGGTCGTCTCGCCGCTTATCGCGCTGATGGACGATCAGGTTGCCACACTGGATGAACTGGGTGTGTCCGCTGCTGCACTCAACTCTACCCTCAGTGCCGAGCAACAGCGTGAGCTGGCCAACCGCATTCGCCTGGGCGAAGTGAAAATGCTCTACCTCGCCCCGGAGCGCCTGGTGCAGCCGCGCATGCTGTCGTTCCTGCAAAACCTTCAAATTGCCCTGTTTGCCATCGATGAAGCGCACTGCGTATCGCAGTGGGGTCATGATTTTCGCCCTGAGTACCTGCAACTGGGGCAACTGGCCGAGCTGTTTCCGGATGTGCCGCGCATCGCGCTGACTGCCACCGCCGACAAGCGTACCCGCGAAGAAATCGTCACGCGCCTGCACCTGCAGAACGCCGAGCGCTTTCTGTCCAGCTTCGACCGGCCAAATATCTTCTATCGCATCGTGCCCAAGGAACAGCCGCGCAAACAGCTGCTGGCGTTTCTGTCCGAACGGCGCAGCGATGCCGGTATCGTCTACTGCCTGTCGCGCAAGAAAGTCGATGAAGTGGCCGTTTTTCTGAGCGAAAACGGCTATCCCGCGCTGCCGTATCACGCCGGGCTGCCCTCGGAAACCCGTGCTGCCAACCAGAAACGCTTCCTTAATGAGGAAGGGCTGATCATGGTGGCGACCATCGCGTTCGGCATGGGCATCGACAAACCCAACGTGCGTTTTGTTGCGCACATGGACCTGCCCAAATCGCTCGAGGCCTACTATCAGGAAACCGGCCGGGCCGGGCGTGATGGTCTGCCTGCCGATGCCTGGATGGCCTACGGTCTGCAAGATGTACTGATGCTCAAGCAGATGTTGCAGAACTCCGAAGGCGACGAGCGCCACAAGCGTCTGGAGCAGCACAAGCTCGACGCCATGCTAGCCCTGTGCGAAGAAACCCGTTGCCGGCGGCAGACCCTGCTGGCCTATTTCGACGAAGACATGCCCAACCCGTGTGGGCATTGCGACAATTGCGTCGATGGCGTGCAGACCTGGGATGCCACCGAGCCTGCGCGTCAGGCGCTGTCGGCCATCTACCGCACCGGCCAGCGTTATGGCGTCGGTCATCTGGTCGATGTGCTGCTGGGCAAATCCAACGACAAGGTAGAAAGCTTCGGCCATCAGCATCTGTCGGTGTTCGGAGTCGGCAAGGCACGCACCGAGGCCGAATGGCGCTCGTTGTTCCGCCAACTGGTGGCGCGCGGGCTGGCAGACATCGACCTTGAAGGCTATGGCGGCTTGCGCCTGAGCGACACGTGCCGGCCTTTGCTGCGTGGCGAAGTTACTCTGGAACTGCGCCGCGACCTCAAGCCACAAACCACTTCAAAGAGCAGTTCCGGCAGCCCGGCGAGCCAACTGGTGCGCGGCGAAGAGCGCGAGCAGTGGGAAGCCTTGCGTGCCTTGCGGCGTAAGCTGGCCGAAGAACATGCTGTGCCGCCATACGTCATTTTCCCGGACTCGACCCTGCTGGAAATGCTGCGCAGCAAACCTGGATCGATGGCCGAGATGGCCAGGGTGGGCGGCGTGGGCGCGCGCAAGCTGGAGCGTTACGGCGAGGCCTTTCTTGAAGTGCTCAGTGGCAAGGCCGAAGCACCACGGGTGGTGGCCGATGTACGCCACGAGCTGATCAGCCTGGCGCGTGCCGGTATGACCCCCACGCAGATCGCTGGCCAGTTGCAGTGCTCGGAAAAGAATGTCTACACCCTGTTGGCCGAGGCCATCGGCAAGCAGCAGCTATCCATCGAGCAGGCACTGGATTTACCGGAAGACTTGTTGGGCGAGGTTCAGGATGCCTTTCTCGATGGCGAAGGAGAACTGCCACCGGTGTCGGCGATTGCCGAGCAATTTGCCGGTCGGGTGCCGGAGGGCGTTTTGTATTGCGTGCGAGCGGCGTTGCAATCGGAATTTGAGGTATAACGGCGTGCGACGAAACGTCACCGTCCCGCGCTTGCCTGAACATAAGGACCATGCTTAGCTCGCTAATAATTAGTTTGAATCATGAGTTTCCTTATGCCATTGACTGATGAACACCGTTTCGGGATGCAACTCGGACATCTCACCCGGGGCTGGCGCGCCGAACTGGATCGTCGACTTGCCGATCTTGGCCTGTCTCAGGCGCGCTGGCTGGTCCTGCTGCACCTCGCCCGTTTCACCGAGCCGCCCACCCAGCGCGAGCTTGCGCAAAGCGTGGGAGTCGAAGGGCCGACTCTGGCGCGTTTGCTCGACAGTCTTGAAAAGCAGGGCCTGGTTCAGCGCCAGGCGGTAGTCGAGGATCGACGCGCGAAAAAGATCCTGCTCAGTGATACTGCCTTGCCACTGATTGAAAAGATTGAAACCATCGCCAATGTGCTGCGTATCGAGCTGTTCGAGGGCGTGAGCGAGGAAGATTTGCGCGTCAGCATGCGGGTGCACTCGCAGATTCTGGCCAATCTGGAAAGATCCTGAGACGAAGCCGGGCGTTCTCAACCATAATCGTGCAACGGATACTGAAGTCCAACTGATTACGTGAGAAGCCTGCTGTGGTTTCTATAAGGGTTCGCATGCTGAAGAGTTCATTGGCTGCTGTCGAAGGTGCAGGTCGCAGGGCGCGCGTGGTGTTTTGCAAGAGCGTCATAGCGGCGTCATTGCTGGCCTTCTCTACGCTGGCGTCTGCGTTGGGGCTGGGTGAAATCACCTTGCACTCGGCGCTCAACCAACCGTTGAATGCCGAGATCCAGTTGCTGGAGACTGGCGGTCTGAGCAACGAAGACGTTGTTGCCAGGCTCGCGTCGCCCGAGGCTTTTGCCAAGGCGGGCATAGAGCGGGTGTTCTTTCTCAACGACCTGCGCTTCACCCCTGTGCTGCGCGGCGATCGCGGCGTGATCCGGGTGGTTTCCAGTAAACCGGTCACCGAACCCTACCTGAGCTTTCTCGTCCAGCTGGCGCGCCCGAATGGCGATTTGCTGCACGAATACACCCTGCTGCTCGATCCTGCCACCTCACCGCAAGGTCTGGCCGCCACGCGCAGCCGCCACGCGCAACGTTCGACGGCCTCGGCACAGGAAAGCCGCATGCCGGTCGCGCCACCGGCCGCCGTGCAGGGCAAGCATTACACGGTTGCCAGTGGCGATACCCTGAATGGTATTGCCAGCCGTTTGCAAGGGCCAGGTAACAAGGTTTCGGCAAGCCAGCTGGCAGACGGCATTCGTTTGCTCAACCCGCAGGCATTCGCGGCGGGTGCCGGTTCCGCGCTTAAAGTCGGCCAGGATTTGTTGCTGCCCGATTCCGCGGTATTGCCAAGTGCCGCTGCGCCTGCCGCCAGCCCGGAGGCGTCTTCACCCAAGCCTGCCGAGCTGCAGCGCACCGCCGAGCAACTGTCGGCGGCCGCCATCGAAAACCAGCAACTGGCTCAATCGCTGGAGGCGCTCAAAGCCCAGACTCAAGAACTGCAAGAGCAGATGAGTGGCAAGGACAAGCAAATCACCGCGTTGCGCAGTGATCTTGCCGTTGCGCAATCCGCTTCCCGACCTGCCACGCTTGCCACACCTGCAATAACCCCGGCCACTCCCGTTCAGCCTGCCGTTGCCGATACGCCGAGCACCGATTCATTCCTGAGCCTGCCGATACTGCTTGCTGCCGTGTTGATTGTGCTTCTGCTTGTGGCGTTTGCTTATTCGAAACGACGCCAGCAGCGCAAACAGTCCGCAGCGCCTGCTGTTGTACCGGATGATCAACTGATCAAGCCTGCTCAGGCGACCATGCTTCCGGTGTTCGAAGTGCCCGCCGTTGCGCCACAGCCTGCGGTGCAGACGCCACCTACCCCGGCAGCGACCAAGCCACCGGCAGCGCAGCGTTCGGCTGGCTCTACGCCGGATGCGCTGGACGGCGTCAGCATTTACATCGCCTACGGGCGATTCACCGAGGCGATGGGCATTCTGCGCAGCGCCTTGGAAAAGCAGCCGGAGCGCGATGACATTCGCATCCGCCTTCTGGAATTGCTGGCGGAGCAGGGCGACGGCAGTGGTTTTGTTCGTGAAGAGCAATCAGCGCTGGAGCACGGCGTTGATCCGCAGACCATCCAAGACATCCGCGACCGCTTTCCACAAATCAAGGCCGCCGAAGTTGCGCCTTTGGCGGCAGTCATCCCCGCTGCTGCGGTCGCGGCTACCGCGCTGTCTTTCGAGAAAACCGAGCCCGAGCCAGAATCTTCGGCCTATCTGCAGCCCGATCTGGAGCCTGAACCTGCGGCGCAGCTGGACGAAACCGCCGCAGCGGCGCTGAATCCGCAGCATGCTGACGAGTTTCAGTTGAACCTCGATGACCTGTCGATGGACGCCGACTGGGATCTGGTCGATCCGTTCGACAGCCCGCCGCCGCGCATCAAGCCAGCAGCGGCGACTGCTGCGCCAGCTCCCGCTGACGTCGACCCTGGTTTTTCTTCGGACCTGACTCAACTTCCGGAAGTCTTTGAGCTCTCGGATGAGCAGTTTCTCAGCGATTTCTCCGAGCCCGATGTCATCGAGCCCATCGAAGTGGTGGCACCTGCCGCCGCTGACGACCTGAGCGATGACTTTCTCGACAGTTTCATGAGCGACGACGCAGATTTCGACCTGCTGGACCTTGAAGAGCCACCGCTTAGCCAGATTAATCAGGCGCAAGTGCTGATCGAGGAGGGCGATATCGAGTCGGCTCGTGAAATTCTGCAACAGGTCATTGCCGAATCCGACGAGGAGCATCGGCGCATGGCGCGGGAGCTGTTGGCGGGCATCAGCTGAACCCGTTTTTTCTCTGGGCAGGCGTGACCGGTCTGGCGTTCAACGAAAGATCGGTCGAATGCCCCGGCATTTCGGATACGCCACACAGCCCCAAAACTCACCGGCATTCTTGCCGGTGCGGGCCACCTTGATCACCATGGTTTTTTTACAGTGCGGACACGCAGGCGCTGCGGGCTTTGCTGGCGGCTTGGGTGCAGCCGGTTCGCGAAGCTTTTCCGGGCGTTTGGCGCGGCTGGTTTTGACAGGCTTTCGCGGTTGCGATGATTGAACTGCGGGTGTGACAGGCTGCACATGCTTTTGCTGATCCGCTGTCTGACCGGCAACCCTGCGCAGTAGCCTGCGAAACGAGCGGATCAGTGCTGCCAGAGCAGATGTCGTGTTGCGTGCCATAAGGTGCCTTGAGTCGCGTTGCGTTCAGGGGCGGCATGGTGCAGGCATCCTCGTCAGGACGCAAACTTCGGCGTGGCAATCATGCCCGTCTGCTGTTCTGCGACACGCGCAATTGCCGCCTGTGGCTAAAGCCCTGCGTTTTGTGGGCGATAACAGTGCACGGGGACTGCCGGTTGCCACCCTGATAGGTTGTGCTACACCTTCAACACACGCCCGGCATATCAAGCATTATCACGGAGTGAATTATTAATGCGCGTCAACATGCCAATCACGCAGACTGAACGGACTTTTCCGGCATCTGAACGCCTCATCTCCACCACCGACCTAAATAGCCACATTACCTACTGCAACGACGCCTTCGTCGCGTTGAGCGGCTTTACCCGCGAAGAACTGGTCGGGCAGCCGCATAACCTTGTGCGCCATCCGGATATGCCGGCTTCGGTGTTCGCCCATATGTGGGAAACCATCAAGCAGGGCAAGCCGTGGATGGGTGTGGTCAAGAATCGCTCCAAGCAAGGTGATTATTACTGGGTCAGCGCCTACGTGACGGCGGTGTATGAAAACGGTCGAATCGTCGGCTATGAGTCCGTACGCTCGTTGCCGACCCGCGATCAGGTTCGTCGGGCAGAAGCATTGTATGCACGGCTGCGTGCCGGCAAATCGGCGGTGTCGGCGACCAGCTCGGCGGCCTATCACTTGATTCGCCAGTTACCGATGATCCTCTGCGCCCTGGCACTCGCTGCCGGCGTCTATCTGCTGGACGATCTGCCTTCGATCATCATGATTCCGATTGTGATGGTGGTGTTGGGCGGTTTTCTGGAAATGCGTCAGCGCCGCAGCATTCGCAACACCCTTGAAGAACATCCCAAAGCGTTCACCAGTTCTTTGGTTGCGCTGACCTACAGCGACAACCGGGGCCCGCAGGCGCAACTCGATCTGGCCATGCTCAGCGAAGAGGCCCGCCTGCAAACCGCTTTGACGCGCCTGGCCGATACCGGCGAGAGCGTACGCCAGCACGCCGGGCGGTCTGCGCAATTGTCGTTGCGTCAGGCCGAGTCGCTGGACCAGCAGCGCAGTGAGGCCGATCAGTCGGCCACGGCCATCAATCAGATGGCGGCGACCATTCAGGAAGTGACCCACAACGTACAGAACACTGCCCACGCCGCCGAAGAAGCCGACAAACTGGCGCAACAGGGGCGTGGTCTGGCCGATGAAAGCCTGCTGGCGATTCGGCACATGGCTAACTCGGTCACCGACATCGGCAACGCTGTGGGTGAACTGGCAAGCGCGACGCAATCAATCGGCAGCGTGGTTGATGTGATCACCGCCATCGCTCAACAAACCAACCTGCTGGCGCTTAACGCAGCCATCGAAGCGGCCCGTGCCGGTGAGCAGGGGCGTGGCTTTGCGGTGGTGGCCGACGAGGTTCGCTCGCTGGCTTCCCGTACGCAGTCCTCGACCGAGCAGATCCAGCAAATCATCACCTCGCTGCGTGATGGTGCCGACCGTGCGGTGCAGACCGCCAACAAAGGCGAGCAGATCTCCCAGGAAAGCGTTGCCAGCGTTGAAGCCGTGCAAAAGGCTCTGGACGGCATCAGCCAGTCTGTGACCCGCATCACCGGTATGAGTCAGCAAATGGCCTCGGCGTCTGAAGAGCAGAGCCACGTTGCGGAAAACATCAGCCAGCAGATTACCCGTATCGCGCAACTCTGCGACGAGAGTGCCAGTCAGGCGCAGCAAGGCTCGCAGATCAGCGGCGAACTGGAAGAAATGGCGCAGTACCTGCACAGCCTGGCCGAGCGGTTCAGTCGCTAAGCATACGCAGAGGACGCAGAGCGTCCAGAACGGCATTACCACGCGCGCGTGGTAACGAGAGTCAGGGCATTGCGCCTGGGTGCGTTTACACAAATCTTAACCCCACCACCTATCGTGCCCATCGCTCCGCGTGGGCATGCAGTTCATGACGCTCTGCGTCATCGGTTTGCCGTAGCGAAGGCTCCATTTGGGTGACTATCCATTATTGTCGGACAATTATTCTTTCATCCGAATAAATAAGACGCTTAACTGAAGTTGTTGAAGGTATTGGCAGGAAACTAGAGAAAAGAGGAGAGTGTGCAATTAAATCGCCACTACCAAATTCGATAATCTCCATATCAAAAAACAAAACAAATTCAATAGATTCAATTGGATATCACTAAGCTATATATCCCACGATGCATTACTCTTATGTCCTGCAACTTGTATCAGAATTGAAATAAATCTGTTGCCAAGTGCATAACTGCAGACTATGTTCTGGAATCGCTCAATCAAGAGCCGACCACTATCAGGTGTGCAGGGATGCGAAAGTCGAAGTGCGTGGGTGTTGTCCGTTATTCGTTCAAGCCTGTAGCAACAGGCGCGCTTTGTGCGCTGTCTTTTACGTTTGGCTGCTCGGCTTATGCTGACTATGTCGAACAGGGCAAGCCGGGTGACGCTGCCAGTTGGCGGTCGGCAGAATTCCAGAGCGATTGGGGGCTGGGCCGTATCCAGGCTGATCAGGCTTACGCCGCTGGCATCACCGGGGCCGGCGTCAAGATCGGTGCGCTGGACTCGGGTTTCGACCCGTCCCACCCGGAAGCCACACCATCCCGCTACCACGCAGTCACCGCTACCGGTACTTACGTTGACGGCTCGCCGTTCAGCATCAGCGGCGCCATCAACCCGAACAATGACACCCATGGCACGCACGTCACCGGCACCATGGGCGCGGCGCGCGATGGCGTCGGCATGCACGGCGTGGCGTACAACGCTCAGATCTACGTCGGCAACACCAACCAGAATGACAGCTTCCTGTTCGGTCCCAACCCCGACCCGCAGTATTTCAAAGCGGTGTACGGCGCCTTGGCGGATGCCGGCGTGCGCGCCATCAACAACAGCTGGGGCAGCCAGCCGGCCGACGTGACCTACGCCACCGAAGCAGGTGTGCGCGCTGCCTACGCTCAGCACTACAACCGCGGCACCTGGCTGGACGAAGCGGCGAATGTCTCGCGCAAGGGTGTGATCAACGTGTTCAGCGCCGGCAACAGCGGTTACGCCAATGCCAGCGTGCGTGCGTCGCTGCCGTATTTCGAGCCGGACCTCGAAGGCCACTGGCTGGCCGTGTCGGGCCTCGACAGCACCAACGGTCAACGCTACAACCAGTGCGGCCTGTCCAAATACTGGTGCATCACCATGCCCGGTCGGCTGGTCAACAGCACCGTGCCGGGCGGTGGCTACGGCATTAAATCCGGCACTTCCATGTCCGCGCCGCATGCCACTGGCGCGCTGGCGCTGGTGATGGAACGCTTCCCGTACATGACCAACGAGCAGGCGCTGCAAGTGTTGCTGACCACCGCCACCCAGCTCGATGGCTCGGTCACTCAGGCACCGACCAACAGCGTGGGCTGGGGCGTGGCCAATCTTGAGCGGGCGATGCGCGGTCCCGGTCAATTGCTCGGCACCTTCGATGCCAACCTGGGGTCCGGTGTGAGCGATGTATGGAGCAACGATATTTCCGATCAGGCGCTGCTTCAGCGTCAGGCCGAAGACACTGCCGAGCAGGCCACCTGGCAGCAAACCCTGATCAGCAAAGGCTGGCAAAACGGCGTTGCCAGTACCGCCAGCCAGCAGGATCAGGCTGATTACGCAACCGGCACCGCGCGTGCTGCCGCAGCCGATCAGCGTCAGTACCAAGGCAGCCTGGTCAAATCCGGTGCCGGTCGACTGATTCTGCAAGGTGCCAACACCTACCGTGGCGATACCCTGGTCAATGGCGGCTTGCTGTCGGTCAACGGCTCGCTGGTTTCCGCTGTGCAGGTCAATGCGGGCGGCACGCTGGGC
The DNA here is from genome assembly GCF_022836805.1 of Pseudomonas sp. RGM 3321. NCBI lineage: Bacteria > Pseudomonadati > Pseudomonadota > Gammaproteobacteria > Pseudomonadales > Pseudomonadaceae > Pseudomonas > Pseudomonas sp. RGM 3321. The sequence continues at coordinate 46,428 of NZ_JALHBH010000086.1, forward strand.
GGTAACGGCCAGATCGGCGGGCTGACGGCGCGCAGTGGCGGTATCGTTGCGCCGGGTAATTCCATCGGTACGTTGCAGGTGAACGGTGATGTCACCCTGCAACCGGGTTCGACCTACGCCGTGGAGCTTTCGCCCACCGCCAGTGACCGCATCGTTGCCACCGGAAGCGCTACCGTATCAGGCGCGAACCTGACGCTGGCTCTGGAGAATACAACGCCAGTGGCCTTGAGTTCTGCACCGATCCAAAGCGTGGTAGGTCGCCAGTACAACGTGCTGCAAGCCGCCAACGGTATCAACGGCCAGTTTGGCAGCGTCTCTTCCAACTACGCCTTCCTCGGTGGCCGACTCGACTACTCAGCCACCGGCGTGGCACTGAACGTCGAGCAAACCGCCGCTTTCAACAGCGTGGCGCAAACCCCTAATCAGGCTGCCGTGGCGACTGCCGCCGAACAACTCGGCGCCGGTAACGCGGTGTACGAAAACCTGCTGCTTACCCAGAGCGCTGCCTCCGCACGCGATAGCTTCCAGCAATTGTCCGGCGAAATTTACCCGGCTATCGGCAGCGTGCTGATCAACGACAGCCGCCAGATCCGCGATGCAGTGGGTGAGCGTCTTGGGGCCAGCGTATTCGGCACTGATGGCAACACGGCCGCACAAGACAATGTCTGGATCAAAGCCCTGGGTGCCTGGGGCAAGACCGACTCGCGTGACGATACCGCCGGTTACACCACCTCGATTGGCGGCCTGCTGGCCGGTGCCGATGGCAACCTTGCCGATGACACGCGTCTGGGCGTGGTCGCGGGCTACAGCGACAGCTCGTTGAACATGGGCTCCGGCACGCACTCCCGGGCTTCGGTGGACAGCTACCATCTGGGCGCTTACCTCGGCCATGAAATCGGCGCACTGCGCCTGACACTCGGCGGCGCACACAGTTGGCATCGTATCGACGCACAGCGCGACGTGCAGGTCGGCGGTGCTGCTGGCAAAGAGAAAACCAAGCACGATGCCCAGAGCACGCAAGTGTTCACCGAGGCGGCGTATCGCGTCCACTTGCAACCCGCGACCCTTGAGCCGTTCGCCAATCTGGCCTACGTCCACCTCAACACCGACAGCTTCACCGAGAAGGGCGACGCGGCGGCGCTGTCTGCCGGTAGCGATAACCGCGATGCAGTACTGAGCACTCTCGGCGTGCGGGCGCTGAAAACCATCGCGATCAGCGACCGACAGAAAATCGACCTGTCGGGCAGCCTCGGCTGGCAGCACAACCTGAGCAACACCGATTCCGAACAGCATCTGGCCTTTGCCTCTGGTGGCAGTAGCTTCGCTATCGAAAGCTCACCGCTGGTCCGTGACGCAGCGCTGGTCGGTGCTCATGCCAGCGCTGCGTTGAGCAAGGACGCCAGGGTCAGCCTCGACTACAGCGGCCAACTGGCCCGCCGGGAAAAAAGCCACGGTGTCGGCCTGAGCCTCAACTGGCAGTTCTAACCCCGGCAGTACCCAACCCAAACCAACCCTCAAACCAAAAAAAACGACGCGCATGCAGATGCATGCGCGCGGAGATTCGTGCGCGTTAACTAAGGACGGTAGCTTGATGAAAGATGCATCCATCACCCGACACACCTCTGTCAAACCCCTCGGTCAGGCCATTCGCGCCATCAACCGCGCCTCTTGCGGCGCACTGGCCTGCTACCTCGCGACCTTGGGCGTGGCTCATGCCGCGCCGTATGTGGAAGCAGGTCAGGCCGGCAATGCTGCCAGCTGGCGCAGCGCCGAATTCAACGCCGACTGGGGGCTGGGCGCGATCAATGCCGATCAAACCTACGCCGCTGGCTACTCCGGCAAGGGCATCAAACTGGGCATCTTCGACCAGCCGGTCTATGCCCCGCACCCGGAATTTGCCAGCCCCAACAAGGTGGTCAATCTGGTCACCAGCGGCATCCGCGAATACACCGACCCGTACATCCCGGTGAAGGCGGGCGACGCGTTCCGCTACGACGGCGCACCGACTCTGGACTCCGGTGGCAAACTCGGTAACCACGGCACCCACGTGGGCGGCATCGCCGGTGGCGATCGTGATGGCGGGCCGATGCATGGCGTGGCTTACAACGCGCAAATCATCAGCGCCGACAACGGCGACCCGGGCCCGGAAGACGGCATCGTGCTGGGCAACGACGGCGCGGTGTATCAGGCTGGCTGGAACGCACTGGTCAACAGCGGCGCACGGGTCATCAACAACAGCTGGGGCATCGGCATCACCGACCGCTTTGACAAAGGCGGTCGCGATCCGGCGTTCCCGCACTTCACCGTGCAGGACGCGCAAGTGCAGTTCGACCAGATTCGCCAGATCCTCGGCACGCGTCCGGGTGGCGCGTATCAGGGGGCGATCGACGCAGCACGCAGCGGCGTGGTGACCATCTTTGCCGCAGGTAACGACTACAACCTCAACAACCCTGACGCAATGGCCGGGCTCGGCTATTTCGTACCGGAGATCGCCCCCAACTGGCTGACCGTCGCCGCCCTGCAACAAAACCCCGACGCCACCGCAGCTGCAACCACGCCCTACACGCTGAGCACCTTCTCGTCGCGCTGCGGCTACACCGCCAGCTTCTGCGTTTCGGCACCGGGCACGCGCATCTACAGCTCGGTGCTCAACGGCACCAGCCTTGCAGACCTGACCGTCGGCTGGGCCAACAAGAACGGCACCTCGATGGCCGCGCCGCACGTGGCTGGCAGCATGGCCGTGCTGATGGAGCGCTTCCCGTACATGACCGGCGCGCAGGTCGCCGACGTGTTGAAAACTACCGCCACTGACCTTGGCGCACCGGGTGTCGACGCGCTGTACGGCTGGGGCATGATCAACCTCGGCAAGGCAGTCAACGGCCCGAGCATGTTTGTGACCGAGGCAGATATTCCTGCCGAGTTCCGCATCGACGGCGCCTACGGCGACAGCCAGTTCGTCGCTGACCTGCCCGGCGTCGGTGCGATTGTCGACGCAGGAAAACCGACCCAACGCACTTGCACCGGGCCGCAATGCGGGCTGGATGTGTGGAACAACGGCATCTCCGGTCACGGCGGCCTGACCAAACAAGGCATCGGCACCCTGGTGCTGAACGGGGCCAACAGCTACAGCGGCCCGACGCTGGTCAATCAAGGACGCCTGGCCATCAACGGCTCGCTGGCCTCTGCCGTCACCGTCAACAACGGCGGCATACTGGGTGGCAACGGCAGCGTCGCGTCGTTGACCGCCAACCGTGGCGGCACAATTGCACCGGGCAACTCCATCGGCACCCTGCAAGTGGCGGGCAACCTCAACCTGGCACCGGGCTCGACCTACGCTGTTGAGTTCTCGCCCACTGCCAGCGACCGCATCGTGGTCGGCGGCACCGTGACCGTGAGCGGCGCCAACATGGCCCTGTCTCTGGAAAACGACAACCCCGCACTGCTCAGTAGCAACCAGACCCGCAGCGTTCTGGGTCAGCGGTTCAACGTGCTGCAGGCGGCTGGCGGCGTTCAGGGTCAGTTCGGTTCTGTGACCGATAACTACGCATTCCTGGACGGCAACCTGGCCTACAGCGGCACCGGCGTGACACTCGCTCTTGAGCGCAACGGCGACAGCTTCGCCAGCGCGGCGCAAACGTCCAATCAACGCAGCGTGGCACAGGCCATTGAGCAACTGAGTGCGGGCAATTCCGTCTATGAGAGCATCATCCTCAGCCAGGACGCCGCCAGCGCACGCCGCGCATTCACCCAACTGTCCGGCGAAGTGCACCCGGCCATCGCCACACAATTGATCAACGACAGCCGTCAACTGCGCGACGCCGTAGGTGATCGCCTGCGCGTCGAAGGGCTGTACGACCAGCCAGCACCTGGCAGCGAAGACAATTCGGTGTGGGTCAAAGCGCTCGGCGCGTGGGGCAAAAACAGCGGCAGCAGCGACAGCGCCAGTTCGACCTCATCGCTGGGCGGCCTGCTGGCAGGCGTCGACGGCCTGATCAGCGAGCACACCCGTTTGGGCGCGATGGCAGGTTACAGCGACACCTCGCTGAGCCTCGGGGACGACACCCACTCGCGTGCATCGGCAGACAGCTACCACTTGGGCGCCTACATCGGTCACGAACAAGGCGCCTTGCGCCTCACCGCAGGCGCATCGCACAGCTGGCACCGCATCGACGTGAAACGCGACCTGCAATTCGGCGCGTTCTCCGACCGCCAGAAAGTCAAGCGCGACGCCCAGTCGAGCCAGGTGTTCACCGAAGCCGCCTACCGTCTGAACCTGCAACCGCTGGCACTGGAGCCATTCGCCAACCTGGCTTACGTCCACTTCGACAGCGACAGCTTCACCGAAAAAGGCGGCGCCACGGCCCTCAAAGGCAGCGACGACACCCGCGACACCGTGCTCTCGACCCTGGGCATACGCGCTGGTAACCGCTTCAACCTCAACGACACACAAAAACTCGACGTCTCCGCCACCCTCGGCTGGCAGCACAACCTGAGCGACACCTCGTCGGAACAACACCTGGCCTTCGCCAGCGCTGGCAACAGCTTCAACGTACAAAGCGTCTCCATGGACCGCGACGCCGCCGTAGTCGGTGCCCGCGCCAGCCTGGCCCTGGGCAGGGACGCACGCATCAACCTCGACTACAACGGTTTGCTGGGTGCGCGGGATAAAACCCACGGCGTGGGGCTGTCGCTGGATTGGCAGTTCTGATGGGGGATGCTTGCGGGGTGTAGTGGCCCCGCAGGCACTCGGTAATACCTATCGTGCCAATGCTCCGCGTTGGCACGCATTTCGTGACGCTCCGCGTCACATCCAAGCCATCAGGCAAATATCAGATTACCCGAATCCAAGCTTCTGCCCGGAGGGCGTAGGAGCGAACTTGTTCGCGATCTGCCGGGAACCGGCAGCAAAACCGGTGCATGCGGTACGTCCTCTGTAAACCAAGTCTCAAGGTCGGGCTATTCAAACCTCTCCCAAAAATATCTCTCAAACAACCCAAATCCCAACAACCACCTCAACAAACAAAATTTGATGGCCCAATAACATCATGGTAAAACCTTGCAACAGACACCCGTCTGCACTCGCTAAGGAATAGCCATGAAAAAAACAGGGACAGGCCTCTTCGCCATACTCGCATTGCTCTGTGCCTTCACCGTGCAGGCCAGAGAAACCCAGGTAACAGACGCCTCAATCGTCAACGCCATCATCCAGGAATCCATCGACAGCTACTCCGGCAACTGCCCTTGCCCCTACAACTCCGCCCGCAATGGCAGCCGATGTGGCAAGCGCAGTGCGTACAGCCGTGAAGGAGGGGAGGCACCCACCTGCTTCAAGGAAGACGTTACCAAAGAAATGATCAGCGACTACCGACGCCGCCTGAAAGACTGATCCGATGAGGCAGGATGGCCGTCACCCACACGGCACGGCCATCACTCCGCATTCAACTCAACCGAGAGGCAGGTAACACCGCCCGCCACCACGACCGCGCCAAGCGATGCGGCCGCGCATCAACCTGCATCTGCGGGTGCGCCAACAGCATCGGCATATCCCGCAACCGTATCCACGGCTCGCTGTGCCAGTGCAACATGCTCACCGACAACCCCGGCCACTGCAACATGCTCAGGTTCGGCGTAGAGTCATCAAACGGCACCTGCCCATACCGCAACGCAGGCACCACCTCATTGGTAATCCACTGCCGCAACCCGCGATTTTCCGCGTGATAGTGATGCACCATCATCGCGTACGCGCCCGACTCACTGACCATCAGTTCCGGCTCAGCTTCGCCATGCAGGTCGAGCGTGATCATCCGGTGCTGGTCAGCGTCTAGCTTGCGCAGCGTTCGCTCGTTCAAAGGCCAGCCGATCATGCGACCGAGATCACGGGCGCTGAACCAGGGTTGGTTTTCGAGGAGGAGGGCGAGGAGTTGGCGGTTGTGGCGGTGGAAGGGGGTTGGGGTGTGCGGCGTTGTCTGATTTAGGCTTGCGATGTGAGGCATCTAGGTAATCTCTACATTTTTAGCTTTTTGAGAGCTAGGCGTCGGGAGCTAAGAAACCCCAATGTAGAAAAGGCCGGACGTATTCCCCTTGCGGGTCTTGTATTGGTCCACTCCCGACATATCAGAGATTTTAGGACGCGCAGCCGAAAGCCGCAGGTACAAAAAAGCCGCATTTTATCGGAAGCGGTCAGGCCGCTACATTTGAGTTTCTTGGGCGTTTCTTAGGCGCGGTGTAAGGGTAGGGCACGCTTTATCGTTGTGGAAGGCTAAATTGTGTAGGACTTTTCTGAAAATATCCGAAGCATCAGCTTTTTGGGCGTCGCCTTCAGTTAGGTATAATGCAAATCGCTGTGATGTGCTGATCTGGTATGTCTTCAAGAGGGACGCCCAGTCCGGTGATTTCGACCGCTCCGTAGTTATCATCAGTGTAGAAGAACTCTTCGGTTTCATCGAGCTCAAGCCGGGTGTAGGGTAGAAGCTCGGAAACTAGACTCCCAAGCCCTATACCCCTAGGAAGAGTTCCTTTGTAAATATGGTTTTGAGCTGTATCTCCAGAGAAACTAAAATTATAAATCTTTATAAAGGTAACTCTATCGCTTCTCAATGAAATGGACAGCGCTGGCTTACCCTTAAGTAGTCTGTTTATTACCGTGTCGTCAGAAAGCGAGAATGCGTAGCCACTATCGCCATTTGAATCAGGCTCGTAAATTTCCACCTTTAGAATTGGAGAGTCTCCAAACTGATACAGCAGGCCCTCTTCATCCACCACATACCGAGCGAGCACAGATTTCAAGAGTTTTGCACTGGCATGCATGGGGATGCCAGCCAGCGATTTACATGGAATAATGGGCGCTTTCCATGAGATTTTAAAGTCTTCATTTATCATCGTATTGGTGTCTCTGCTCTATTAATGGAATATCGCGCTTGTGGTGGTTTTACCTTTTTTTACTATCATGATATAGTTTTGCAGTGGGCGTAAATGGTGATTTAAAGATTTGCATATTATATGGCGGGTGCAGGTATGATGCATATGCTAGTGATTATCTGATCGGGTTGGTCTTCAAGAGAAGCACTCCATCCTCCTATTTCGACTTCTCCATAGTGACTGTCTGTATAAAACCATCCTAGACCATCGTCGAATTCCAACTCTGTAAGCGGTAGAAATTCAGATACTTTACTGCCTAAAGTCAGGCCGCCGGGTAGCTCTCCTTTGTAGATGAAATCCTCCGCTAAGTCACCAGGAAAGCTAAAGTTATACACTTTTATGACAAAAACCTTTCTGTTTTTTATTGCGATGGATAAGGCGGGTAATACTTTGTTACTTATATCTATAATGTGATCGTCAAGAAGAAAAAATTTGTAACCGCCATCGCCGTCTATGTCTATTTCATTCTTTGTTAATCGGAGGATAGGTGAGTTTTCAAATTGATATAAATTATTTTGCTTGTCGATTATATATTCGGCGAGAGAGGATTCTACTACGTCTGCGCTGATGTGAAGTGGTATGCCTGCTAGTGATTTGCAAGGTATGATCGGAGCGCTCCACGAGATTTTAAAGGTTGAGTCTGACATTATTCTGGTATCCATGTATTGTTGGAAGGGTTGAAAGTTACCTTTTGCCCCTTAGGATTTAAATATACAGTATTTTTATCGTAGATCACTTGTCCTCTACCGAAAAATGTTGGTCTATATGTGTTGGGTTCTACAACTTTTATTTGGCTGCCGTCGTTGTAAGATATTTTATAATATTCGCCAATGTGGTCTGAATCAATTTGTTTTCCGACAGTTGAAGGGCTGTATTGAATTTTCTTTATCCCTGTAGCACTGCCTTCAATTTCAAATATTTGAGCATTCTGAGATGAGCCAGCCCTAGGCGGCACATCAGTCACTGTTGCGCCATCCATCGTAAACGACTGCTTGATATCCTCTATGGTTTTTCCCCAAATACTCTCAGGTTTGTCCACGATGTTTCGAGGTATACCTGCCTGTTCAGCCAAGTCCTCACGCAAACCGTCTCTGGCGAGAGCGGAGGTTGCCGGAATTTCATCCGGCATCTCTTCTGGAAGTTTCGGTTTCTCGTAGACCGGTTTAGGTATTGGTTCGGGATTTTTGACCGCGTCGTTGCTAGTGTTTGACGGTCGGCCAATGCTGTCAGATCTGGGCTCTGCCATTTTTAGCGGCGTTGATTCCGTAACCCGCAATTCTGGATGCGCCAGCAGCTTCTGCTCGTTGCGAGCCAACCAACCTGCAATTTGCTTGTTGGTCATGTCCGCTTGAAGCTTCGCGCTGCGTGCCGCAATGCCATCCAGGCTGCCTACGACCCCGGCCTTGATCTGACCTCGTGTGATGTAGGTAACAATAGCGGTCAGTAAGAGCATGACTAATTGCTCCTGACCTCTGGCAAGTTGCCGCGCGGCTGCGTCTATACGCTCATCAATCAACCATGCAGAAGCCCCTGTGGGATCAAGCCCTGGCGGTTTGACACCTTCTTCTGCGTTCCAGGCTGTGACCATGCCGTCATAAATGGTTGCGAGACAAGCAGGCAGCCCTTGATAGAAATACTCGGCGATGGCTGAAAGCCCCATGCCCAGAAGAATCAAGTTGCCTACTTGAGCGCCTATGCCACCACCGACTATGGCTCCGGGTAAAGCACCCACTCCGAATGCAAGCGATCCAGCAGCGCCACCAACGAGAGTCCCGACGGCCACGCTGCCGCCCATGATCATGGCGACCTCTTTGACCAGTTGCAGCAAGACAGGAAGGATTTCCGTGATATCAATGGAAGCCCACTTGCGCATCAGATTCAGCTGAATGATCGGGTAGGACTTAGCCATCGCCGATCTCACCGACTCGATGCGGTTTCCGCCGATACTGCCGAAGGCCAGCGTGGCCTCGTTACTGACCCGTCGCGTGAAGCCGTTCCAACCATCGTAAGCGCTTTCCCAGTCTTGATCGAAAGACTGATTCAGATGGCTGAATTTGTTTTCGAGATTTCGCTCGACATCGTCCCACCTGGGAACATTGGCTAAAAGATCCATTCACTCATCCCTGTCCTTGAAAGAGGTAAGTCCCGAGCCTCGCTCCCTGAGCCATCGAATTCTAACGTGCCCGATACGGTTTCGGGCCACACCATTTTTCTCATCAGGACAACGGACGGCAATGATCTCAATAAGTCATCATTCGATATCGTCAGAGACATATCGACCGCTGTGCCTTGATTTATCTACATTTTATCTGAGCGTAACGCTTTAAAAAATTTTCGGTGGGTTATCAAAAAAGAGAAGTGCTGCACCTTTGGCGGACTGCTCGCATGCCTCATCCAGAGCGGCTGTTCTCGGGACTTCGCTTTACCCATGCTGGCAATCTAGATACTGTTGCCGGACTTTTCCTACAGGGACGTTCGGCAATGCCTTCGCTCAATCAGATTTTCTTCGGTCCGCCCGGTACGGGGAAAACCTACGCCACAGTCGAAGCGACGTTGCAGATCCTTGATCAGCCTTTTCTTGCTAAAAATGCTTGTAGCCGATCAGCGCTGAAGGTTCGTTTCGACGAACTGCTCGCAGCAGGCGACGTGCGCTTTGTGACCTTTCATCAGAGCTTCAGCTATGAAGATTTTGTCGAAGGCCTACGCGCTACAACTGACGAGCAAGGTCAGATCCGTTACGAAGTGGTATCTGGCGTCTTCAAGAGCCTTTGCGAGTCAGTTGCGACTGAACTGAGCGGAAAGTATCGTGCATTCAAGGTCGGTGATCGCTACGGCACAGGCTACAAAGTGACCCGCGCCACGCCTGACGTGGTTGAGATAGAGAAGCCCCAAGGTAAACACCTTCCCATCGGCATGAGTTTGCTGAATACGCTCGCTTCTTATGTGGACGCTGGCACCTTCACAATCGAAGAACTGGGCAATGGTCGCTGGGACAAGAAAGTGCCGGGCTCCGTCCTTGATCCTTTTTTGGTGAATGGCTATAAGAACTTCCTGCCATCTATGGTCGAGCACATGCTGGGCAAAAACGAGGAGGGCTTATTTGAGCCTGCCCCCGTTCAACATAGCGACGCCAAGGTGCTGATCATCGATGAGATAAACCGAGGCAACGTCTCGCGCATCTTTGGTGAGCTGATTACGCTCATCGAACCCTCCAAGCGAGCAGGCGCAGACGAGGCTTTAGAAGTCACGCTGCCTTACTCAAAAGAACGTTTCAGCATCCCCAGCAACATTCACCTGATCGGCACCATGAACACCGCTGACCGATCCTTGGCCGCGCTGGATATCGCCCTGCGTCGTCGCTTCACCTTCATCGAAGTCCCGCCTAATCCCGAGTTGCTTGATGAAGTAGAAGTTGATGGCATCGCCATCGACGAATTGCTCAGCGTGATGAATCAACGCATAGCGGCCCTGCTTGATCGAGACCACTGCCTTGGCCACGCGTACTTTATGCGGCTCAAGGATGAGCCTACGTTGGAGCGGTTGGAAGGCATCTTCCGTGAGCAAATCCTGCCGCTGCTTCAGGAATATTTCTTCGAAGATTGGCAGCGCATTCAGTGGGTTCTCAACGATCAGCGCAAGGCTCCAGAGAATAGTTTTCTGATTCAGCCGGGCCAAGACCTCATTGCGTTGTTTGGGGATACGGTCACGGTTGGCCAGAGCAATGAGCGTTGGGAGTTGAATTTGCCAGCGTTCCAGAAGATTGAATCGTACCTGGGTGTGATTGATCACAACCTGAAAGTCGGTGCGCCGCTGGAAGCAAAAAACGTCAGAACAGACGGGATCGATATAAGGCAGTCTGCCGATGGTCGTATCGATGTGTATCGCGGAGGTCAGCACATTAAGCCCGCAAAGCCGCTGTTGCGCGAACTTGCGAGCAAGCACGGCATCTCCATTACGTCCGCGTCGGGTAGCGAGCTGAATACGCGAAGCCTCGGACGCAAGATCGTTAAGTTTCTCAGCGAGCATCAGGGGTGAAAACCACTGTCACGGTCCGTGAATATGCTCGACTAACCACCAGCAATATTCCCAACCCGACGCTCGATGTAGCCCAAGTGTCTACCACTGCTTTCGACTGGCTCTGCGAAGCCAGTTCCCGCTTTAGCAAAGCGGGTGCGGCACTGGTTCAAGTCGAAGGCCGCCGCTGGCTTAAACTCGACAACTACGTTGGCGCGCTGGAAACACCCTGCGGCACGCGGATCGAAATCTTACCCAAGTACTTCGAACAAGGTGACTGCATCCAGCAAAGCCGAGCTTTGCTGAGACGCATGATTCAGAAGTCACTAGACCTTCCAACCCGTAAGGTCGACGCAACCGCGTTACAGCGCTTCGATGCGCCGTTGACCGAATGGGTAATGAGCAGCTTTCTGGAAGCGCTCGACCACCTCATCAAACGCGGCCTTCGCTTCGACTACCAACGAGTCGAAGAGGAACAGCGATATTTGCGCGGCCAACTCAACACCGCCCGCCAAATGCGCCAACCTCCTGGCCGACAACACCACTTCCAAATTCGTCACGACGTATTCCTGCCCGACCGGCCCGAGAACCGCCTTCTCAAAACAGCGTTAGACATCGTTTGTAAAACTACTCAAGACCCCAGTAATTGGCGTCTCTCTCACGAACTGCGCTCACTGTTGCTAGAGATCCCAAGCAGCCGAGACACCACTCAAGATTTCAAACAGTGGCGCCACGACCGGCTCATGGCTCATTACCAACCTGTGAAGCCGTGGTGCGAACTCATCATCCAACAGCAAACGCCACTGGCGATTGCGGGCGAATGGCAGGGCATGAGCTTACTGTTCCCGATGGAGAAACTGTTTGAACGCTACGTGGCTGCGTGCCTAAGGGATTCACTGCCGCCAGATGCAACGCTGCATACCCAGCGCAGCAGTGAGTATTTGTGCACCCATCAGGGCAAAAAGGTCTTTCAGCTACGGCCTGACTTGATGATTACTCAGGGAGAGAAGAGCTGGGTTCTGGACACCAAATGGAAGCGGCTGGACAGCGAGCTTGGCAGCAAAAATTATGGCCTAAGCCAGGCTGATTTTTATCAGTTGTTTGCGTATGGGCAGAAGTATTGACCTTGCCCCCGAGAAACGTATCCCTTAACCCGGCGTCGGGGTCGAGTATCTAGGGTTGTTGCCTTTGCCAGTTCTGCTCGTATTGCATCGGACTTACGTAATGCAGCGTCGAGTGCAGGCGCT
>NZ_JALHBH010000087.1:0-60867 GCF_022836805.1 Pseudomonas sp. RGM 3321
ACGATGAGCTTGCAGACATCAAGCTTGAAGGCTGCATCGAATTTTCTGTATTTCTTGGTCATGGTGACTCCTCAATGGATATAGTTTCACCCATTAAGGTGTCCGGGGTCATTAGACCAGCTCACTTCGAACGTCTGACGTAGAGACCGCCCCGGCATTAACCTGTTGCCCATCACCACCAGCCCAAGTGATATTGCTCAATAAACAGGGAGCGACCCGAATGCCGTTGTCCCGCAACACCGAACCCGACATCACCCTGGTAACGGTCCAGCCCGAAGACTTCGAAAACTTGGTGGCCATACGTATCGAAGCCATGCGCGAAAGCCTCGAGCGCGTTGGCCGGTTCGATCCGGTGCGCGCCCGAGAGCGTTTTCGTGAAGGGTTTTCTGCGTCATGCACACACTACATTCAGGTTGCCGGCAGCAAGGTCGGCTTCGTGGTCGTCAAACCGAGCAGCGACGGCCTGCTGCTGGATCACCTGTATATCAAGCCGGCTGTTCAAGGGCAGGGCATTGGTGCTGCCGTGCTTCGGCAGGTCTTCGCACAAGCGGACGCAACCGCATCCACAGTGCGAGTGGGCGCCCTGAAAGAAAGCGACTCCAACCGCTTCTACGTTCGTCACGGGTTTCATCTCGTTGAGAGCGGCGAGTTCGATAACTACTATCTCCGCCCGCCACGTCTGCCGATGTGCTGACGGGTTGGGATCAACCCGCCGAGGCAGCTTTCTCCGCCGCACGTGCAGCGAGCATCGCCGCCTCCGATTCCTGGGTGTGCAGCTCACCTTTGTAGGCCAGTTGATTGAAGAACATACCGTCGGCCTGCTCTTTCGATGGCGTCGACGTCTTGGGAATGAACAGCGCGCCCAGGTCCAGAGAATTGGCGAAGTTCTCCTTGTTCAGGTTGTAGCGACCCAGATAACTGCCGCTCCAGGGCGAATCGGCGTCGACCATATCAATGGCCGTCTCCCGATAGGTAGCCGCAGCGGCTTTGAGCCCACTGGACGCATTCAACAATGTATTGAGTTGCTTGGTATCCGCCTCGCTCAACTCACCGGAACTGTTGATCGCCTTCAGATTACCGTCCGCCTCGATCGTGAAGCCGAACTTCTTGCTGGCCAGATCCGGATACACCGACGCCAGCGTCGACGTGAACGCTTCATACGACGTCTTCAGCGCCTCCGTCGAGTTACCGTGCTGCGCCGCCATCTTTGGGAAATCAGGCGACTGCGAGCGACCCATCCAGGTATCAACCGCTTCCATCGGCTCAGTGGTCGCAGGCACTTCGGTACTCGGGTGATAAACGACAGCGGGCGTACTGGCAGCAGCGTTCTTGAACGCTTCTTTCTGCGCATCGGTGAGCGGCTTTGGAGTGAGCGTGATGCCGGAATTGGGCAGGGTGATGGTGGGAGACGTGTTGTTGCCGGGGGTTAGTGAGATAACCATTTCATCGATCCATGATTGCGGGGTGTAAGGAGGGTATCGACGAGGTGGGGGGGAGCTTGAGGGGGGTGGGGGCGCTAAGGTTTTCAGGTTGTTTCTGTTGGCTTTGCCTCGGGAGCTTTTGTTTCCCGATAGAATTTGGCACGTCGTGAGCTGCTCAAGGCCACGCGCACAGGAAACCTCCGTCACGCTGAAAGGAGGTTTGAATTACGTGGATTGCTGCAACCTGACGTCATCACCGAGCGCATCCACTTTTCGTAAGGCGCTTGGGGTATGACATGCATACCAAGCGGATCACGCAGGCAAGATCAACGGCTCTTTATCTTGTAGCCATCAATCGGGATATCTTCTGTGCGCTCATACAGTGGAGCGTCGCTGAATGTGGCTTGTTCAAATGCTTGCGTATCCCAACGTCTCGCTTTCAAGGCTAAATACAACATGCCCACTCTCAGCGGTATGTTTCCGCGTCTGTCTTTGGCGCGCCTGAAGGAAAAGAAGTTGAAACCTTCTTCCAAAAAGTATCGATAAGGGTCGTAATCGTTAAGATCGATAGAGAAACGTTCGAAGAACTCGACCATCAGATCATTTGCATCGTCGCCATCGATGCCCAGGTCCCTCGCGACATCGGTCGCCAAGCTGAAGCTTTCAAACGCCTTTCTTCCAAAGCCCGCGGTATCGTTGATGCAGACGACGATGCTATCCATTAATTTGTAATCAAGGGGTTCGTTCATGACTAGAAAACCTGATCTTCGGTGCTCACAATGGAGCCATCAGTTACAACTGTCTTGCAGGCTATAGGCCCTGGCTCCGCCGCCGTATACGCCCAGCCTGCAGAATGGGCAATAATCTTGTAATGCATCCGATTGTCACCTCAATTGGAGTCACTGAGCGCCCACTGTACATCGACGAGGGATACCCATGCAGTTGACCAATGAAACCATGGCCAAACACACCTTCCTGAAAGGTATGTATCAGGACGAGTATTTCCCTGATGCCGTTGTAAAAATGTGCGAAGACGTGCTGGTCAACCTGTGTCACGAAATCGAGCAGCAAAAGCCTTCCGACCTGGACGCGCTGTATGCGCTGACTCACAAAGCGACAGAGCAAATCAACGAGCTGGAGGAGGTATTCGAAGAGAACGGCAGTGAGATCGAAACCGTCGCTCGCGAAACCATTGCCGATGATTTCGTACGCATAGCAGACGCTTATGGCTTCATCGACGCGGACATTGAGGAGCTGATTGCGCCACGCGAGTGGTAATCAACCGCCTGTATGCCCCCTGATGCTGACGGGTTTTGCCAGAAGGGGGCGTACGCTTGAATGCGCTCAGCCTCTGCCTCTTACGAGAGTCTCTGATTAATGAAGCAGGTCAGACTAATTCGCCACGGACAAAGCGCTGCCAACGCAGGCGAAGCCAGTGTGGATCACGCGACTATTCCTCTCACGTTGAACGGGGTAGAACAAGCGCAGTCAGTGGCTCGATCTTTCACACATGCGCCGGACTTGATTGTCGCCTCGCCGTTTTCCCGAGCGCAGGCAACCGCCATGGCGACCGCAGCTACTTTTCCCAACACTCCGTTTGAAATCTGGCCTATTCAAGAATTTACCTACCTCGAACCCGCGCGATGTGCCAACACGACCGTTGCTCAGCGGCGGGATTGGGTTGAAGCCTATTGGGCCAAGTCAGACCCGGCGTTTACGGATGGAGCAGGCGCCGAATCTTTTTCAGGATTTATAGCAAGAGCGCAGGCCTTCCTGGCTCGACTTGCGGAGCATCCTGCCCAGCGCATTGCGGTGTTTTCGCATGGGCAATTCATCAATGCCGTCGCCTGGCTGATCGAGCGCAAGCCGCAAAACATTTGTTGGGGCGCGATGGCGGACTGGCGTGAGTATGAAATCAGGAACCATGTGGCTAACTGTGGTGGCTACATGCTGTTCAGGCATGTGGATGCTGACGACTGGCGAATATGCTCACAACCCTCACAAAACGCTGAGAGCAGATGAAGCCGAACAGCTTCACTTGCGGATGGCGCTCTGACGTCATCCATCATTGCACCGTCCCGGTGACCGCTGGCCTCTTGCTTGTCCGCACGGGTGCCTGCAGTGTCGGTGATACCACGCCGCCTAAGGTCATGCAGCCCAAAGCGTTGCTCGGCCAAGATGGTGCCGTCTTCAATGGCCGAGGTGATAACCGTTGCCAAGCCTTATCCAAGCTGGAGTTGCGCAATGCTCCTCTATGGCTGGCCACGATAATGTAGCGCCGATCGGGATGAATCGAAACGACTGTTATTTGCTGGCCTATACCTTGGCTCGGTATGCCTTTGCTCCTTCCCATGCCGCCCGCAGACGCGGTGCCCATCGGACGATGTTGTCCCGGCTGCCTTTGCGCCGGTTGCTCATGACCCTTTCTGCCAGTACATGCGCATCGTTATCCAAGCGTGGCATCCAATTAAATTTACTTGGTCCGATCACCTTTGGGTTCGGTGTTACGGAGACGGCCGGACGGTACTACGCTGCAAGCTTTCACCGTACAGACTTTGTATATCTAGCCTGTAAGGCTTACTCCTGCTCCCAGCCTACCGCACCTATCAATCTTCCCCGGCTGCTCTCAGCGTCCCACCATATAACTCGTAATAACGGCGCATGCTGCGCAATAAAGATGGCTTGAACTGGATCGCTTTCAATAAAGTGAGTACATCCCAGTCCCAAGGTGGCTTTGGCTTTGTGGGAGGCAACTTCATTAGGACTATCATTGTACTGCCGGGGGTTTCTCATAATTAATGGGGTCTCGCCATAGCCATGCTGGGACAGCCATTCTTGAGTGCGTTCTCGATCCATCTCTGGGCGCCCAGTAATGATGGCTTTAACTTGACCAAAGGGCGGTAGTTTCTTTAACGGTTTAAGCTGGTCTCGCTTCTCAAGCGTAGCTCGTAAGTCGGCTGCATAGTGTTGGAGGGGAATATCTGGGAGTAGAATTCCATCGAGGTCAATAGCGTACACATCATATTCGTGATCCTGAGCCATCCGACCAGTGCGTCCGCCGCCAGTGTCGTTCCAGTTATTACGGTAAGCTGGTGTATGCGCCTGGCGCTCCCAGGGAAATTGCAAAAAATAACCTCGTCCGTCGATGCCGTAGTCAGGGCGAATGCTGCTGAGATCATCAAAGCCTACGGTAAGGATCTTGACCTTCAGTCCTTTGCACTGCAGAAAGCTTAAACAATCCTTAAGCGTATTCCCTGATCCGGCGATGTCCTCACATAGCAACACCTTGCTACCCGGGTGGGGAATGGGTATTGATGAGTCCCAGGTCACACTACGATCTGCCCGGCGATAGCGCAAAAATGCAGGCTCGACGCCGGTAAGGTGAGACACCATTAACGCTAAAGGCGCGCCACCTCTTAATACCCCTATAACGCAGGTAAAAGCCTCTTGGAGCAACTCTGGCTGCAGCGATGCTACCCAGCGATCCATGTGGTCATACGAGATGGGCAAGACAGGTCTGTTCAAGAGGACTTCCTTAAAAGCTGTTGTATTAAAACGCGATAAGATAGCTGTAATGGACTAATGAAGCCGCCACTCATTTAGGCGCAATTTTTACCAGATAACGACGTCATGTGAGCAAATAGACGTCGTTTTTTCCGTCTCGTTCAGGCCAGAGAACGTGGGCCTCCTGCGTATCAACGCTACGTCGCTTGCTTGGACGGTCGACTCCGCGCTGAGTCGCCCATGCAGCACTCAGTACTGTAGATCCTGATAGCGTCATGTCTGTGAAGCATTCACCAGCGGGATGCTGAGGTCGTAGACATCCATCATCGCCTCGTCCCGGTGGCCGCTGGCCTCCTGTTTGTCCGCCCTGTTTCCGGCCGTGTCGGTGATGCCTCTACGCTTGAGGTCATGCAGGCCAAACCGCTGCTCGGCCGTTATCGTGCCGTCCTTGATGGCCGAGGTGATGAACCTTTGCCAAGCAGTGTCCAGGCTGGACTTACGCAAAGGACCTCCGTGGCTGGCCACAATGATGTAGCGTCGATCGGGACGGATCGGAACGACCGTTGATTTGCTGTCCCATACCTTAGCCCGATAAGCCTTTGCACCTTCCCAAGCGAGCCGCAAGCGCGGCGTCCAGCGCACGATGTTATTACGGCTGCCCTTGCGGCGGTTGGTCATGATCCCTTCAGCTAGTTCATGAGCATCAGTCAGGGTGATGGTTTCGATGCCCCGCAAACGGCATAGATAACCGACCTCCATTACATAGCTCAGATACTCCGGACAGCCGCCTTTCTCGTTCCTGTCCAAGCGCCCGAACGCCAATGCACGGTCGACCAGCGCTTCCATTGCCAACTGGGCGTGGTTCTTGGCAATACGCACCGTGCGGATCTCGGGCAACTGCAGCAGCCGCTGTTCATAGAGCGGCACACCCGCTTTCACGGTCTGCATCACTTGCGCTTCCCGGGTTGTTGCCATCACCAGAAAGCCACTCAGGTGCCGCGCATATAGTTGGTTGATTTGCGGAGCTTCAATCCGTAGTCGGACTGAATGCGCTGCAGAACGTCGTGGCGTAGATCGTCTCTCATGAATGCTTCACTGCTTTGAGGCTTTGGCTCAGGGCTGCCATAAGGCGTTTTTGCGCTGCCATAACAGGGACGTGGGCGAGAATTGCGCCATGGCGTTGGCCGACCGCTACAAAGCAGTATTGGTCGTCGTACCAGTATTCATTGAGCCTCAGGCGATCCTGTTCACGCAGTGCTTCAAGCAGTGCTTGAGCCTCTGCCTGGGGCAATTGAGCGGTGACGATTACGGCGTTGGCCATCGTTAAACCTAGCTCACCCATACCCACTGGAGTGGGGCAGGCAACTGGCTGCGTAAGACCGACCGCAAGATTCAGGATCAGGCGATCGAGCGCGAGGTCGACGCGATGACTAATGCCGAGCGCTTCCAGAGCCACACCAGGATAGTCGATAACCATTCGACCGAGTCAGTGGGTGGCGTGAAGAAGATTGAGGCCCTGGGAGCGCTCAAGCTGCTGTCAGGCGGATCTGCAAGTCTGGCGGCAGTGGACGACCTGCACCAGGCAACCGGTCGCGACCTTAACCTGGTGGTAGGCCAGAAGCACAACGCCACGGTGGGTGGCGGCATGCACGAACGGATTCAGGGATTGCGAGAGAGCATCGCCAGTAAGAGCCAGCGTTTGCAGGCTCTGAAAAACTGGGTAGGGTCCAACACTGTGAGCATCTTTCAGGTGGTTTTTGAACTGATTGATTTGGTTCAGGAGATGAACGCCCAACTTGCTGCGCATACTCATGGACCCTCCCCTGTGCCTAGTAACGCAATAGTGTTCAAAACTGACGCAGCTAGCGCAGCGAAGTTGGGCACAAGCTTGAAATAAATTACACTCTAAGTAGGCTTCATGGGATTAAATGAGGAAGCGGTATTTTTCGCCTAATATCCTGCGTAGAGTGGATATGCAAATAACTTCCCGCTCCTTGCAGCTTCAAGCCACTGGAACGACTCAATGCCCTACCTCTCAAGTATGTATTCAGCGGTCACTTGATGGCCTAGTGCATAAAGAGAAATAAGGATACTCATCATTGCATTTGTTTTGTCAAATATGTGCGTTAAGCTGTTTTTTATCTCGTCATTTGACAAGCGAAACAGATGGGAGGCTTCCGCTAGGTCGGATCTGTAAAGTTTGTCGTAATATTCTACGTACAGTCTGTTGTTTGAAAAGTAAATGTGCGTCGGAGCGTTTTCCGTCCGGTTCTCTGTGTTAAGCGCGCAACTCACCCAAACCCATCAGTCGTTTTCGAGCCATCCACAGGTTCGACAGGGCAAATAGCGTGGTCAGCTGGGCCGTGTTTTTCATCAGCCCACGAAAGCGTACTTTTACGTAACCAAACTGGCGCTTGATAACCCCAAACGGGTGCTCAACCTTGGCACGTGTCTGCGCTTTGCAGTACTCGATCTTGCGCTTGGCTTTGTGCAACAGGCTTCGTTTGTTCAGCTTGGAATACGTGCTGCGCCGAGCCGCAATTTGCCAGATCACGTCACGATTTTCGTGCTCTTCACGCTTCTCGACACCGGTGTAACCTGCGTCCGCATAGACCGCGTTTTCTTCTCCGTGGAGCAGTTCAGCCACTTGGGTCACATCGGCCACATTGGCGGACGTGATGAACCGGTCCAGACTCAACGTCAGCACCGATGTGGGCCTTCATACCGAAGAAATACTGGTTACCCTTCTTCGTCTGATGCATCTCGGGATGGCGCTCACCGTATTTGTTCTTGGTCGAGCTTGGGGCATGAATAATGGTTGCGTCGACGATGGTGCCCTGGCGCAACGACAGGCCTTTTTCCCGTAAATAGCCGTTGATGACCGCGAGGATTGCAGGCGCCAACTGATGCTTCTCCAGCAGGTGTCGCAAGTTCATGATCGTGGTGTCTTCCGGAATCGGCGCGCTCAGTGTCAGACGCGCGAACTGACGCATGGACGTGATTTCGTAGAGCGCTTCCTCCATGGCCGGATCACTCAGGGAAAACCAATGTTGCAGCAGGTGAATGCGCAACATGGTTTCCAGTGGATAAGGTTTTCGACCGCCATCGGCCTTGGGGTAGAAAGGCTCGATCAGCCCCAGCAGGCCCGTCCCGGGCACGACCTGATCCATCTCGGCAAGGAAGCGCTCGCTGCGAGTTTGCTTGCGCTTGTCGGCGTACTCGAAGTCGGAAAAGCTCATCTGGCTCATGGGAGGCTCGGATCAGGTGGTCAGGCGATTTTCGCATACCCGGGACTTGTTCGGAGAATCCCTAGAGCGTCCACTTTAGAGGATCTACTGACCTAGAGAACTGCCCTGTTTTCTAGCCGCCAGTATTAAAGCTAGGGCTGCTGGGGTTGCTACCCATACCCCATACTCTTCCCAGCTCATGCCGAGATACTCGTGCAGTTCCATACCCGCACCTTGCGTCCTTCGTGCCAGTCTTCCACGAACCTGTGGATATCTTCTTCCAGCACATCGCCCTTTAGGCAGAGCTCAAGAAATCTCATTTCAGCCTCTTGGCTCTACACCGCAGATGGTGTCTCAAACTGGATTTCCAGCCCAAAACGAAAAACCCGCCAAAAGGCGGGTTTTTCGGGGGGGCCAGAGATTTTGAAAGCCTTCCCTTGAACCTTGTATGGTGCCGGCACCAGGAGTCGAACCCGGGACCTACTGATTACAAGGAAGGTGCTTTAAACATAAAAATCAGTAGGTTAGAGGTTTTTCTGTTACGTGGCTTTTGTCTGCGAGCCTCGGTCTACGGTGTGCCTTGGACTGTTGTTACGTGGCTCTGCGTCATTAACGTGTTGGTAGCGGACCAGTGGGCTGATCCAGGAAGCCGTTCTGCTGATCACTATTCTGAGTAGACGGAAACCAGGTTGCGGCCGGCTTGCTTAGCCTTATAAAGCGCTTTGTCTGTGCATAGCAGCAGTTCGTCGCATCCCTGAGAGTCCCGTGACGGGATGTATCCTGCCACGCCGATACTGACTGTAACCTTACCCAATTCAACCGAACGACTTTCTATGTTGGCTTCCTCAACGGCATGCCTGATTTGTTCAGCAACCAGCATGGCCCCGTTCACATCGGTGTAGGGTAAAATAACAGCCATCTCCTCACCGCCGTATCGTGCTGCGAGGTCTGTAGGCCTGCTCGAGGCATTGCGTACCAATGCAGCTACCCGGCGTAAACACTCGTCTCCTGCCGGGTGACCATAGGTATCGTTGTATTTTTTGAAGTGGTCAATGTCTAGAAGCAGAAGTGCTATTGCGGTCTGATTGGATTGGGCTTGATCGAAGCTTTTAGCGAGTACTTGATTGAAGAATCGACGGTTGGCCAAGCCTGTCAGGCCATCTTCGGTCGCGAGTATTTGAAGCTCACTGTTCACAGTTTGAAGTGAGCCGTTGTCAGCCCTCAGTACGAGTTCGTCATTAGCTCGTTGCTCTATGCTTCGCATAGTCCTGAGTCCTAGAAACAAGATCACTCCAAGTGCAGTGGTTGCCGCCAAGATAGTGAGAACGAACCCTCGACGCCAAGCGGCAAATGCATAGGCCTCCGTAATGCCGATCGACAACCGAATTGGGTATCGACCACTGGCGGCATAGCCGACCATCCGTCTCGTGCCGTCAACGGGTGAGTCGAAAACGAGTACCCCTCGCGTGCTGCCAGCCAATATCGCTTTCACGACCGGTCCGTTAACGACATTCACTGCTATCAACTCAGGACTGAAAGGAAGACGAACTAGCTGAACGCCATCCGTGCGTGCCAGATTGACGATGCCGTCTTCGCCCAGGTCAAAGGATCTGAAAAATTCCAAAAAACTTTCCACACGCAACGTTGCAAGCGCCACCCCTGCAAATGCTCCTTGAGCATCTTCAAGCCTTATCGACACCGTAATGATCCATTCACCTGTCGTGCGACTACGAATGGGCGGGCCTATGTAGGGCGCCAGGCTTTCGTTCTGCATATGGTATTTAAAATATTCGCGATCCGAATTGTTGCGTGCAGGGGCACTGGATGAGAGTGTCGTCAGGACCCATCGACCGTCAGCCGCATAGAGAAATATGCCTTGGATCTCCGACTGCGTGTCCACGCGCGCGTGTGCAACTTTAAGTATACGATCCAGATTCTGAGGGTCCTCGCCTTCGTGACGATAACGCTCAGCCAGCCCTACCAAAACCATGCTTGCGTAGGTAATGGAGGTTTCCGCAGAGCGGAGTACGGAGGAAGACAAGTTTGTAAGCTCGGTGTAACGAGTTGCCCGTTCGTCACGGTATTGAGAGTACAGCAGCCCTCCTGTAAAGGTGCATAACGCCGTGCAAGCCACCAAAAGCAGTGTTATGGCTTGCAGACCCAGTCGGCCCGACACTGGCATAACCGATCTAGTGGCAGACAGAGGACGGTTCATATTTACGCTCTTCCATGAAAAAATAAGAAAAAAGCCTCTTGCAGCTATGTCAGAAAATCCCAATAGGTTGACTAACGCAATCATCTGGAAGCCTGACGGACAGCTTTTCTAGAGTCTGTGCAACGAGTCTAGTGTGAATTTTAAGGAACAACGAGATATGTCTTTCTGCGTTACACCTGCTACGTACGCGAGGCATTGACCAGTGGTACGCTGAGATCGTAGACGTCCATCATGGCCCCGTCCCGGTGGCCGCTGGCCTCCTGCTTGTCTGCCCTGTTGCCCGCCGTGTCGGTGATTCCCCGCCGCTTGAGGTCATGCAGCCCGAAGCGTTGCTCGGTCATGATGGTTCCGTCTTCGATTGCCGAGGTGATAAACCGCTGCCAAGCCGTGTCCAGGCTGGATTTGCGCAATGGACCGCCATGGCTGGCCACGATGATGTAGCGTCGATCAGGACGAATCGGAATGACTGTTGATTTGCTGGCCCACACCTTGGCCCGATAAGCCTTCGCCCCCTCCCAGGCGGCGCGCAGTCGCGGCGTCCAGCGGACAATGTTGTCCCGGCTGCCCTTGCGCCGGTTGGTCATGATCCCTTCGGCCAGCTCATGGGCATCGGTCAGCGTGATGGTCTCAATGCCCCGCAAACGGCACAGGTAACCGATCTCCATCACGTAGCTCAGGTACTCCGGACAGCCGCCTTTTTCGTTCCTGGCCAAGCGCCCGAACGCCAGAGCACGGTCGACCAGCGCTTCCATGACCAGGTGTTCCGGCAAACGCCGGCGCTTGCGCTCCACAGGCGCTTCAATACCCTGCGCCGGATTGCTGTCGAGGTAGCCCCGGTTGCGGCCCCACTGCAGTACGCGACGCAGGTAGCGCAGGACATGCGCCGCTTTGGACGGCGTGCCCTCGTCGGCCAGGCGATCGACAATCCTCTGGATCAATGCCGCCGTAAACTTCTTCACCAGCAGATCCCCCAGCGGTTTGCCCAGTCGGGTTGGGATACTCAGCAGGACGTCACGCGAATAGCAGTAGTCGTCGTGGGTCTTGAGGCTGAGTTTCTTGTAGCGATCGCTCAGGTGAAACTGTGCGCAGATGTAACGCAAGGTGCCTTGGTCGACACCCGAGGTTTGCTCCATGATCTGGTGCAGCTCGGCCAGGGTCACGTCAGCCGGCGCGACATTACGCCGGCGTTGTTTGCCGGTCTCGTCATAATGCAGCGTGTACCAGACGCCGGCGTTGCGATGATCAAAGTAAATGGCCGCTGGGAGAGCGGCCTGATCGATGTGGGGGGGAATGTGCGGATTGTGCTTCCGCTTACGCGCTTTCCTCATAGGATGTTGGTGTCATAGCGCTCCGAGGTTACGGACTCCATTCCCGCAGCGTGGTGAATGAGATCCAGCGTTGTCCATGGGCCAGTGCGGCCCCGGAACATGCGGATGCCCTGAGTGAACAGCGAGCGTTCGACGTCGGAGCGGCGCTGGTAGCCGGTGATGCGCTGCAGGTCCTCAAAGGTGAGGACATTGCTTGTTGGAAAATTCATGTTTGCTCTCTGCAGGAAGCAGCAACCAGGGGAGTGTAGCGCTTCGCCCTGGTGCTAAAAGCCAGAACCTGGCGGCTCAATTACTGGGGGAGGAGGTGGCGAGAATCTGCGTCAATACGTGCAAGTCTCTTGCGGTCAAATCGCCTCGGTTCTGCGCCAGGCTGGCCAGATCCTTTAGTCGATCGCGTGCGTCCGGGGTCTTGTGAACCTGGTAGCCGATCAGTGCCGTGCCAACCATGGCGATAGCCAGCAGGTTTCGGGATGGTGTGCTAGCCTTTGAATCGCTGCTGCTTGGGTGTTTCGTCTTCATCGCCGTACTCCTAGTTGTGGTGGGTACTGGGGAGCTGCAACTCCTCAGTACCGTTCTCTTGCCGATATCGTCGGCGTCAAAATCTGGCGGCTAGGACCCTGCCTTTCGCACCAAAATTATTACTGAGTTTTTAAACTCATCTTCGTCTTTACATGAGGTCCATTCCAGGACCGCCTGTATCTGGTCACGTGAGCAGTCCATTACAAGAATTTCTCGCTCGCCGCGCACAGCTCGTACCTCCAATATCCCCAGTAGACCTTCGGTGGCGTAGGCATCTGCGTATACGATCGGAAGCCCTTCATTTGTCTGTTTCAAGCCCGCGACCACGAATCCAAGGAGATCCGATGAGTCGACAGGCCAAGAACTATTGATGATTTGAACGTGCATGGCCTTTCCTATGTGATCAACTAATGTCGGCGCGCTTGGCTACATGAATGACGACGTCCGCAAATTGTCCGTTTCGATCAGTTTTCATTTTCCAATGCTTGATTGCGTCGATCTGCTCTTGCGTACAGTCATCGACCAATACAGTCAGGCATCGGCCGAACTGCTGAGCGATCGTTTTTATAAGTGCCTGAGTCGTCGCGGCTGGACCGCTTATGACCACCGGCTGATAACCCTGCTGCTCCAGCCTCGTCTGAATCGCACGCAGACTTTTGGTTTTGCCAGATGCCATCGGGCCAGTAATTACTTCAATGCGCATATCTGTTCCTCTCGTGGTAGTGATCAAGCAGCCTGAAAAATCCAGCACCGCACGGTTTTAGGCTTATCGGCAGCGTCGATATCCCAGGACGAACACACGTTGCGGTTCGTCTCGATGAACTTCGGATACTTGCTGGTTTTCAGGTGACGTTTGAGCTCGACCAGATCCGGGACTTTCTGTCGTTTGTTCGCGGCTGCCTCGGCAAAGTCGTTCAGGTTGACGGCAATCAGTCCTTCATTGCGGGAGTGGTTGAGCGCACCGGCGTGGCTGTTCAGGTACTCGTAGAGCTCCCAAAACTCAACGACCATCGGATGATCAGCGTTGATTGCCAGTTGTCGCTCTTTGGCCATGCTTTGAACCTCGGCATGGGCTGCATCAACCTGGTGCTGCTGCAGCGGCACGACATGCACCAAGGCGTCGACCAGCGCGTGCAACTGCGCGTGATTCTTGGCAATACGTACCGTGCGGATCTCGGGAAGCTGCAGGAGTCGCTGTTCATACAGGGGCACCCCCGCCTTGACGGTCTGCATCACCTGCGCCTCCCTGGTCGTTGCCATCAACAGAAAGCCGCTCACCTTGTCGACGGGCATCTGCTCGAGCTCTTCCACCAATAGTTTGGTTTTGGCGGTCTGGCCGTCCTTGGTCATGCCAACATGGGCGATTCGCTGCAGGATGGGTTCCGAAGCGTTGACGGCATGGTTCTGCGCAAACACAAAAGCGCCGCGGAACGGTGGTTCTCGCGTGTCGTTGCCGTTGTTCTTGACGCCCGTCGAGCGGACGCTACGACCGTTGTAAGCGGTTTTCAGCTCGTCCCAGTCGTACTGCTTTGTTGCGCTGCCATCGGTTTTTTCCCGTTCGGATTCGATCAGTACGACCGGGAGGTTGCCAACTTGGGCGAAGTTACGGGCACGGGCAACTGGTGTGCCTTTGGATGGGTCGAAGCCTTCGTAGTCGAGGCGACCGAGCAGCTTCCATAAAAACTCGATCAGCGTGGACTTACCCGCACCGGCTTCGCCGACCACCTCAAGAAACAGATAGCTCTTCTGATGTTGCCGGATTTGCTCCGCGAACAATGCCCCCAGCCAGTACGCCAGAACGACGATCCCCTTGGCCCCAAAGCACTGCCACAGAATATCGAGCCAGCGTGTGGTGAACTTGTTCAGGTCGGTGTTGATGTTCAGCGTGACGGACTGGCTGAGCGTTTTAATGCTCAGTTTTTCCATGTCGAAAAAGTCTTCTTCGTTCAGTTCGTAGACCTTGCCGTCGCGCACGGCCACGTCGCCGTAAACGTAGGCACCGTGCTCGCGGGTGTAACCGGTGAAGTCGATGGTCTGCACGGTCTTGAGCGCGTTTGTCTGCTCTTCAATGAAGGCGTCCAGTTGCTGAGTGCTGCCGGTGAACATTCCACCGGGGGCGATCCCGAGCAGTCGTTTCTTGAACTCGGCGGACGATGCTATCTGCGAGCTGGTAAAGGTGTTCTTGATTGGCGCGGCGTCGTGGGCAAACGTGATCCGGAAGTAGTACCAAGACTCATCGGTTAGCTTGTTCTCTTGGTAGTACAGGGCCTTGGGGTTGCAGGTGGCTATCCGCTGAATCGCGCCGCACTGCTGCATTGCCTTGGCCCGGCGTTGCTTGTCGTTCAGTAGCTGATCGTCCTGGTGCTCGCTGTCCTCAAGATCCTGCATCGCCCGGTTGAATTTCTCCAGATCGAGCTTGAACCAATAGAGGCGGTTGCCGAACTCAAGGTGAAACTCGCTACGGCGCTTCCAGTCGAAAAGCACCAACGCTTTCTCCGTAGCGTTGTCGGCGATCAGCAGGGCTCCGTGGTGCCTGGCAACGATCAGGTCCTTCTGGGTCTGGTCGGTCCGCTTGTCATCCTCATCAATGGCCCACCAACGCTGGTGCAGATCGTTCCAGTCGACCTTGCGCCCGTCACGCTGGGGGATCTGAGCCGCTTCGCAGACAAAGCCCAGCTCACGTGCCTGGCGAACCCAGCGTTTTGTGTAAGCGTGTGCGCCTGGCTCGTTGTCCAATGCCCACACCAGCTTCGGTAATTTGCCTTCACGGTCTTTGGCAAGTCGTTTCAATGACTCGTCAGGAAATGCATTGGATGACATCGCCGATACTGCTGCCACGCCGTGATGCACCAGCGCGATGGCATCAAAGATCCCTTCAACAATCCAAAGCTCTTTGACGTCCAGTAGCTCGACACAGGGGGGGCACCACCACACGCCTTTGTAACTTTCGCCTGGTTTGAACCGTGCCTTCATTTTCCCGAACCGGGCAGGGCGATCAATCAATCGCTCCCAGTAGCCGCCTTTATCAAGCGCAAAACGCACGGTGGCGCTACCAGCGTCATGGTGTGACGAAAAGAAAGTGTCTTGGGTGAACCAGCCGGCGATCAGCGACATATTGAAGCTGCGTGCAAACTCCATATAGGCGCGTGCTGTTGCCGTGGGGGCGTTCTCAGTAGCCGGTGCGCGCTTGCTCCAATCCTCGAACAGGTCGTCGTAAATCTCTTTGACGTGCAGGGTGTGGCCGCATTTCTCCTGTCGGCCGCATATCAACTGCCACGGGCTGTCAAAACGAGTGTAAAGCTCCTTTTTGTTGCACTTGGGGCAGGTGCCGCCGCGCATATAGTTGGTGGATGTGCGGTGCTTCAAGCCGTAGTCGGATTGAATGCGCTGCAGCACGTCGTGGCGTAGATCGTCTCTCATGAATGCTTCACTGCTTTGAGGCTTTGGCTCAGGGCTGCCATAAGGCGTTTTTGCGCTGCCATAACTGGGACGTGGGCGAGAATTGCGCTATGGCGTTGGCCGTCCGCCACAAAGCGGTATTGGTCGTCGTACCAGTATTCATTGAGCCTCAGTCGATACTGTTCACGCAGTGCTTCAAGCAGTGCTTGAGCTTCTGCCGGGGGCAATTGAGCGGTGACGATCACGGCGTTGGCCATCGTTAAACCTCGAATTCGGGCGCAGCTCACCCATACCCACGGCTGTGGGGCAGGCAATGTTTGGGGGTGTTTAAGTAGCGGGGGAGACAGGTTTGCCGTGGCCGGCAGCGATCAGGTGTTCGTAGATCAGATGAACAGGTACTGACCAAGCGAGTCCACGGACGGGATCACTGATCACAACCGTCATCTCTGCGCTTGCATGCAGGTCTATACGCTGGCGACCGATGACGGCCAACACATTGCTGTAAGCCAGGTGCGCCAGATGATTCGCAAGCGACTCTTTGACGTCGAAGCTTTCGACCAGATGATCTACCGTTCTACGAAGCAACTGACCGAGATCGCCGAGGTGTTCGCTTTGATGACGCTCGATGAATGCCTGAGCTGCAGCGCGGATGGTTTCTTGATAATCCATATCAACTGATACGTTGTTCATTTTTCGGTCCCTGATTTGGCGCGGTACAGATCGATAGCTGCCAACACTTCCGCATGACGTGCAGCCATGTGCAGGTTGTGCGCGTTGAGTATGTGCTCGGCCTCGGCTGCGTTTATGCAGCCGTCTGCAAGAGCCTTGGAGATCTCCTGGTCGACGCATCCACGCTTTGCCGCCGCCCGGATGGAAAGGGCGTACATCTCAACGTTGTCCAGCGATTCAGGATCGGCTACAGGAACGAATAGGCCGCCATACATTGATGCTACGTAGTTGGGCAGGTGCTGAGTGCCGGCGTCTTGCTCCATTTGGAAAAGCTGCGCGTCACTGAGTGGCCTACTGTTGTTGTTCTCATACGCATGGTTATCGAACTTCTTCAACGCCAAACCGATGCGAGCTGCTGCGCACTCGCGCCCACCTGGATAACTGCAGATGATCGCGCTGACCACTTCGCGGCGTGTTTTTAGAACTGGACTTTTCATGTTCTGCTTTTCCCTGCTGATGAGTGCTACTACTGTGGGATCACGCCGTCTTTGATGCCCAGCAACACCGCGGCGCGATGTGCCTCCCCTCGGCGACCTTTGAGCCTTCCGTTCAAAAGGTCGCTGACCAAATTCTTGTTCAAACCATGTTTTCGGCTGAATTCAGCAATGCTGACCCCCTTGTGATCGAGAGCTGCTCGGGCTTGCTCGGGCGTAACGGTGGCGGGCATGATGTGCACTCTGTTTGTTCGTGGTTGTTTCTGTTGGTCTGTGGTGATTCTTGGTCAAATTATTGATCAAGTCAAGCGTGGTGAATAAAAATATGCACATTGCTGATGGAGTAGGTGAGCGCCTTAAGGAAGAGCGCGAGCGCTTGGGCTTGAGTCAAACTGAGTTTGGAACAAGGCTTCGAGTTAGTCGTGGAACTCAGAAGAATTACGAGCTTGGTGCGAATTCATTGGACCTTCGATACGTTGCCGCCCTTACGGATCAAGGTGTCGACGCTGGATACGTGCTCACCGGGCACCGCTCGCCTGCTCCTGGACAAGGGTTGAACCCGGATGAAGCAGATCTGGTAGATCACTACAGAAGGCTGCCTTTTGATGATCAGAAAACTGTGCGACGGATCGTGAAATCCATGGCTGCAGAAGCTGATGAGGCATTGAAGTAAAATGTAACGATTCCTGTGGCAAGGTACGTTCTCATTTCTAACCGTATTTCCATAACGCTCGATACCGTCGCCTCCAAATGTATTTAATGGAGCCGTAGGTATGTTGGATCGCAATAATCTCCAGAGCCTAAATCGTGAACGATTAGGTCATCAATGGCTTGAGCTCACAGAGTTAGAGGCGGATTTGATCAAGCTGTACCGTCAGATGTCGGAGGGCGAACGCAGGCAAATTCGCCGTATCGCAGGCTACTTGGTTAAGCCAGCTGAGAATGAGTAATCATCTGGCGACATATTGAACAATTCATGATTCACCTATCGCCGGCTTACAGGGTCGGCGGTTCTCAAGTCAGGCCACTGCTTGCCGCCCCAGCTGCTCAAACAGTTCCTTTTGCTTGTCAGGTGTCAGATCCCGTAATCGATCAAACAGCATCACATCCAGCTGTTGCCCGGACGGCCTGAGCGTGTGCGAAAACGTCAGGTTGGCCACCCATGTATGCCCGCAACTGGCGTCTAGGCATTGGCAGTACAACTTCACATACGCCCTGGTCACTTCCTCCCGTGAGCTGATTCGTCCCTTGTGCCCACACGTTGTGCAATAAATTCTCATGTTCCCTCCCCAGGGCCATCCTATGGCTAGTATTTTGCCATACCTGTAATGGCATTATCTGTGCTTTCGGTCATATCAAGCCGTTACAGGTGTATCCGGCACCGGTTTCCAAGCGAACCGCCTGTCCTCTCGCAATGTCGCGTTGGCTTGGTCAAACAGCTGGCAGATCGGCCTGATCTCGTTGCTGGTGTACACGCGATCGATCTTCTCGATATCGCCAAACCCGCCACTGTTCTCCGGGATGATCCCGGCCAAGGCAGGGTTCATGCGCCAGGCAGCGATCACGTCATTGCGCGTGATGTTCTTCACCTTCTCCAGCTCGTCCTTGGCCTGAAAGTCACCCACCGGGATGATCTGGATGGCCTTCTCGGCACCGCCTGGGATGTTGACGAACATCGATCGGAAGTTACCCACGCCTTTGCTGGCCGTGATCTGGGCGCGTAGCTCGTCTTCGTCCTCTTCGGTCAGGTTCGGGTCGTTGGTGTAGAAGATGTATCCAGCGTGCGCGCCGTTGCTGTAGTAGCGCCGGCGAAACAGCGTGGCGGCTTCGTTGAGCAGCAGCGCCTGCAGACCGCCCAAGTACTCAGGCACGCCGTAAATGTTCTGCTCTACGTCGTAGTTGAGGACGTGCTCGATCTCGTCGGCGTAGAACTCTGTTTCCTGGCCGTTCTGCTCCAGCTGGACGAACCCACCGTCGACCTTCACCCGCATGTTGATGGCAGGCAGGTGTCGCAGCTCCAGAGTCTGGCCGAGCAAATTGGGCACCCGGTAAAAATACGCTTCGCCAAACACCATGAAGTCCAGCGCAGCCCGACTCATATCGGCCACTGACAGGCCGGCTGAAGGGATGAACTCACGCAGCAGCAGATTGCGCTTGAACCCTGGTATGGCGCCGTGGTGTGCGTTGGCCTTAAGCAGTTTGGCCAAGCCCCTTCGCGAAACCGGCGGCGTGTAAATGCGACCGTCGTCGCTGGCGAACACGCCCAGGTACTGCGCGATGTTGTCGGTCAGCACGGATTCCGGCGCACCGAATGTGAATGCACGCATGGGCCGTTGCGCCGGTTTTTCCTGCTGCAGGGTTTTGGGTTTTGCCATGGGAAGTTGATCCAGTGAGTGCGTAGCGACTGCGCCGCTTTTTGTCCGTGTTGAGGGGTTCGTACTGCAGGGCGTGCATGACCGCCCAGGCCACGTCCGCGTGACCTGTCGCGTCGGTTCGCGACGCGCTGTAGGTCACCTGGCCGCTGGCGGTTGTGCCGCGCTTGATTGTCAGGAAGGCCTGGGCGATATCGTTCCAGCCGGCGTCCCACTCAATGCGGCTGCCCTGGATGGTGTCCTGCGCCTTGAGCACCAATAGGTTTTTGGTTTCCAGGCTGTAATGGATCGAGGTGGCACGCGGGTAGAAGTCGCGCACCAGGTCGAAGACGCCGTAGCCGATGCCGGTCGTATCGATACCGATGTGCTGGACGTTGAAACGCTCGGTCAGCTTCTTGACCTGCTCGGCCTGGTACTTGAACGACTGGCCCCGCCAGCTGTGCTTCTCCAGGACCCGGAACTTGCCGCCGTTCTCCAGCGGTGGCGCGATGACCACGCAGGTGGCGTCGTCGCGGGTGCGGCTTGGGTCGTAGCCGATCCAGACCGGGCTGTTGCCATACGGGCGCGGGTCTTCCGGATCGAAGTCGGCCCACAACGAGAGATCCGAATAGCAGCGCTCCAGATCTGCCAGGGAAAACACGCTCTGGCTGCTGTCGATGAACTTGCACATGAACAGCTGCTGGAACTTGTCGTCGTCGTACTCCAGTTGCAACTGCTCGAGGTCGAACAGATCGCAGCCGCCGGCGATCGCGTCCAGGATGGTGATGACCTTGCGCCACTGACCGTCCGGACACAGCGCGCCGGCAGAGATCTGTTTGTCGCTCGGCCATGGATCCTTGGCAGCCTTGCGTTTGCTGTTGCGGAATTTCTCGCCCTGCCAGAACGGGTACGCCTGATGCGATACGGCGCTGGGCGTGGAGAAATAGGTTTTGCGCCACTTCTTATGGGTGGCCATGGCGCTGGCGACAGTGTTTAGCTTCTCAAAGTCGCGGATCCAGAAATATTCGTCCACGTACACATGGCCATGGTGGCCCTGCGCGGTGCTGCTGTTGGTGCTTAGGAAGCGCAGTTCAGCCCACGGCTTGCCATCCTTGCTGAGTACGATCGGGTTGCCGGTCAGCTCCAGGCCGAACCAGGACTGCGCAAAGGCGATGATGTAGCTGCGGAAAATCTCGGACTGGGCACGGCTGGCCGACAGGAACACCTGGTTATCGCCGGTCAGCACCGCGTCCATGAAGGCTTCGCCGGCGAAGTAGTAGGTCAGGCCCACCTGGCGGCTTTTGAGGATGTTCCGGATCCTGGCGGTCAGCGGGTTCTGTTTCGCGGCGAACAGCTCTTTCTGGTAGCCGTACATCTTGCTGATGAACTTGTCGAGAAAGTCGACTTCGGTCAGCTCGCTGACGTCGTTCTTGACCTTCTTTTCGCGCTTCTTGCCGTCGCGCTTGCCGCGATCCCGACGTTCGCCGCGCTGCTCGTCACGTCGATGGCCATCGTCATTCTGTTCATCACGCGCCGGCGCGGGAGCTGGTTTTGCGCATTGCTTGGCCAGCCGCTCTCGAACCGTCGTCAACCGGTCCAGCTCGTCCAGATCGCTTTTGCTGAGGCTCTCTGTCTTTTCAAGGAGAAGCGTGATTC
Source organism: Pseudomonas sp. RGM 3321 (assembly GCF_022836805.1). Taxonomy (NCBI): domain Bacteria; kingdom Pseudomonadati; phylum Pseudomonadota; class Gammaproteobacteria; order Pseudomonadales; family Pseudomonadaceae; genus Pseudomonas; species Pseudomonas sp. RGM 3321. The sequence continues at coordinate 20,784 of NZ_JALHBH010000087.1, forward strand.
GCCGGCTGACAGCGGTCAGCGGCTCTTCATCCGTCAACATTTCTTCCCAGCCACCCACGCGGATCCAGTGGTACACGATCCGGATGTTGGGCAGGTTGAGTTGCGCCTGAATTTCCTTGGCCTTGTGACGGCGCAGAAACAGGCGTTTGGCGGCTTCTTTGACTTCGGTTGAGTAGTACATGGGCCGCAGTCTATGCGGCGAAAACGCGGAAAACGTGCAGTTAAAATCCGTGTTTCTCCTATAAATCGAATATAGGAGAAGCGCGAAAGTAAACCGTTTGTTGGAGGCGTTGCGGCTCCCTATCTTGGGGCCTCAACTCATCGATGAGCGCAGTTCCTACCATGCCCCGTTCCCTTGTCAGTTTCTGGAAACGCGTCGCCACCAGCGGTCCTACCGTTGATGGTCGCGTCATCACGCCCCAGGAACTGCGCGACATCGCCGAGACGTACAGTACCGCCACTTACACCGCGACCATCTGGTCCGAGCATGAGCGCTGGCCAGGCTCCTACGGCACCGTGTTTGCCGTACGCCTGATCGAGGACGTCGAGGGCCTGGCACCTGGTCAGGTCGCGCTGGAAGCGCAGTTGAAGCCCAACCAAAAGCTGCTGTGGCTCAACGACCAGGGCGAAAAACTCTTCACCAGCATCGAGATCATGCCCGACTTCGCCAACACCGGCAGGGCGTACCTGACCGGCCTAGCCGTCACTGACGAGCCCGCGAGCCTGGGTACTCAGGAACTCTACTTTTCCCGCAAGACCGGCAAGCCCGTGCATTACGCGGCTGCCGTTCCGTTCGGGACGATCGGTGAAGACGAACCGCACGGCGAGGTGGCCAAGCTGTTCAGCCTGTTCACCGGCCTGTTCAAGCGCTTTGGCATTGAAGAGGTGCCCGCCGAAACCACCCCGCAACCCCCTACCGAGAGCAAACCCCCAATGGATGAAGCTACAGCCAAAGCGCTGCAGGCCTTGATCGAACAGCAACTGATCGTCGCCGCCGGCATTCAGGCGCTGATCGACAGCTTCGCAGAAGCCCCACCGGAACCTGACCAAGCACCGATCGACGACGTGCAGGCAGCCGTCGACGGCATCGTGGCCACCGCCGAAGAAGAGAAGCAGTTGAGCCGCAAGGCTACGGCAAACACTGCCGTTCTTGCTGGTCTGGCCAAACTGGAGGCCAAATTCAGCGCCTTGCTGGACAAGCCGGATGGCCGTCACCTGTCGCGCACCACCGGTGCGATTGACCCGAAAAAGAAGCGGGTACTCTGACATGGCCCAGTCACTGAGCGCATTCGGCGCGAAAATGTTCGCGGCCCTGCAGGTTTCCCTGGCTGAATCCTACGGCGTCGAGCTGGCCAGCAAGACGTTTAGCGTCGAGCCTTCGATTGCCCAGGAACTTAACGAGGCGATCACCCACAAGTCCGACTTCCTGCAGCGCATCAACGTCATCGGCGTGACCGAGATCAAGGGTCAAAAGGTGTTCCTGGGCGTGTCCGGTCCTGTGACCGGTCGCACCAACACCAAGACCACCGATCGCGAAGCCAAGGACGCATCGGCGCTGGATGACAGCACCTATGAGCTGTTCTCGACCGAGTCCGATGTCAGCCTGCCTTATGCGAAGATCGACGCATGGGCCAAGTTCCCGGACTTCCAGCAGCGCTACTCTTCTGCCGTGCAAAAGCAGATCGCACTCGACCGTTTGATGATCGGTTTCCACGGCCTCAAAGCAGCTCCGCAAACCAACCTCACTGAATTCCCGATGCTGCAGGACGTGAACAAGGGCTGGCTGCAGATCGCTCGTGAGCAGATCCCTGAGCAGGTGCTGAGTCAGGGCCTGACAGCCGGCAAGATCACGCTGGGCGAAGGTGGCGACTATGCCAACCTCGACGCTCTGGTGCATGACACCAAGCAGATGGTCGACGAGCGTGTCCGTGATGGCGGTGATCTGATCGCAATCATCGGCAGTGACCTGCTGGCCTCCGACAAGGCCAAGCTGTACGCCAAGCAGGGCGACGTGCCGACCGAGAAAGAACGCATCGAAGATGCCCAGGTCATCGCGACCTATGGCGGCCTGCCAAGCTTCAGCGTGCCGTTCTTTCCGGTCAACTCGGTGGTGGTCACCAGCTTCGACAACCTGTCGATCTACTTCCAGGACTCCAGCTGGCGCAAGCAGACGGTTGATAACCCGAGGCGCTCCCGCGTCGAGGATTACAACAGCCGTAACGAAGGCTATGTGATCGAGCAGCTGGAAAAGTTCGCCATGGCTGAAAACGTCGAAGTGGTGAAAGCGTGAGCCTGGCACTGGCGCACAAACGCCGCTTGATCGCAGAAGGCCCAGCGGCCGCGATCGCCGGTGCCCCGATGGCTTATTCGGCTGACACCGCGCTGTCCAGCCCCGCCAATGCACGCAAGCATTTGAAGCTGATGGAAGACGCCTTGGCGGGCGATCTGGAGCGCATCAGCGCAATCAAAAGTCGCGAGCAGCGCCAGTTGCTCAAGCGAGATGAACTGCTGCCCAAGTACTTGGAGTACGTGCAGCGGTACCGCGATTCGGAATTGAATTTCCAGAACTCGGTGCTGGTGTACGTTCTGATCTGGCTGTTCGACACCGAGCAGTTCACCCAGGGCCTGGAGCTTGCCGACTTCGCCATGTCCCAGGGCCAGGCACTGCCTGAGCGCTTCAATCGCGACATCCCGACGTTCGTTGCAGACGAGGTGATCGACTGGGCCGAGGCTGAATTCAAGGCCAGGCGCAGCCCTGAACCTTACGTCTCCAACTTACTGCCCCGCGTGGATGGCGAATGGCAGCTGTATGAGCGCATTCCGGCTCGTTACCACAAGTTGCTGGGAATGATCGCGCTGCATCGCAAGGACTGGCCTGTAGCGATCCACCACTTTGAACGAGCTGAACAGCTCTACGAAAGCATCGGCGTAGGGACACGTCTGGCTGACTGCCGTAAGGCACTGGCCAAGGCGCAAGCCAACCCAAACGCTGGCAACGGCACCGAATAACCGACTACCCCCCCCCGGCGAGAAACTGTGGATGTGAGCCAACCATTTTATGGCCCTGACCCACTGAAACAGTTTTCCCGCCCCTAATACGAAAAGCCCCGCACTGGGCGGGGCTTTGTGAGGCTCAGATGCTTAGCGAATCACTGCAGCGGCTTATTTACCGGTGTTTTCTCATCAGAAAACGTCGCAGTGATCTCCACATCCGGCATTCCCAGAACGTGTACACATTCGTTAAGCACAGTAACGCATGTCTCTGCGATGTGAAGCGCTTCGTCGACGCTTTCGCTCTCGCCGTGATGCTCATCGAGCAATCTAAGCGTTATGGCTTGGGCTTGCTCAAGCTTGCAGCCTATGTCTTGGAGTTTAAATTTTTCAGCCAGTTGGCGCTCTTTAAGTCGCGCGCTCAGCGATTCAAGCCGTTCTTCGTCATCAGTCATGACTCACAGTCCTCTGTCGCGTATAGGGGGAGTGTATGAGCTTTTCAGGCAAACCCACCACCTTTGTGGAACAAACGGTCGAGAACGACGGCTTTTGGCCCGACCTCTCTGTGACCGAGTTCCAGAAGGGTTACCGCCTGCCGGCGGAGTACCTGATAGAGATGCTGGCCGCCGATCTGACCACGGCCATGGTTGAGGTCAATACCGACCTGGCCAAGTTAAAAGCGCGCTGGCAGGGCGTTGGCGTGTCCAACGTTGAATCCGCAGACACCACCGTCCTGCCAGAGCGCACCTTTCAAGCGGCGACGTATAAGCGCGCCGTATACAGCCGTGCCAAAGCCAGCCTGCTGACCCAGTTCGCTACGGTCAATCGCCGCGAAAGCGCCGAAAACGTGGGCAAGGAACTGCCGGAACGATCCGAAACCTTCCTCGCGTTCAGCCAGGCCGCTGTGCGGTCGCTGCAGGGCCGTGGCCGCATTACGGCGGCGTTGTTGTGATCAAGCTCAAGGCGTTGACCGCCTATCTGCTATCGCGCCGGCTGGTCGCACCGGAACAGCTCGACAGCTGGACCGACCAGGTGCAGGTCGAGCTGATCTGGAAGCCCGACACCCAGGGCATGCACATGGGTGACATGAACTACGGCGCGACGATCTCGATCGAGCGGTTCGCCGATCACCCGGCGCGTCTGTTCGCCCTGGTAGGCAGTTGGCTGGAAAACAACGACCAGGACCGTGATGGTCTGCCCAATGTCGTGTTCGACGTGGTCATGCTCGACAACGACCTGGCCGACGTCGACATCAAGCTGCAGTTCACCGAGGCCCAGTACCTGGCAGAGGACGTTGCCGGCGAGATCGAGGCATTAGGCAGCACCTGGTCATTCGTGCCGTTCGACCTGTGGGTCGCTGAGAGCGGCGAGGTGACCGGCAATGGCCTTTGATCTGGACATTCGCGGCATGCTCGACGCTCAGGACCTGCTGGCCCTGATGGAGCTGCCGTTGCCCAAGCGCAAGCGCCTGCTGAACAACGTGGCCAAGCGCGTGCGCAGCCTGAGCCGCCAGCGGATCCGCAACCAGCAGAACCTGGACGGCACACCGTTTGAGGCCCGCAAGGACACGTCCAAGGGCAAGAAAAAGATGGAGACGGGGCTGGGCAAGCTGCTCGACGTCACCCGTCTGACGGGAAACGAGGCCGAGCTGGGCTGGCGTAACACGCTGACCCGCTGGGTTGCTTCACAGCAACACAACGGCGTGTCCGAGCGACGTACCGCCGCGCAGATGCGCCAGTGGAACACGGTTCCTCCGGGCACCGCCGCCACTGAAAAGCAGGCCAAAAGCCTGCGCCGCCTGGGCTTCAAAACCCGCCAGACCGGCAAAAAGACCCTGACCCGTCCATCCGTGGCGTGGATCCAGCAACACCTGAACTACGCCAGGGCGGGATTGCTGATCCGCGTCCTGGACGACCAACGAGCCGAATCTGCCGGCGCGCAAAGCTGGGATATCCGGCTACCTGCGCGCCAGTTCCTCGGTGCCAGCGAAAGTGAAACCAGCCAGCTGGTGAATCTGGTGCTGCAACAAATCCTTAATTCACCCCGCTAACGAGGCACCGCTTTATGGCACTCGGCAAAGTCAGCGTAAACAATCTCAACCTCGGCCAGGGTGCCGTGACCGAGATCGAACGCTATTTCCTGTTCATCGGTCCCGCCGCCAAGAACGTCGGCAAGCTGGTCCCGCTGGACACCCAAAGCGATCTGGACGTCCAGCTGGGCGTCCCGGACAGCGACCTGAAAACCCAGATCCTGGCTGCGCGCAGCAACGGCGGCGATCGCTGGGCCTGCGTGGCTGCTCCGATCGCGGACGACATCACCTGGCAACAGGCGCTGGAAAGCGCTACCCGCACGTATTCGTTTGAAGCGGTGGTCATCGTCAAACCGGCAACCACACAAGCCGAGCTGTCGGCTATGCACGTTGCGGCCACCGACCTGAGCAACAAACTGGGTCGACGCATTTTCGTGATGGCAGCCACTGCCGGCATCGCGCCGCAGCAGACCTGGAGCGCTTACGTCGTCGAGCAGAAAGCCATCGTCGACGGCCTGGCTGCGCCTCGGGTTCTGCCGGTGCCGCAACTGCACGGCAACAACCTGGGCGTGCTGGCCGGTCGCCTGGCCAACGCTTCCGTGAGCGTGGCCGACACGCCAATGCGTGTGGCCACCGGCGCAATCGTGGGCCTGGGCGCTGAGCCCAAGGACATGGACGGCATCCTGCTGACCTCCGCTGTGCTGACGCAACTGGACGCAGCGCGCCTGTCGGTGCCGCAGACCTATCCGGACTATCCCGGCACCTACTGGGGCGACGGCAACCTGCTGGACACCCCCGGCAGTGACTTCCAGGTGATCGAGAACCTGCGTGTCGTCGACAAGGCTGCCCGCCGCGTGCGGGTCCTGCTGATCCGCTACGTGGGCGATCGGACCCTGAACAACTCGGCCAATAGCATGGCGACCACCACGTCCAAGCTGATGGCCCCACTGCGCGCGATGGCCAAGTCCACCAAATTCGCCGGCCAGGTATTTCCAGGCGAGATCGAGCAGCCCAAGGACGGCGACATCGTACTGACCTGGACGAGCAAAACCTCTGTCGTGGCCTACCTCAAGCTGCGCCCCCTCAACTGCCCGAAAGACCTGACCGCGAACATTGCGCTTGATCTTTCCGTTACGGATTCGGAGTAACCCATGGCCGCAAAAATTGGCGGTAAGAACTTCGACGTGAACCTGGGCGATCTGCTCGTGCACGTCGAGGCCGGCACCCTGGACATCACGGACAACAGCACCGTGGCCCAGACCAAGGGCGTGCCCAACGGCCACGTCGACGGCGATGTCGCTGCAGCGGGCGAGCTGGAGCTGGACACCACTAACTTCAACCTGCTGATCGAGCAGGCGAAGGCCTCCGGCAGTTTCCGCGAGCTGGAGCCGTTCGACATCGTGTTCTTTGCCAAGGCCGGCGAAGAGGAACTGCGCATTGAGGCGTTCGGCTGCAAGGTCCGCGTTTCCAGCCTGCTGAGCATCGATCCCAAGGGCGGCGCGAAGAACACTCACAAGGTGCCGTATGACGTCACCAGTGCGGACTTCGTCAAGATCAACGGCGTGCCGTACCTGGCTGCCGCTGAGATCGAGGGCCTGACGTAATGGTCTGCCCGTTCGATCGTGCGCAGGCTCTGGAGCAGCGTCAACGCGACCAGGCCATTGCGGCCCAGTTGGCCAAGCCGCGAGCGAGCGGGCCGAGCCTCACCCACTGCCAGGACTGCGACAAGGAGATCCCATCGGCGCGCCAGGCGTTAGGCGGCATGACCCGTTGTGTGCCTTGCCAAACCCTGACCGAAAAAGGAATTCGCTGATGAGCACCCATCCATTTGCTCAAGACACCGCCATTGCGCTTGCCAAGGCCTCTCCCGCTATAGGTGTCGCCGCCACAGGTGCGACCGGTGCCGTCGACTGGTCGACAGTGGCCTACATGCTGACCGCTTTCTACATGGTCCTGCAGATCTTGCTGCTGATCCCCAAGTACCGCCAGATGCTGCGCGAGTGGGAGACCAAGGTATGAGCCTGCGCGTCAAGATCACCGCCGGTCTCTTGCTGCTCTGCAGCGGGACATTGACCGCGTTTCTGGGCACCTGGGAAGGCAACGGCCAGAACGTGGTGTATGCCGACAAGCTGGCCGGCGGGTTGCCCACGGTCTGCATGGGTATCACCAGGCACACCAGCCCGGATCCGGTGGTGGTGGGTGAGTACTGGTCAGAAGCGCGCTGCGCCGAAGTCGAGAACCTGGTGATCGCCAAGGGTCAGCTGAGCCTGGCCGACTGCCTGACCAACCAGGCGATCGGGCAGAACACGTTCGACGCCTTGAGCAGCCACGGCCACAACTTCGGCATGCCGACGACGTGCGCGAGCCGCGCCGTGGGCCTGATCAATGCGGGCCGTATTGCCGAGGGCTGCAGGGCGCTTGCATGGGCCCAGGACGGCACGACGCCCGTCTGGGCCTATGTAACGGGTGCCGATGGCCGCAAGACCTTTGTCCGTGGGCTGCATAACCGCCGGCTGGCCGAAATGAGGCTTTGCCTGCAATGACCATCAGCCCGCTGCGCCTTGCCCTGTTTCTGCTGGTGGCCGGCCTGCTGACCTGGTGCGCTTTCGAGTACCAGGGCAACCAGCTCGATGTCGCCCGCGCTGATCTGGTCGACGCCGCTGCAGATCTGCACACCGAGCGAGAGGCTGCGCGCCTGGCCGGCGAACAGCTCGCAGCGCGGGACCAGCTCGACACCCACCATACCCAGGAACTGAACAGTGCCCGCTCTCAAATCAATGCTCTGCAGCTCGCTGTTGCTGATGGTCGTTACCGGCTGCGCATCAAAGCCGTCTGCCCCGCAGTGCCCGGTGCCACCGGCGCCGCCGGCCTGGCTGATGCAGGCAGCGCCGAACTCGCAGCAGACGCTCGACCTGATTATTTCACCCTCCGAGATCAGCTCGCCCTCAGCCGGCAAATGATCCTCGGCCTGCAGGACTACATCCGCCAGGTCGTGCAACGCACGCCGGCACAACCCTGACCCCTTGCAACTCAACCTTACGGAAACATGACATGAGCGAAGTAAACCGCAGCATCACCCTGGAACGTGGCGACAAGGAATTCACCTTCAACCTGAGCCCTCAGGTCATCACCAAGTACTTCAATGCCACCACCCAGGCGAACAAGGTCGCCCCGGCCCACAACCTGCTGATGGGCACCGTCAAGGACGAAGACAAAGCCGCGCTGAAAGCATTGCTGGAAAACCCGATTACCACCATGACTCTGGCCGGTGCGCTGCTTGAAGAGTATTCGCCGGACGTTGAAGTGATCGTAAAAAAGCCCTCGAGCACGCCGAAGGCTTGACCCAGGACGGGCTGGGCCAGCTGCTGGCCCTGACCCAACGCTGGCTGCCTGGCGCTGAACCCACGATCGAGAGCATGGGCACCGCCAAGTGGCTGGAAGACGAACACTGGAGACGCATGGAAATTGCCGTCGCCAACGGCATTTCCACTGCCTTTAACGGATAACCCTGATGGCTGACCGTTCCGCCCGCCTGGCTTTCATCCTGAACCTGACTGACAAGGTCAGCGCCCCCCTGGGCAAGGTGAAAACCACGTTTAGCGACCTTGCCGAGCAGAGCCAGCAGAACATCATTCAGATGGGCGCGGGCCTGGCCGGCATGGTGGGCGCGGGTAAAGCCATCACTGAATCACTGGAACCGGCGCTGGAGGTCAACCGGGCGCTGGGTGACATGCGCGCCCTGGGAACGGCCGAGGACGCGCTGGCGTCGTTGAACCGCAAGGCTCTGGAGTTTTCCATCACCTACGCCACCAGCGCCGCCGAATTCGTGGGGTCGTCACGCGTCATTGATGGGGCAATCAAGGGCCTGGTCGGCGGCCAGCTGGCCGCCATCACCAGTTCCAGCAACCTGCTGGCCAAGGTCACCAAGGCCGATGCGGAAACGACCGGTGCGTACCTGGGCACCATGTACAACCTGTTCAAGACCGAAGCCGACAAGATGGGCAAGGTCGAATGGGTCGAGCAGTTGACCGGGCAAACGGCGCTGGCGGTGAAGCTGTTCCGCACAGACGGTGCACAGCTCAAGGACGCCTTCAAGGAAGTGGGCGCGATCGCCACGCAGGCCGGTGTGGGCGTGGCCGAGCAGATGGCCGTGATCGGTACGCTGTCCAGCACCATGGAAGGTGGCGACGCCGGCGGGCGTTACAAGGCGTTCTTTGAAAACATCGGCGCAGCGGCTGAGAAAACCGGCCTTTCGTTCACCGATGCCGCTGGCAATACGCTGCCGATGATCCAGATCCTGGACAAACTGCAGGGCAAGTATGGCGACCTGACCAGCGCCGCCGCCGGCACCAAGCTGGTGGAGGCGTTCGGCGGCGAAGGTGCCCAGGTGATCGGCGCGCTGGCCAAGGACACCGATCGGCTGCGCCACGGTATCAGCGAGCTGGGCAAGGTTCGAGGGCTTGAGAACGCCGAAAAGATGGCCAAGGCGATGGTCGATCCGTGGCAGCAGTTCGGTAAAGCCGTCGATGCGCTGCGCATTTCATTTGGTCAATCGCTGATACCGACCCTGACACCGCTGATGGAGCGTCTGGTGGGCATTGCCTCAACGCTGACGCGCTGGATGCAGCTGTTCCCCAACATTACGCGGGTCATCGGCATCACAACGCTGATCATTTTTGGCTTCGTCGCGGCCATGTCGTTGCTGACCCTTGTCGTCGGCGTCAGCAAGATGGTCTGGCTGGGTATGCTCACGGTTTGGAAGCTGCTCAACTGGCAGGGTTTCAAGTCCATTGCCATGTTCCTGTTCCACACCGTGCTGGTCGCGGCCTTCGCTGCAGGTCTGGTGATCCTGTACACCTGGATGGGACTGGTGCGGGTGGGCATGCTGCTGTGGCAGGGCGCGATCTGGCTGGTCAACGCTGCCATGCTGGCCAACCCGGTGCTGCTGATCGTGGCTGGCATCGTTTTGCTGGCCGCTGCCGTGGTCGCCGCCGTCGTGTACTGGGACGAGCTGTGCGCCGCCCTGATGAACACCACCGCGTTCCAATGGATCAGCGACCAGTTGGCCAGCCTGTCCAACTGGTTCGGCTCGATGGGCGGCTGGTCGGGTATCGCCAAAACAGCGTGGGACAGCATCCTGGCCACGGTAAAAGGCGCGATCAATGGCCTGATCGAGATGGCCAACAAGATCCCCGGCGTGAACATCGAAACCACGTTTGGCGATCTGCCCGAGCCGCCGAAGGTGCCCGATCTGCCTGGTCAGGTGGGAGCCCCGGTGCCGGGTCCTCAGTTGCCGGCAGTGGTGACCACACCGCCAGCGGGCACCGTGCCGGGGCCGAAAGTCGCATCGGCTGCCCCCGCACCGGCAAGCCAGCCACCCAAGCCGCTGGCCCTGGTGCCGGCTGCCGTCACCCGGTCTGCGCCGGCGCAGGTTCCCGCGCCTGCAGTCCAGGTTCAACCGGCACCGCCTATCAACCTGCCGCAACCCAACGTGCTGCCCTTCAAGCCGCTGCAGATGCCTGCCCCGCAGATCAAGCAGGCCGAGCCGATCATGCTCCCGCCGGCGTCCGCTGACCTGGCGTTTTCAATAACGCCCAAAGCGGCACTGCCTGCGCGCGTCGAGAAGGTCATCGAGATGCCCGCCAAATCGGACAAGGGCATAGAAGCCCGCAAGGCGATCAACGCCAACACCTCGATCAGCCCCACCAAACCCCAGGCCGTCCCGAAAGGAGGACTGATGCAAAGCTTCCAGAACCAGAGCAACGCCATGAACCCCAACCAGCGCGCCGGCACCCACGTCGAGACGCTGAACATCAACACCGCCAAGCCGATGACCCCGCTGGAGCTTGAAAACATGATGGCCATGGCGGTGGGCGGCTGATGAGCGAATACGTCGATCTGCTGATCATGAACAACGACCTGGTGCTCGATCCGGCCCGCCAGCCTCTGCTGGTGACTGACCGCGCCTCGATCGCCCAGGACATCGCGCACCTGATCCGCGAAAGCGGCCTGCTGATCACGCTGGTGGCCGAGCGTGACCGGCTGCGCCAGCGCGACTGCATTCAGCAAATGGAGCTGCTGGTGGAAGCTGACGAGCGCCTGGTGCCAGGCACCGCGCAGATCGTTCAGAGCAGCCCCGGGTTGTACCTGGTCACCGCCACGACCGTGAAATTCGGCCTGCTGGAGATCACCCTGTGACCGTCGATTTTAAAAAGGCTCTCAGTGATTCCGGCGTGCCGACCACGGATGCGCAGCTCAAGCAGGCCTGGGAAAAGCTGGCCGTCGAGCAAGGCAGCACGCTGAGCAACACCAGCGCTTACAGCCCGTTCTGGCGGATCATCACGGCGCTGGTCACCAAACCGGTGCTGTGGCTGCTGGAGTTCGTCAGCGGCACGGTGCTGCCGAACTTCTTCGTCAAGACCGCCGGCGCGCAGTGGCTGGATATGCTGGCCTGGGCGGTGAATATCGAGCGCAAGGCCGCCACGGTGGCCACCGGTGAACTGCTGTTCACCCGCGCGAATACCGGCGGCGAGCTGGAAGTGCCGATCGGCACGGTCGTCCAGTCGCCGACCCTCAATGGTCATATCTATCAGTTGGTGACCACCGAACCGCGCAGCTTTGAAGAGGGCCAGAGCCAGTTGGTGGTGCCGGTCAAGGCCGTGGGTGCCGGCAGCGGCTACAACCTGGCACCGGGTTACTACGCGGTGCTGCCTCAGTCGGTGCCGGGCGTTGTCCAGGTGGTGAATAACACCGACTGGCTGCAGACGCCTGGGGCGGATTCCGAGCACGACGACCAGTTGCGCCTGCGTGTGCGCAACCAGTTCTCGGCGGTGAACCAGTGGCATACCGACGCGGTGTACCGGGCGATCATCACCGGGTTTCCAGGCGTGGCTGCGGACGGCGTGTACTTTGAACACGGCGCGCCACGTGGGCCAGGCAGCGCCAATGCGTACGTGCTGTTCGACGCTGGCGTGCCAGCCGACACCTTCCTCGAGCAGATCAACACGCATATCCGTGACGGCGGCAACCACGGTCACGGTGACGACCTGCTGGCCATGGCCATACCCGAAACTTGGCACGCGATCAGCGTCAACGTCTGGCCGGCGGCCAACCTGACGGAGCTGCAGTTGCAGACGCTGCAGACCGAAGCCGGGCTGTTCATCCGGGCCGCGTTTCGCGAGAGCACCCAGAGCGACTACGCGCCGACCCGCACGTTTCCTCAGTCGCGGTTCAGTTTCAGCCGCCTGACCGAAGAGCTGCACGCCCAGTTTCCCAACATCAGCTCGCTGCGTTTCGCCAATGCCGACATCGTGTCCGCGCTGACAATCCCCCGGATCCAGAGCCTGGCGGTGGATCTGCAATGATCAAGCTCAAACTGCCGTTCTGGCTCGAAGGCCTGGAGCTGACCAAGCTGGTGGCCACTGCCCAGCTCTGGTGGGAGCAGGCCACCGAGTGGCTGCGCTGGCCTTACCTGCAGTTCGACGCTGACACCTGCCACCTGTCCATTCTGGAACTGTGGGCCTGGCAGCGCGACGTCACCCGCTTTGCCGCCGAGCCGGAAAGTCTGTTCCGGTTGCGGGTCAAGTACGCCTTTATCAACTCCGTTGACGCCGGCAGCACTGCCGGATTGAAACGCATCCTGGAGCGCCTCGGCGTCGGCTATGTCGAGATTCAGGAGCGTATGCCCGAACGCGACTGGGACGTCGTGCTGCTCACCCTGAGCGATTCCCAACTGTCCGAGAACCCCGACCTGTTGCGTGTGCTGATCCGTCAGTACGGGCGCACCTGTCGCCGGTATGACTTTGTAACCATCACCCCGGTGCGGCTTGCTGTTGCCCTGGTGGATTTCAATGACGATCAGCAAACGCTGGTCGCCAGCCTTTAGGAGCCCTCATGGCTGCAAGCATCACCATTGCCGGCGAAAAACTGATCGCCCAGAAACAAGCGGCCAACCTGCCGCTGACCGTTGCCCGATTCGTGCTGGCCAACGTGCCAGGCCTCAATGTGAGCGGCCCGGTCAACCGCGCCGGCGTGAAGCCGCCAGCGGCTCAGATCGTCTACACCGCAAGCATCACCCAGCAGGGCTTCGTCAATCCCAACCAGGTGGTGTACAGCCTGTTGATGGGCACCGATATCGGTGACTTCGACTGGAACTGGATCGGCATGGAGACCAGCGACGACGTGCTGCTGTCGGTCGCTTACGTGCCGGTGCAACAGAAGCGCAAAAACATCCTGCCCGACCAGATCGGCAACAACGTCACGCGCAACTTCTTGGTGGTGTTTGACGGTGCCCAGCAGCTGACCGGCATCAAGATCGACGCCAGTACCTGGCAGTTCGATTACACGGCGCGAATGAAGGGCATCGACGAGCGCGAGCGCATCAGCAACCGTGACATGTTCGGGCGTGCCTGCTTTTTCGGCGCAGGCCTGCAGTTGCAGAAGGTGGGCGCTGCCTACCAGCTCAACCCCGGCGTGGCGTATGTCGACGGCGTTCGTCTGCAGCTCGATGCCGTGTTGCCCGTGACCGTGCCGGCAGTGCCAACCAAAGCCTGGCTGGACGTGGTGCTGCAGCGCGAACTGAGCGATGTCGTGGCCTCGTTCAAGGTTGTGTTCGGCCAGGACGCAAAGGTCGATTACACCGACAGCGCATCGGCCAGGCACTACCTGGTGCCGCTGGCCGACATCACCGGTACCAGCAGCCTGGTCGACCTGCGCCCGGTCGAGGCGATCGACAGCGAGCTGGTGAAGTACTTCGCGGCTCGGGTTGGGGATTATCCGGCGCTGCGTGCGCGCGCGACGACCAAAGGCGACGTCGGTCTGGGCAACCTGCCCAACGCGATCAGCGACGATCCAAACAGCAACAGCGGCGGGGTGCTGGCCACCACCAGAATGGTCAATGCCGTACGCACGGTAATCAACCAGGCGATCGCATCGATTGTTGATGGCTCGACCGCCGTCGGCAGGGCTGCACGTCTGGCCACAGCGCGAGCCATTCGATTCAACGGCGCGGCGAGTGGCATCGGGACCTATGACGGTGCGGGTGACACCACTATCACCCTGACCCTGGCCGATAGCGGCGTGGCGGCAGGTACGTACACGCGAGTCGCCGTCAACTTGAAAGGCCTGGTGACCAGCGGCGGCAATCCCACGACGCTCGCCGGATACGGAATCACCGACGCGTACAGCAAGGATGACGCGAACAGCAGTTTCGTGAAGCAAGGCGGTGGGCCTGGGATGCTGAGCAACAGAATCAACATCGGCTGGACCGGAGACAGGCTCAAAGTGAGTGTGGACGGCACAGACGGGGGCAGGATCTGGACGGACACCAGCTTCAATCCCAATGACAAGGCCAACAAAGCCACAACGCTGGCCGGCTACGGCATCACCGATGCCTACACCACCACGCAGGTAAACGACCTGGTGGGCAGGCGGGTACTGGCCGACTCGATCATCCACGCCGGTTTTGCCAGCAACAACACCGACTACCCATACTTCCGCCGTAGTTCGGATGACAAGGTGTATTACCTGCAGCCGCAGATCGGCTACACGCCCTTGCAGCAGGGCGGCGGTGCCGGCCAGAAGACCAACAAGGTGTATATCGGCTGGTCGGACGTTGGACTGAAATTGACGGTCGACGCCACCGACATGGGCCGCATCTGGACGGAACAGTCGTTCAACCCCAACGACAAGGCCAATAAATCCAACTCGATCGCCGGCTATGGCATCACTGACTGTTACACCGTTACCCAGGTCAATGCGTTGGTCTCCGCACGGGTTGTTGCTGACTCGATCACCGCTGCGGGTTTTGCCAGTGACAACCCGGAGTTTCCTTACTTTCGCCGTGCCTCAAACGGGGCCGTTCACTACCTGCAGAACCGCCTCGGTTTTGTACCCGTGCAACAGGGCGGTGGAGCCAACCAGGCCACCAACCAGTTGCGTTTGGGATGGGCAACCAACGGCGCAGGCGTTCGGGCGCAAGTGGATGCCAGTGACCTCGGCCTGCTCTGGGGCGAACAGAATTTTTACCGCCCTGATAACAACAACTTTCTAGCGGTGTCCGTCACCGCGACCGAAGTACGACTGCCAGCAGGCGGCACCTGGTGTTACTCGCTGATGCATTACTACTCAGGTGGTGCAGGTGTGGTTGGTCGAAGTGGCCAGGCAGCCGGCGGTACCGTTATTTCATTCAGTGGCGGAAGCACCATTTACGGTTTCGCCTGGAGGTACGCAGCATGACAGACGCACTTCTCGACACTCCCGAAGAGGTTTTGCCGCCCACGTTCGCGGCTCCCGAAGAACCGGTGACCTTGGGCGTAACGTTCTCCGATGTGGCCCTTAAAAACGATGGCTCGTTCGTGATAACCGTTGCTGGCAACCGTTGTCACGTTACCCAGGACTACAACCCGCCGCTTTACCAGGCCGTTGTCGAGTACCTGGACGCCGGTGGTCACGCTACCGAGTACGCCGAGGACATCGTTGTCCAGGCCGATCCTGCGTTGCTGGCCAAGCTCTGGGTAGAGCTGCGTTTGAAGGTGTCGGACAGCCTGGTCTCGCAGTACCGCGATGCACGCGACCTGGGCGGTGAACTGCCGATCACACCCGAGCAGTTCACCCAGTTGCTGACCTGGCGGCAGGCCGTGCGTGAATGGCCGCAGGTGCGGGGCTATCCGAAGGAAACCACGCAGCCGGCTACTCCGGGCTGGATTGAAGCGGTCGTGCTCGATGGCGAATGAATGGGCACCGATCAAACTGCAGTGGCCGGTGCAGGCCACGCAGTGGATGGATCAGATGGCAGGTGCACGCGACCTGATCCAGAGCGAAATGGCAATCACCGGCCAGCGCGTCTCGATGCTGGCCGATATCGCCAAGACCAGCCCTGGCCTGATTGCAGGTGCCGCGAAGTCGGCCATCAGCGCTGGGCGCGATGCATTGGTCGCGCAGTTTGAAAACGTCCCGTCGTGTATCGTCGTGACGCCGTTTCAGCACGGTGTAGGCCAGGGCAGCGGTGGCCATCAGCGCTTTTTGTCTGCGCCCAACCTGCTGCAGCTGCTGGCCGACAAGCTGACTGATACCACTGACGCTGTGCGGCCCCAAGGTCAGCAAAGCGCCCTGGTACTGATATTCCTCGCCACACGCCTGGACCAGCTCGCGGCGACGTTGGGTCGCTTCAACGTGGTGTTGCCTATGCCTGACCTGGTGCGCGCGGAGCGTCGTGCCGAACACCTGGCCAAGCTTGAGGTGGAAAAGTGGGTGATGCCGATCGCTGGGCAAATGCCGCTCTGGAGCCAATTGCCGCTGCAGCGCTGCCCCATCACCAAGCTGGCCAGCCAGTCCATGGCCAGCCAACTGGCGGTACTTGAGGGCTATGCCGCCGAAAGCTCGCCCATGGCTGACCTGGCCGATCTGCAGGCACGAAAAAAGGCACAGGTACAAGAACGCGAGCAGCAGTTGGCCGACCTGAAAGCCCAGTTCACGAACAGTGCCGACGATGTATCGATCCAGTCCAGGATGCTGGGACCGGGTGACCTGGGCCAACTGCGCCGGGAACTGCTCGAGGGCGAAGCACCAGGTCATGAGTGGCCGCTCTGTGCCGGCGCATTGCTGGTGGGCTCTGCAGAGAGCTTGAGCTTTGTTCAGGAACTGGTGGGCCTATGACGCTGCTACTCAACGGCGAGCAGATCATCGGCCACCGCATGAAGCTGACGGCCAACCTCAAGATCGAGGCCGACGAGCTGGGCGGTCAGACATCGGGTACTGACAAGTCACACAAGGGTTTCAAGCCCAAGACGCTGACCGTAGCGCTGACGATCCCCTACAAATCCCTCGAGAACCTGCGCACCATCATGCGCCTGGCCGAGGCGACTGCAGGCGGTGGCCAGCTGCAGACCTACCGCATCGTGAACGACACGGCCAAGGCGTTTGGCATCCGGCAGGTGACGTTCTCCGACGGGGTCAGCGCCCGTGAGGACGACACACTGGCCCAATGGATCGTCCAGTTCACCTTGAGCGAGAAGCTATCGAACCCGGAGAAGGTCGAGAACCGTCGCGCCGGCAACGGCGTGACATCCCAGTCCGCGCCTGGCGATGGTGTGGCGGGCAGCGGGTCCGGATCGGGCACAGCCGAAGAGCTGACCGGTTTTGAGGCCGTGCTCAAGAAAGTAGACACCTACCTGGGCGGCAAGCCATGAGCATGAAGCTGCACAAGGTGCTGACGATCGGCGGCGTGATAATGCCGCTGATCAACGATGATGTTCGTCTGGACCTTAAGAGTCCGGGCCGTGCCACGTTCACGATCAGGGCCGGCGCTACCGTCAAAGGATTGGTCACGTTCGACATCGGCTACAACGAAGCGGTCCTGCAGCGCCATTTCATTGGCTATGTTGAACGCTGCACTGCCACCAACGGCATCGAGCAGGTGGTGCTGTGTCGAGAGTTAGCCGCGGTGCTGGCCAACTCCCTGCCCATGAACCTGCGTCATGTCGATCTGCGCGCAGTGCTTGCGGATATCGGCGGCAAGACCGGCCTGCGTTTTCGGGTTCCGGATCAGGCCTATACACGCGTCAAAACGCCGTTTTTCTACAACCTGGCCGCTGGATACCAGGCGCTGGACAGCATGGCGCGGGTGTTCGGCATCAAGGATTTTATCTGGCAGCAACAGGGTGACGGCGAGATCTACGTCGGTGCCTGGGCTGACAGTTTCTACGGCGCTCGGTCGCCGTTGCAGTTGCCGGTCAACCTTTTCGACGGTTACCAGGGAAGCCAGAGCGCGATGATCGCGGCTTTACCAGGCTTGCGACCAGGCGTATCAATCAACCAGGGCGAGCGGATCACGAACGTGACGCTGGCCGGCACACAGATGGCAATCAAATGGACGACGCAATCAAGCGCAGCGTAGAACGACAATTTCCTGAACTCACCGGCGGCTATCACTTGCCGCGCTTTGCCAAGGTGGTGGCCGTGGCGGATGCGCCGGCCAGCGCTGGACTGTGTGACGACTTCCGTCCGCGCTTCTCGGTCGACCTGCAGGTGATGGGGCCGGACGGCGAGATTGATACAGCGCTGCCGGTACTGGCCGGTGTGCCGCTGCCCATGCCAGTGGGCGGTGATGAAATGGGTTTCTTTGCCTTTCCGGAGGAGGGCACCAGCGTGGTGGTGTGCTTTGCCTATGGCCTGCCACACAAGCCCTACATCCAGACCATCCTGCCACACGGCCTCACACTGCCAAAGGTCCCCAAGGGCGATCAGGTGTGGCAGCACAGTGACGCAGTACAGCAACGCGTCGACGCGGACGGTAACTGGTTGCGCAAGACCGATGGCAAAATCCAGGACCAGGCGATCGAGCGCGAGGTCGACGCCATGACCAACGCCGAGCGCTTCCAGAGTCACACAAGGACGGTGGATGACCATTCGACCGAGTCAGTGGGTGGGGTGAAGAAGATCGAGGCCCTGGGGGCGCTCAAGCTGCTGTCAGGCGGATCTGCAAGCTTGGCGGCAGTGGATGACCTGCATCAGGCAACAGGCCGTGACCTGAACCTGGTGGTCGGCCAGAAGCACAACGCCACGGTAGGTGGCGACATGCACGAACGGATCCAGGGTTTGCGTGAGAGCATCGCCAATAAGAGCCAGCGTTTGCAGGCTCCTAAGAACTGGGTTGGGTCGGGAGGCGTGAACATCTTTCAGGTCGTGTGTGACTTGCTCGATCTGGTTCAAGACATGAACACCCAGCTCGCTGGGCACACGCACGGGCCAACGCCGGTACCAGGAAATGCATCTGCGTTCACTGCGGATGCAGCAAAGGCAGCGTTACTGTCGGTGAAGCTCAAGACAGTAACGCTCTGATCGAGGCAGCGTTCCTATGCCTTGTCCCCGGTCTTGTTAACCAGGTTGCGGCCCCGACCCTTACCAAGCACTTTGGATACGATGTTGCGAAGGCCGTTGTCGACAATACCGAGCAGTCGCCGTCCTGTTTCGTCGGGCCGGCCACTGAATGAGGTCACGTGGAAGTAATCGTGGTCATCCGGCGACACCTCAGAAAAGTAGTAATTGGAGACGCAGCA
The DNA here is from genome assembly GCF_022836805.1 of Pseudomonas sp. RGM 3321. Classification (NCBI taxonomy): domain Bacteria; kingdom Pseudomonadati; phylum Pseudomonadota; class Gammaproteobacteria; order Pseudomonadales; family Pseudomonadaceae; genus Pseudomonas; species Pseudomonas sp. RGM 3321. The sequence continues at coordinate 39,861 of NZ_JALHBH010000087.1, forward strand.
GCGTGCCGTGGCTGCTGTTACGGGGCTGACCGAGTGCCAGGAATCCTTATTCGTCTCCATCACTACCAGACGGTTGAACCCGGAAACGACAGTCTTCTGCTTTTTAACCTGGTGGTCCCACAGCTCAAAGTTTCCGCCGTTGTCGACCGACCAATTGGGCGTGACGTAATACAGCAGGTTGAGCCGGCGGTAGAGGTTGCGCGTGCCGTCATGGCTGTTGTCGATGTGTGGATTGAGGAAATCACCCTTAAACATCATCGACAGCCCGCCAGCGTACAATGACGGGTCGGGAGTGATTTTCTCGAAGCCCACCAGCTCGGAAACCTTGGCCACCACGTCCGGATGCTGGATAGCATAGGTGATGTTGCTCAAGATCTCGGGGAATTCACTCAGATCCGTCATCGTCTTTTTCTTCTCGCGGAACGATTGGCGATCGAAGAAACCGTCAGCTGCTTTTGGAAAGGCGTCGTAGATAGCCTGCGCCATATCATCGTTCAGAAGCCCATCTACGACGAAGTGCCGGGTGTGTGTGCCTTGAGGGTTGTTCCATTGCTGCCGGATTTCGTGCTGCAAGCCTTCAAGCCGTTTGACCAGCATTGCAGCGATCTCGGTTACGTCCATCTCTCTTCCTTGGTTTTCGTTAGCAGTATGAATTTTCATGTTGTCAGGCATTTTCGCATAGGGTTCAGTTTTCTTCTGCTTCCTATAGTGATTTATCTTCTTAATTCTATGGTTGAAAATGGAGTGACCTGGTAAGGCTTCTATTCAAGCACATTAAAGTAATCACTTTGCACAAGTGGAGGGGTGTGTGGTATGCCATATTCTGTGTGCGGGCCTTTATATCTGTAAACATGTAGTGTCAGTTTGTAAAATAGGGTAAGACAGTCCCCGATTCGCTCAAACTGCTTGGGCGTTAATTTTTTTGAGATTTCAGAAGATTTGGGGTGTGCAGACGCTCCTCTTAAGTATACCCATGACTTCTTTTCAGTTGCTCGGAGCAGCTCTTTTTCTACCAGAATAGAAAGCGCTTTTTTTGGATGAATATTGCCCCACCTTGTGACGCTATCAATCAAAGTTTTTGCGTGAGCCTCATTAAGCTTAAGGGTCTTCAATTGTTCAATTATTGTGCTTTTTATATTGTCGAGCTGTGTGTCTTCGCTTCTAGATTCTAAGTGTGGTATGTAGATATCATTTAATATGCCTTCGATCGCAACGCTCAGTGTTAATGCCGTAACATTGGGGTCAGAGCGATGTGCATGCCAAACTCTCAACCATTGCGCATAGGTGCTAGAAAAGCGCTCAGGGAAGTTTTTCTTTATTTCTAACATGTTTTGTAAAATTTCATAGTGAACGCTTGGCCAATCACAGCCGGCAATAAGTTTGGGGAAAGGAGCTGGCATTGAACCTGACCTAAGCATTTTACTTACTGATCTCAGCTGAAGCTTTTGAAGCTCTTCTTCTCTGCGAAAAATGGCATATGGCTGTGGCAAGCGTCCTGAAGTTATGCCTAGGTAGAAAACTAATGCCTGATATACCTCCTCGATATCAAAATCACCTTTTGCATGTACCTCTACGTAGGAATTCTGATCCACTATAGATATACTGCAGTCATAATCAGCCAGCTCGACCAAACATTGATTCCAATCATGTTTTTCACTGCCTAGCGAATTAATAATCGTGTTAACTTTATTAGATGGTGGTGCGCAGCTTTCTGCGACCTCAAACTTTAAATATTTTTTGTGCTTAAACTCTGTAGATCCTTCAGATAACCATTCTATACTAGCTAAAGAAAAGTCAATTAAAAAATTTTCGGAATAGAAAACGTTTTTTCTTATGCTAAAGCCTGATGACGTGAATTCTGTACCACTTAAGCTGGTCGCCGAAAGATGTAGCGTTTGAGATGCATCAAAGGGGTCTTTGGGGAAAATGGCCTGCCCCAAGTTGCAGTTGTATCCAGCTGAGTCAGTGCATACCATTTCGACATGCAGTGCGCCATTAGGATTGATTTTTAATTGGCCGTGCCCAGTCAAAGTTATTCCGTTTTGTAAGTCTTGCTTTACACATATTTTCAAGAAGTGTAGAACCAAACTGCCGTCGCGCATTTTTTCAAAAAAAATATCTTCGTTCATGTTGAGCTTCTCAGGTCAGTAGTTTAGGTTTCATTGTAGACTGTTTACAGAATTTGTTCTGATAAGATCGAGATCGTGGCGTTGAAGCAATTTAATTAGTTTTTACACTTTAGAGCTGCTGCATCCCTATTATGTAGCCCTTGCTCTTAGGCTCTCCACGTATAGCCCAATCTGATACAACTGGTATAGACCCAGTACGCAAAGTATCAACGGATTCGGATGCATATCTGATCATAACTCGGGCGAACTACGTGAGGTAAGACGGACGAAGGCCAGCGAGCCGCTAAGACTCTGCGACAGATGGACCAAATCTGCGCGGCCCTAAAAATCGAGCTAGCAATAAAAAAGCTAACGAAAAGCACTTATCCCCCTCCCGCCGACGGGCTCCACGTCCGTTTTTTGTGCAAATCCAGATGCGATGAAAGCACTACCCCAGCCCAGGCCAGCCGTGGGGTTGCGCAGGGGAGCGGCAATTGCACAACGTGCAAGCTTATGCAGAAAAATGTCAGCGCCTTACACAGTGAGCGACGGAGCGGTACAGATGGTGGCAAACCTCAAGGGCCCGGCCCGCTTGGGTGAAAAGTTGGAAAACCGAGGAGGAGGGTGGTTTTCCAAATCGACACCAGTCCTGAAGCGGCGCATCAGGGCATCCATAGCCAGAGCAGGTCAAACCTCTACAACGCACGCAGGACGAGGGCTATAGCCGCACTCAGGATGCTTTGGACGTTGCACACGGTTACACGTGCTGGTGACGACCTGAAGACCTTAATCCGCTGCAGTCGGCGTTTTGAAAAAAGCCGTTTTAAATGAGATCGAATCTCAGGTATGGGAGGGTGTTTTCAAAAAGAGCGATATTAGCTATATGACCCACGAACCTGAGCTGGAGGCCACGGTTTTACTGGGCTGCGCGTATTACATCGAAAGGTAATATGAAGCGATATGAAAGGTAATATTTTCCTGAAACCCCCGGATTCATTGGGTTTTAGGAAATGAAAATATAGCTTTAGTAAAAGGTAATATTATCACCTTTGTATCGCTTCAATATTACCTTTGCCCGAAAACGCTGAAAGCCACGGCCTGCAAGGGCTGCAGCCAATTTTCCCGAGACGTATTACTAATATTACCTTTTTTCTGACCCCCCTCAGATTTTGAGCGGGGCACCCTGTACCGAGCGGTTGGCCAGGGTCTCGCGCTACTGCTCATGAGCGTCTGTAGCTGCGGTTGGAGCTCGACGTGGAGCACGTAAGACAGGCCTGATCGGTGGCCTTGTTACGTGGCTTATTACGTCTGGGGAAAAAAACAAGGGCCTGCATTGCTGCAAGCCCTTGATTTATATGGTGCCGGCACCAGGAGTCGAACCCGGGACCTACTGATTACAAGTCAGTTGCTCTACCAACTGAGCTATACCGGCGTAATGGGCTGCGAGTATATAGCTTCTGATGCGCTTGTAAAGCCTAGCTGTCTGATTCAGTTGAAAAAAATCGACCATTGGCGCTTTGAGTGGGATGCGGGCGGGTGGTGGTGAAGGACGTTTCTGTTGGTTTTGGCGGAATGGTCTGCTTGATGTGTGCGAGCACTGCGCATTTGGACGCTGATTTCGCCTCTGGCACGCGCAGCTTGTACCTGACAGAACGCTCGATTTTTAACCTGGTCGTGCAAACCGATGCGTCCAGCGTTGATGGCTATCTGGTGCGTGAACAGGCACCCATCCGACCCCGCCATTTTTGGGCTGTTGCAGGGCGGGGGGGCTTTGCATAGGCTTGTTCTCAACGGCCCAGGCTACTGAGTCAGCAGCACGGGACGTTAGCTTTTCAGCCAGCAGATAAAGGACTATCTGATGAGTAATGCGATGGATCGTAACCGGGTTTGGGGTGTTGTTTGCCGCAGGCTGCTCATTCGCTGAGGAGTTGTTGAAGGATATTTGTAGTTGCGTCTGGCCTGTCGGGTCTTGCGCAAGGTGGGGCTGAGGATTGCTGTCTGAATCGCATGAATGTGCGTCTGGACGCTCACGAAAGCTTCATCTATGTTTCAAGAAATGCCCGGATCCTCTGGATTCGGGCATTTTATTGTGGGCTGGTTCTTGTTGCGTTGCATTTGCACTGGAGATATGGGCTTTTTGGCCGATACATCTGTATCAAAAATGGCAGTCAGCCATGGACAGCAAGTGCAATGCAGAGAACGCCCACGCATTACGAGCTGCTGAGTGTTGCTCGCGATGCCTCTCCTGAGCAGATCAAGAAGGCTTATCGCAAGCTGGCGCAGAAGCTGCACCCGGACAGGAATCCCGACCCTTATGCCTCGGACATGATGGGCGTGGTCAACGCGTCTCATGATGTGCTGGCGGACCCTTTGCGGCGTGCGGCTTATGATGCGCAGCTTGCTGCCGATGAGCACAAGGCTCGTATGGACGCGTTGCGGCGCAAGCAGGCGCGTGCGGCGGGTGGGCAGGCGGTGCATGTGTATGCCGCAAATTCTGCTACTGCCACTGCAACGCCCTCTCGGGCGGCCCGGACGGGCCCGGTGCCAAAGGCTTCTCCTTCCTTCTCATCGCCTTCCAGTGACAAGCGTCGTCGCAGTGCGTGGCGTTGGGCGCTGGTGTTTGTGGTGTTTTGCGCAGCCGGGGCGTGGATGGGTTATGACCCGGATGCTGGCAAGGCGTTTGTGCCAGCCGAGCCGGTGCCGGCTGCGCAGACGTGGGTCAAGCCAGCGCCCGCCGCGCCGGTTGAAGAGCCTGTGGCCAGCCCGGCCAAGCCGGTTGATACGGTAACGTCCGAGTGTGAGGTGCCCGCGCTGGATCCGATGGGCGCGCCCTGGCCGGAAAAGGCGGGTTACGTGAAAGACATGCCGTTGCTCAAGGACAACGGCTGGTCGCAGATCACTGTGGATAACTCGGCTGGCGAGTCGGCGGTGTATGCCAAGGTCACGGATGCGGTGGGGCGCAGGGCGTTTCGGCATGCGTTTGTGCCGGCTGGTGCGGTGTTTACGTTTGCCAAGATGGACCCGGGGCTGTATCTGCTCAAGTACAAGATGATTAGCACGGGCTGTGCCTTTGCGTCGGGTCGGATTTTGCTGGAGGAGACGCCGATGGGCAGTCAGATCAAGTCCAGTGCCTACAAGCTGACGTTGCGCAAGCTGCAGAACCGCAGTGTGCCGTTTGCGCGGTTGAAGGATGATCAGTTTTAGTAGTGAGTCATGACAGGAATGCGGCGCTGCGTATTCAGTCTTCGCGAACAAGTTCGCTCCTACGGCCTTCGGCCAGAATCAAAGCGTCGTACTGTGAACTCACCTTTTGCAACGCTTTCAGGCCGGTTTTTGCAGGCACCGTCTCTTTCTTTTGAAGGACATTTCCGAGAGAATCCCCGACCGCTTGCGCCTACCTGTATGGGCTTCTAATCTCCGCCCGTCGCTGGCTATCAGCGATCGGGTTTAGTCGCCCGGATTTGAGTTAAGGCGTATCGCGTCGCTGTTTTGGTCAGGTCTTCTTCCTGCACTCTATGGCGGCTGTGCGTGAGGGCACCTTCGGGTGCGCCGGTCTTAGCTCCCGGTCGACTAACCTTTCGCACAGCTGCCACCTCAATCGTTTAGTCGCGACCCAGTGGCAGCTCCATTGAGGAGAGAGCTAAGCATGGTCAAAGTAACCCCCGATCCGCCCAACAAACAGTCCAGCACCGCGCCAATCTTCGACAAGGCGGTCGTCAAGCGCGCCATGGCGTGTTACCTGCCAATCCCCCGCACTGACAAAGAACCGCACGACAGCAAGTTCGACTTCATCAGCCTGGAAGCAACGTTGGTGCATGCGCTGGATTTCCTGCGCTGCGCATCGGCCACCGCTCACGAACTTGGCGATGAACTGACCGGTTCGCAGCGCGATCTGGCGTTCGCTTCCATGCACATGCTGGAAATGGCCAAAGTCATGGTCGAGCGCTCGCTGGAGTGTGTCGAAGAGGTCTGAAATCTTGCGCCGGACAGCTCGTGCACAGGCGTCTGCGTGTGCACGATTGAGCCGCGCAAAACGCTTGCGCCAGAGCCTTTACCAAATCTTTATGCACAATTTGCCGATAAAGATTTGCGCAGCTGGGTAATTATGTGCAGTCGGGTGCATTGAGCCGCAAGGCATTGCTTTTGCGGGTTACGGAAAGGATTGCGGGAAAAAATAAGGGGCTTCAGTAACTGGCGCGCCAAGCTTTAACGCACTCATCCACATTTTCATCAACAGACTTATCCACAGGTTGCTCAATCGATTTAGGTCACGATTTTCGAGCCAGAATCAGCAGGTTGCGTGGTGTAATCCGGCTGTCACAGAAAGTGCCAACGCTGACGCTGTAACCCTGCTCGTGGACATACATTGCCCTGTCGAGCACCAGCCACATCTCCAGCGGACGCCGAAAAAGGTCGCGGACCAGTTCCAGATTGCGTACTTCGGCCAGCCTTTTCCAGCCAGCGGCTTCCAGAGAAGCCCAGTCCTGCTGGCCCGGTGCCGGCAGATTCTTCAATCGCGCCAGATGATTGCAGTAGTCCGCGTAGGAAGCATCCAGCCAGGATGTCGGCAGCGAAGGCGTGGGCAAGTAATCGTCAATGCCGCGCAAGCTACGCTGCAGCAGGTCGAAGCCCAGGCGGCGGGCCATCGAGGTGTCGCGTTGACGACGTACGCGAGCGCCAGCCGTCACGGTTTCGCTGAGCGGCAGACCGAGTTCGTCTCGTGACAGCTTCAAGCCCGATGCCTTGCCGTCGCTGGACAGCGGCCGATACAGGTCGTGCCGGGTGCGGTTGTAGCAGCACGGCGCGATTGCCATGTACCGGCAGCCGGTCTGGCTGGCCAGCTCCATCAGCTGAATGTGCAGGTCGCCGCAGGCATGCAGCGCCACGGGTGTGTGCTCGGGTTGCAGGCAGCGCCAAGCGTCGTCGGCCATTACATCCTGCTGCACATGCCGCGCGTCGATGCCTTGCCGGGCACTGAGTGTCAGCCCCGCTTCGATCAGCGCCGGGTCGTGCTCCAGGCAGGTCAGACGCTGACCGCGCCCGGTCAGGCGCCGCCCCAGGTGGCCTTTGCCTGCGCACCAGTCCAGCCAGTGCGTGGTGGTATCACGCCTGTCCAGATGGCTGGCGAAGGCTTCGATCTGTTGCCATTTGCGCCCCGGCACGTCGACACTCATGCGCGCATCGATTGGCTCCAGAGGATACGCAGGCAGTTCAGCGACATCGCTCAGGGCGACGGCCTCCGTGGCCAGCTGCGGGAAGGGAAACGGCGCGTCGAGTTGTTCCGGGTGGTTATGCGCGGCCTCGGCCTGTTCCAGCGTGCGTTGCCGCAGCCAGTGCGCGAGGACCGGGTATTTGTCTTCCCACGGCAGGCGCAGGTGTGTGAACGGCTTGGGTCGCCACAGGGCCTGATGCGCGAACAGGAAGCTGTCCAGCGCACGAAAGTGGCTGCCGAGGTGTTCATCCTGCAAGCAAGGTTCAGTGGGCATAGTGGCGGCCTCGCGGGGCAAGGTGCTGACTGGATCGACGCCAGCACCCTTCATATCAGCGCCCCTGACTGGCGTCTACACGCAGCAGCTTTTCCAGCAGGCGGAAGCCTTGTACCAGCACGAACGTCATCACGAGGTAGAACATACCGGCGGCGAAGAAAATTTCTACCGGCAGGTAAGTACGGGCAATGATCGTGCGGGCCATGCCGGTCAACTCCAGCAGGGTGACTGTGCTTGCCAGCGCGCTGGCCTTGAGCATCAGGATTACTTCGTTGCTGTAGGCAGGCAGGCCGATACGTGCCGCGCGGGGCAGGACGATGTAGAACAGTGCTTTCCATTTCGACATGCCCAGCGCCCGCGCAGCCTCGACTTCGCCGACCGGCACGGCCTGAATTGCGCCGCGCAGGATTTCTGCGATGTAGGCGGCGGTGTGCAGGGTCATGGTGACAACCGCACACCAGAAAGGGTCGCGCAGGTACGGCCACAGCGGCCCCTGACGCATCACGTCGAACTGCGCCAGGCCGTAATAGACCAGAAACAGTTGCACCAGCAGCGGTGTGCCGCGGAAGAAAAAGATGTAAGCGTAGGGTAGGGCGCGCACCGGCCAATGCCGCGAGGCACGGGCAATGCCAATCGGGATGGCGAGGATCAGCCCGGCTATGACGGCGATGGCCACCAGCTCCAGGGTCAGGGTCGCGCCCTGCGCCAGTCGCGGCAACCATTTGATGATGACTTCCCAGTTCATGACGCGCTCCTCAGAAAGCCGCGACTTGCACGTTTTTCGAAGAAATACATGCCGAGCATGGCCAGCACGGTCAGGCCCAGATACATGATGGCTGCGACCATATAGAACGTGAACGCTTCTTTGGTGAAGCCCACGGCGATCTGCGCGTGACGCATGATTTCTTCCAGGCCGATCACCGAGACCAGCGCGGTGTCTTTCATCAGAATCATGAACAGATTGCCCAGGCCTGGCAGGGCGATGCGCCACATCTGCGGCAGCACCAGCTTGAAGAGGATGCGCGGCCGTGACATGCCCAGCGCTAACCCGGCTTCACGATGGCCTTTGGGAATAGCGAGAATTGCGCCGCGAAACACCTCGGTGGCATACGCGCCAAAACACAGCCCGAGGGCGATAACTCCGGCGGCGAACGCGCTCAGAGCCAGGTTCGGGATGCCGAGCCATTCGCCCAATGCGCGCATGCCGTTGACGGTGCCGAAGTAGATCAGCAACACCCAGAGCAATTCGGGAATGCCGCGTACCAGCGTCGAGTAAGTGCCGCCCAGCCATTGCAGTGGCTTATAGGGCGAGGTCTTGGCCAGGGCGCCGAGCAGTCCGAGCACCAGCCCCAGGCACAGGGCCGAGAGTGCAAGCTGGACCGTCATCAGCGCGCCAGCCGCAAGGGCCGGGCCGAATCCGTGGAGATCAATGTTCATGGGCAGGCTTTGTCAGGACCAGTCGCCGCGCCTCGTGTTGAGGCAGCGGCAGCGTGGTCGGGTGAATCAGAGAATGCTGAAAGGGAAATACTTGTCGTTGATCTTTTTATAGGTGCCGTCAGCGATGATTTCTTTCAGGGCTGCGTTCAGACGCTCGCGCAACGGGTCGTCGCCTTTGCGCACCGCGATACCGATCTTGTCGTTTTCCACAACAGGCTCGCCCTTGAACTCGAAGTTTTGCCCGGCCTCGCTTTTCAGCCACTCGTAGCTGACGTACTTGTCGGCCAGCATGACGTCGACGCGACCGGAAAGCAGATCAAGAAAAGCGTTTTCCTGAGTGTCATAGAGCTTGGCGTCCAGGATCCCCAGTTTGTCTTCCAGCCAGGTGGCGGCCAGCGTCGAGCGTTGGGCGCCCACTGACTTGCCGGTAAGGCTTTCTTTGGCTTTTTCAGTGGACGAAACATCGACGGAAGACGTCTTTGGTGCAAGGAATTGCAGCTTGTTCGAGTAGTACGGATCGGTGAAGTCTACGACCTGCTTGCGCTCTTCGGTGATCGACAGCGATGAGATCAGGAAGTCGAATTTCTGCGCGTTGAGTGCCGGGATGATGCCGTCCCAGTCGGAAGTCACCACTTCGCATTCGACCTTCATTTTTGCGCACAGGGCCTGACCGATTTCATAGTCGAAGCCGACCACCTGGCCGCTTGCATCCTTGTTATTGAACGGCGGATAAGCCCCTTCAATACCCATTTTCAGCTTTTCGGCAAAGGCGCCACTGCTGAACGCCAGCGTGGCCGCGGCAACCAGCAGGATCTTCTTGTACGTCTTCATGGGGTGTTGCTCCGTTAGCGGTGACTCGACATGAATTGTTTGCACCTTGCCGACAGCGGGTTTTCGAACACTTGCTGTGGTGTGCCCTGTTCTTCGACCATTCCCTGATGCAAAAACACCACTTCAGTTGATACCTGACGTGCGAAATTCATTTCATGGGTCACCAGCAGCATGGTCCGGCCTTCTTCGGCCAGCGCGCGGATGACGCCGAGTACTTCCTGAACCATCTCCGGGTCGAGTGCCGAGGTTGGCTCGTCGAACAGAATGACCTTTGGCTGCATGGCCAGCGTACGCGCAATGGCGGCGCGCTGCTGTTGACCGCCGGAGAGCTGCGCTGGGTAGGCATGGCGTTTGTCGGCGATGCCCACCTTGGCCAGCAGCTCTTCAGCCACCTCGATGGCTTCGGCCTTGCTATGGCCCAGAACGCGACGCGGCGCTTCGATGATGTTATCGAGCACGCTCATGTGCGGCCACAGGTTGAAGTTCTGGAACACGAAACCGATCTGGCTGCGCAAGCGGTTGATCTGCCGGTTATCAGCGGCAATCAGGTCGCCGTTGCGCGCAGCCTTGAGCTTCAACTCTTCACCGGCCACCAGGATCTGCCCCTGATGCGGGTTTTCCAGCAGGTTGACGCAGCGCAGCAGCGTGGACTTGCCGGAACCGGATGAGCCGAGGATTGATATGACATCGCCGTCGCGAGCGGTCAGCGAGATGCCTTTGAGCACCTCAAGCTGATCGTAGCGTTTGTGCAGGTTGCGGATTTCCAGGGCGGGCGTGGCCTCGGCCATGTGGGGTCCTCGTTGAAGTGTGCGCGCTGGCTGTCAGCGAACGCCAAGCTAGCACAGCGTTTAAAGGACAACCATCAGCGTCTTTCGTCCAGCGTGGAGGGGCTCGACGGGTTGTCTCATCTGGGCAGCGGACGGTCGCATGAAGGCAAGCACGATGCCCTGCAAAACAGGGCGTGCGCGAAAAAGGCGCGATGTTGCCAGCTTTAGCCTGGTGTTGGAAGTAGCATTTGCTGAGCGGCGTTCTGATTGGTGCACCATGTTTGCGCTTGTAAGAGGTTTTTGGGCATTCTTGGTGCGTGTATTTAGACGAATCTGAGGCGTTTGGTAACAAATCCTACAGGCTGCGTATAAAACCATCGTCTTGCATGCTTCACGGGCCAAGCTACAAGCCTCGTATTCTCTAAGCGACGTCGTTTTCGAAATATTTTGGCGCAATTCTTGCGTCAATAATAAAGAACGGCACCGTAGCTTTCTTTTTACGTAATGCTTCGGTGTGCCTCGCTCGTCTTGCACAGGTGGTTTTATGAGCAGTACCGCTAACTCTTCCGAGCTCGAACAAGGGCTGAAACCGCGACACATTACGATGCTGTCGATTGCCGGCGTTATTGGTGCCGGTCTGTTCGTCGGCTCCGGCCATGCGATTGCCGAGGCTGGTCCTGCCGTGCTGCTGGCCTATGCCGCTGCGGGTACGCTGGTGGTGCTGGTGATGCGCATGCTGGCCGAAATGGCCGTTGCCTCGCCGGACACAGGTTCGTTCTCAACCTACGCCGACCGCGCTATCGGGCATTGGGCCGGCTTCACCATCGGCTGGTTGTATTGGTGGTTCTGGGTGCTGGTGATCCCGCTGGAGGCCAACGCCGCCGCGACCATTCTGCACGCCTGGTTCCCGAACATCGCGATCTGGATGTTCACGCTGGTCATCACATTGCTGCTGACCGCGACCAACCTGTTCAGTGTGAAGAATTACGGCGAATTCGAGTTCTGGTTTGCGCTGATCAAGGTTGTGGCGATCATCGCGTTCGTGGTGCTGGGTGTTGCGGCGATTTTTGGTCTGCTGCCAACCAGTAACGTCAGTGGCGTGAGCCATCTGTTTGATACCGGTGGCTTCCTGCCTAACGGCATGGGCGCGGTGCTGGCGGCGATGCTGACCACCATGTTCTCGTTCATGGGCACCGAGATTGTGACCATCGCAGCGGCGGAGTCCAAGAACCCTGGCAAGCAGATCACCAAGGCCACCAACTCGGTGATCTGGCGGATCTTCCTGTTCTATCTGGTTTCGATCTTCATCGTTGTGTCGCTGGTGCCGTGGAACGACCCGCGCCTGGCCGAGGTGGGTTCGTATCAGACCGTGCTCGATGCAATGGGCATTCCGAACGCCAAGCTGATCGTCGACCTGGTGGTCCTGGTCGCCGTGACCAGCTGCCTGAACTCGGCCCTGTACACCGCTTCGCGCATGCTGTTCTCGCTGGGCAAGCGCGGCGATGCACCGGCCGTGTCCAAGCGCACCAGCAAGGGCGGTACGCCTCACTGGGCGGTGATCATGTCGACAGCGGCAGCGTTCCTGACCGTGTTCGCCAACTACATCGCACCGGCTGCCGTGTTTGATTTTCTGCTGGCCAGCTCTGGTGCCATTGCCCTGCTGGTGTATCTGGTAATTGCCGTGTCGCAACTGCGGATGCGCCGGAAGCGTATTGCTGCGGGCGAGGCCATCGACTTCAAGATGTGGCTGTTCCCATGGCTGACCTGGGCTGTGATCGCGTTCATCGTCGCGGTGCTGACCATCATGCTGCTGCAGGAAGAGCATCGCCTCGAAATCATCGCCACCGGCGTACTCAGCCTGTTGGTGATCGGCGCTGGTCTGATCGTATCGCGTCGCCGCAAGGACGGTCGCGTGGGCGCTGCTGCGCTGGGTTGATCGTGCCCTTGGGCGCATGACCCTCGTGCCAATGCCGCGCATTGGCACGAGCTTCCATCAGCGTGCCGCTCTGGTGTCTCTCTTCATCAGCAGGTCAGAGGCCAGGGTGTAATCCTTCTGGAAGGCAGGGCTTTCGATCCATTCGATTGCCGTGTCTTCATCCTCATCGTGATACATGGCGCGGTACACGATCAGCAGACCCATCATGAAGTCTGTGGCGGGATCTTCTTGCTCTTCGGAAACGACCAGTGCCAGCACCGGGTATTGCAGGAAGACCACGCACAGCGCGAGCTGGCTGATGGCTTCTGCTGCTTTCATGGCGGTGAAAAGATCGTCGTAGTCAGCCGGATCGAAGCCGTTCTCGACAATGTCACTGAAGTCGAAGGTATTCAGATCGAGTTCGACATCATCAAACGGCTGATTGACCAGCGCCGAGGCAAAAACCGGATGAGCGAGGCTGGTTGCGGCCTTGCCCGAGCGGTTTTGTTTGGCCTTGATCTTTGCGCGCTTGGCACGTTTTTGCTGCTTGTCTGGCGAGGCCATGAACGGTCCTTTGGCTAGCGTGAGGTGCAATGGCCGCTATTGAAGCGCAGACGTGGTAAATAACCAAGGTTTTGCTGGTTTGACCCGCATCTGCAAATTACCGCGCTCACGACAGACGCAGCGCTCATTTGGCGTTTCGAAGGGCCGGGTTGTCCGGGTCATAACCATTGGCTGCCAAAGATAACTTCAATCGGGCGAGAAATGGCCGCCCATCCATTTGCAAGGCGTCACTGATAACTTCTGCCCGCGACATTCCATGACCTCTGAGGTCTCCGAGGATGCTTTCTGCATAGGACAGCCCGGTGCTCAGGGATTGCATGCTCATAGGGGTGTGCTCGATGAACGCTTCTGGAGGTATGCCGCTCATCTGTTTGAGTTTGTTACCCAGCTTTTCCGCTTTTGCGAGGTCGCCGTTTATATACAAAACGGCTGAATCGGTCATCTGGCCATGGCAGGCGGGGCCTATGACTTTACCTTGTGTGATTGCACTTTCCTTCTCGATCAGTGCAGCCATGGCGCGTGTCAGCTGTGTTGCGTATTCGGGCTGTACGCCGATGGTCAATCGCCCTTGATGCTTACCTTCGCGGCGTTCATGTCTGGGGGTAATTCGATAGAAAAATGTTTTTGCGTTTGGACTCTCTGCAATGTACTTGTCCAGGTTGCGGTCCTTTTTATTCACCACTTTGTCATGATCCTGGCTGCGCACCTCAATGCCGTGTTTGCCGTTCAGTGCCTTTAGCGTTTGCAGGAACTCTTCTTGCTGCTCCTCGCTCATGGGGCGAGAGTGAGGAGCATCATTTTTATAGATTTTGTAGATGTCCATCTGAGACGGGTTGGACAGCTTTTCCGCCTGCCTGGCCCACTCATGAAAGCTGTCAAAAGTATTTTGCGCTGCCTGTCTGGCCGTGGGTTTGATGGCTGTTGCGGCTGAGCTACTTTCGCCCCGCTCAAGGTTGTCAAAGCGTCTATCCGGCAAAGGGCTCTGGTGCAAGGCAGTACGTGTCGATGCGGCTTTCTGATTGAGTACCTGGGCAATCTGCGCGCGCTGACTGCTGCCGCCTACCAGCTGGGAGACTCCTTTGAAAAAGCTTTTCGCTTTTGATTGTTGTTCGGGGCGAAGGACTGCGATCGTTCCGTCATCGGCTGCTTGAATCTCGTATCTTTTGCCGTCGACCTCAAGTCGACCATTGGCTTTGAGCGCCGGAATATCAAGGTTCGACTGCCTGAGCTCTTGCACACTGGAGAAGCGTGACTGAATGGGGTTCATAGTTTGATTCTCACGAAAAGGGACATCGAGTCTTGAAGCGCTTATTGACTTGCTTCGCGCCAGCTCCTCATCCACTCCAGCAGACTCGCAATTTCACGCTTGAGCGTCGGGACGCCGAGTTTTTCTCGAGGGATGCTTTGATACGCGTGATAAAGGCCGCTTTTCTCGTCCAGACCAAGGCCGGGGCCTGCATTGAGTAACGGATTGAGCGCTCCAGCCAGAAGACGCTGCTGGGGTATGTCTTCGGGCGTCTCAAGCAAGCCGATCAACAGCAGGCGTTCGCGCGCGTGATCGCATAACAGCGTTAGCGCAAATGTGTTGTCGATGATCATGTTGCACGCCCCGTGATCATCAAATGCCAGCGGTTGCATGTCGAGGGATCGGGATAAGTCATCAAGCAGGGTCTTGTAGAAAAGGTTACTCATCAGCCTGCTCATCAACGGAAATTCATCGATGAGTGGAACGTCTGCTCAAGGCGGTTCCATGCGTGCACTGAAAAATGCTCAAGCGTTCCAGCACCGAACAGTCGACATAAAGCGAGGCAATAAAAAACCCGCAGGACGCGGGTTTGGGTGGCGCGTTTTATGCCGTCGTCATCGTTTGCCTGGTTTGGCAAAGGCTTCGGCTTCGTCCATGCGGGTGGCAAACATGTTCACGGCCTCGACCGCGTCGCTCGCGCCGTCGCGGATCTGGACGATGACCTGCCCGGCCTGATCTGCCAGTATCACACCTCGAATGGCACCTTCCTGCGTGGCATCCATGCTCGCCACGGCTTCACGTGTTTCGGCGAGGATCTTGCCGATCATTTCGGCAATCTCGGTGGTAGAACCACTTGTACGTCCGGCCAGTTGCCGGACTTCGTCTGCCACCACGGCAAAACCGCGCCCCTGGTCACCCGCCCGTGCCGCTTCGATGGCAGCGTTGAGCGCCAGCAGGTTGGTCTGGTCGGCGATGCCGCGGATGGTGTTGACGATGGCGGTGATCTGCTCGGAGCGATCGCCCAGTTGGCTCACCAGCTTCGCCGACGCGCCGATGTTTTCGGCAATCTGGCGCATTTCCCGAGCGGTTTCCTGAATGACCAGGGTTCCTTGTTCGGCCACTTTCTCGGTTTCTGCCGAGATATGGTAAGCACGCGACGCACCATGCGCATCGGCTTCCTGCTTTTCGACACGCGGGGTAATGTCACTGGCAAACTTGACGATCTTGTAGAGCTTGCCGTCGACATCAAAAACCGGGTTATACGTGGCTTCCAGCCAGACAACCCGACCATGTTTGCCAAGGCGTTTGAACTGATCGCCAATGAACTCGCCCTGATTCAGCTTGCGCCAGAATTCGACGTATTCCGGGCTGTTGACCAGTGCCGGTTCGCAGAACGATCTGTGGTGTTTACCTTTGATCTCGTTCAGTGCGTAACCCATGACGTTCAGGAAGTTACTGTTGGCAGTTATCACATTACCATTGGGCTCGAATTCGCAAACAGCCATGGCCCGGTCTACAGCTGCCAGCTTGCTGTTGGTCTCGTTCTCGAGCATTACACGTCTGGTGACGTCCAAGGCGTACTTGACCACCTTGAAGGCTTTGCCCTGCGTATCGGTTACCGGGTTGTAGCTGGCTTCAAGCCAGACACTGCGGCCATTCTTGTCGATGCGCTTGAATGTGCCGGAGATGAACTTGCCAGCCTTCAGAGATGCCCACAGATCCGCGTATTCGCGGCTGCGGAGTGTCTCCGGTTCGCAAAAGTCGCGGTGCGTCTTGCTGGCCATCTCATCAGCCCGGTAGCCCATCGTTGTGAGGAAGTTATCGTTGGCACGAAGAATCTTGCCGTCGAGACCCAGCTCGACCACCACCATTGATTTTTCCAGTGCGCTTGTCAGTCCTTTGAGTCCATCTACCTCGGCCTTCATGGCTGTCAGTTCAGCTTTGTTCTTGTTTCCGAACATAACCTGCCCCTTGGTGTATTTGTGGACTTGCTGTGATTAGAGTATCGGCTCGAAAAGCTGCGGCATGAACGGGTCATTGCAACAATTAGCTGGACAAATAAAGAGATTTTCTGGCGTCAAAAAAGTGCAGTTTTTTGTCAAAAAGAAATACGCTGACTGTTGACTATAGGTACGCAGATATCTGGAAAAGCGCTCTGCCCGTCAAATTCCGGACAAAGAAAAGCCCGCGATGGGGGAGCGGGCTTAAGGATTCACACTTGGGAGCAGCTCTACAATGACGCGGCCGCTGTGAAAACTTTGTGAAGAGTATTTACTGTTTTCACTTTTTTTCCGGCTGGATGGTGTTGGTCACTTCGGACGTCGGCACGAAGGTCTTCGACTCTTCGGCAGCCGCTTCCTTGGACGCAGCTTTGTCCTTGGCCGCTTCGGTGTTCTCTTTGGCAGCCTCGTTCACTTTGTCCTGAGCAGACTCCATCTTCTCCTGGGATTTCTCCTGATGGGCCTGAGCGTCCTGTGCTTTCTGTTCGGACTTGCTGTCGCAGGCAGCCAGACCCAGAGTGGCGGCGATGATGAGGGCGGAGGCAGTAAACTTGAGCACGTAATTTTCCTTGTGGAAGCAAATGTATGGCTTCGATGGCGGGCAGGGAAAATTAGTTCAATGGGATGGAGGTGGCAGGGCTCTGGATGGCTGGTCTTGATTTGCTCAAGGCTATGCAAGGTCGGTGCCGCTGCGCTTGAGCTTTCTTGCTATGCGACCTGTGTCTGAGCATGCCTCTCCCAAGCAAGACTTTTTCATGATGGGAGTTTAATCATGGCAACTGTACGGAAAACCACCACCGTGACCGATCAGCAGGACGCCTGGATAAAGGCGCAGATCGACGTAGGCGGTTACACCAATGACAGCGAATATATCCGCGACTTGATTCGTCGCGAGCAGGCCCGGAGCGCGGACATCGAAGCCATCCGGCTTGCGCTGATCGAAGGCGAGTCAAGCGGGGAGCCTCGTCCATTCAGTGTCGATGAGTTCAAGCAGAGAATGTTGAAAGCGAATGGCTGAGTATCGTCTCGCACCTGCAGCCGAGCGCGATCTGGAAGCGGTCTGGATTTATACCTTCCAGGTGTGGGGTTCTAGAAGAGATTTAGACGAAACCCCAGACAGCAAAAAGCCCGCACGAGGCGGGCTTCTTGTGTGCTTTCAGATGTGCTTGGCATCACCTGAAAACGAAAGGTGGTGCCCAGAGACGGAATCGAACCGCCGACACGGGCATCAGTGCCGTAAACCCAGTAAAATCAAGGGCTTCAGAGCCCTTAGTCGACGCGAAGTGTACTCAGCCTGTGTACCTTAAGCAAGGCAGATTGCCGCTTACTGGTGAGTTGAGCTCTGCATCGGCCAGGCTTTTTCAGCAGGCATCCGGTAACCTAATCTTAAAGACTCATCACAGGGTTCCGAGCTCTTTTGCCCGGTAGCGGAAGGTTAATTTCAAACGGCCTCTGGATATGATATCTAAACCGTTTAGCGCCAGAGTGGATTTCCGTTGGACCATTTTGTAAGGAGACAGAAATGGCTATTGATTTCGAGGCTGCTGCGGCAAGAGCAAGTGCCGATTTTGAACGGTTTACAGATGCAGAGCGAGAGGAGTGGCAGGCAGAGAATGATCGGGCGCACCAGGAGCAGCATGAATGCTTCAAAGCCGCATATGCACTGGACCAGTGTTACCTGTGCCAAAAAGACTTCAAAACGCTGAGTCGGGATGAGCCCTGCCTGCATTGGCTCCTGAGGCGGGGGAAATTCAAGAACAAGGACATCCTATTGATAGCTTTAAAATACGGCTATCGGCAGATTTCCGCCTACCTTAGGTGGTGTGCGAATAGTGAAAGGTTGTTGGCCAATATCAACGATATCGTAGAAGAGGCCCCCGAAGGCAAAGTGCTGAGCTCTACGATTCGTTGGAAGAATATTGAGTGGTCCTTTGATTGTTCCAAAAATGACTTTGTAGGACACAATGGCGCCTACACGAATTTCCCGCACTACCACTTTCAGATGCGAATTGATGGGCGGCAGTTTATTAATTTCAATGATTACCATCTGCCATTTAGTGACAGCGATCTGTTCTTTTTCGAGCTCGAGAAGCAGCAGGGAATCAATATGGATTATGGGACCCATGGTGCTGGCATGCATGCAGCGATGCAGTTTGATCCTAACGATTTGATAGAAAGTGTTTCGCCCGCTGATGATGAGGAGGACGCTGCATTCGGGTTTTCAACACTGGTCATTGCTCATGACAAACCGATGAAAGGCGAGGACGTCTACGCCGCCATACAGGAGGCCAAGGCCAGTGGAAGGAGCATCGCCTCGATCTTGCACGAGAAATATGCAGGCACCGATGTAGGGGTCCAGACGATTATTTCTCCTTCGGACACGGTTCCATCAATAACGCCAAGGACCGAGCATACTCGAAGATGACCTCCCCCGCTCGGAGGAGATCTTATGGAGGCTCGGCATAAGGAGGTATCACCCAGTGCCCGCTAATTGATAGGGATGAAGATCTCATGGACGTGGCCAACGAAGTAGTCACATCAAGTGGCTCTTTAACGACCTATTTGCGGACCTTGCATTTGCTGTGGGAATGGGCCGTGAAGTCCTAATGCTTCATGATGGACGCTCAGAGGAGCGCGGTGAAGGCAATGGGGGCAGAGGGTCACATGTAGCCCAGGCAGTTCGCGTGGCGGTCTGATAGTGCCCTACCTCCCCTTAGATATTTGGGCGTGGTACAACTATGGAGCGTCAGATGGAAGCAGTTGAAAAGCCAGCCGGGAAGCGCGTAACACGGGTCAGTTTTACACTCGCTGTGTGTGATCGAGAGCAGGGAGAGCATATTACTTACACTATCGGAGCAATCGATTCCGGTGAGCGAATCGAGAGTATGTGGTGTGACATCTCCTCTGATTTTCTTACTATTACCATGATGGTGACACCTAAGGGCCATGCCGCAGGTATGTCTGGCTCAGTGGATGAGCTCATCGCGGTCATAAAAAAAAGTCAGCCTGAGCAGCCCATCAAATCGCCCGGCAGTAGGCGCAATAAGGCAAATCAGACCGATACTGAAGATGAAATCACTATATTGGACGAAATTTTAAGAACCATGCTGGGGCATGCTGAGAGCATTTCTGAGCGGATCACTATTTTCCGGATCATCGAAATCACTGGGCCCATTGAGCTCTATGCCTACTTCCCCGAATCTGACAAAAAGAAACTGTCGATTGCAAACTGGAAAAAGAAGTAGCCGAACTGTGCTTTATGGGCATCGAGCTGGACGTTCTGACCGGACACCCTGAGCACGAACTTGTTTTCGTATCGACTCAGGCAGCCCGTGCGGGTGGCTCGAAGAATCCTTACGACGTGGCTTTCAACTACAAGAACCTAAAGGGACCAAGGGGTCAGTTATATCACGGTGGGTAACCTACCAGAATGTGGTAAATGCGATGGACGGTTAAGGCCGACCACTACCGACCACCACGGCGATGTTCTCCGAAGGCCATGTCTACCGGATGCTGCTACGAGGCCGTTCAGCAGCCTCTGAACCGTTCCATAGACGGGTCACTGAAGCGGCCCTGCCGACCGTCCGCGAGACAGGCAAGTAGGACGCCGAAAAGTCAACGAATCCAATCGTACAAGGCTTCATGGATGAGCTGAATATGCTCCGTCAATTGATGTAAAGCATCCAGAGCGGTGACCTACAGCCCTTTTAAACCGTGGCCTCCAAAACCCCTCACTTTAACCGGAACGACACCCGTCGGACCGACAACTGATGAGGGCAATGAAATGATAAATCCTGATGCGTACTTGGACTACAAACAATGGACCAACAAACGCCGTAATGACCCGACACTCTTCTTTGATGCCTGCAAGGCCGCTCAGTGGACCCCACCGGAGCCTGAAGGAGAACCTGAAGCCGTATCGAGAGAAGCAGCATCGAAGGAACATGCCACAGCGAAACCCCAGCGAGGCAGGCCAAAGAAGAGCACAACAAACCCCGTCGCTCACCATATAAGGCTCTTGAGCTTTGAAAGACCTCGTTGGCTGGACGGCATTATCTATGGGTCGACCGTGACAGCCGCTGGGGTGAGCGCCGGTAAGCTCAATGTGCGACCCTGTTCGGTCATCGCAGCAATGCACCTCAAGATCATTTCAACGGCAGCTATAAAGACCCCGATGATTTCTGAGCGGACAGCGCAAACGGTCGCGAAAGCAGCACGACACGCAATCCACGGGGTCGCTTGCTACTTGGATCGTCATCCAGCGAGCAAAGCAAAACTGGACCTTGAGCTGAGTTACGAGCTGGCTGCTGATTAAACGCAGGGAATAGAAAGGTAGATCCAAGGACTACAGAGCATCTGAAAGTCAAGACCTCGACTCGTGAAGGTGATCGCCAGTGGGCGTATGGGGCAGTTCACTTAGGGGGGATGGTAGTTGTGATAACAACATTCCTTTACCAAGCCCTCCCTTGAGAACCTTAGAGGGGTGGGCAACCGGAACCCAAAAACACCCACTATAAGCAGAGGGGGTGAGCTGGTCTAATGACCCCGGACACCTTAATGGGTGAAACTATATCCATTGAGGAGTCACCATGACCAAGAAATACAGAAAATTCGATGCAGCCTTCAAGCTTGATGTCTGCAAGCTCATCGTTG
>NZ_JALHBH010000088.1:0-61669 GCF_022836805.1 Pseudomonas sp. RGM 3321
AGGAGTAGGAACGAACTTGTTCGCGAAGACGGTCGCTCAGGCGATGCATGTTCGGAAAGCTTGGCGGCCCCTTCGCGGACAAGTCCGCTCCTACGCCCATTGGGCAGAATCAAAAACGGCCTTCTGCCCGCGGAGTAGGAGCGAACTTGTTCGCGAAGACGGTCGCTCAAGCGATGCATGTTCGGAAAGCTTAACGGCCCCTTCGCGGACAAGTCCGCTCCTACGCCCGTTGGCAGAATCAAAAACGGCCTTCTGCCCGAGGAGTAGGAGCGAACTTGTTCGCGAAGACGGTCGCTCAGGCGATGCATTGTCGGAAAGCTTGGCGGCCCCTTCGCGGACAAGTCCGCTCCTACGCCCGTTGGGCAGAATCAAAAGCAGGCTGGTGTATAACGCCAAGCGCTCCAGCCCCTTCGCGGACAAGTCCGCTCCTACGCCCGTTGGGCAGAATCAAAAGCAGGCTGGTGTATAACGCCAAGCGCTCCAGCCCCTTCGCGGACAAGTCCGCTCCTACGCCCATTGGGCAGAATCAAAAACGGCCTTCTGCTTGCGGAGTAGGAGCGAACTTGTTCGCGAAGACGGTCGCTCAGGCGATGCATTGTCGGAAAGCTTAACGGCCCCTTCGCGGACAAGTCCGCTCCTACGCCCGTTGGGCAGAATCAAAAGCAGGCTGGTGTATAACTCCAAGCGCTCCAGCGTCGGAATCCTTGCGTCGCAGATCTATCAACCCACCCTGAATTTCCCCACCAGTGTCTGCAAGTGAGTTCCCAGCCTCGCGAGTTCGACGCTGGAGGCTGCGGTTTGCTCGCTGGCAGCGGCGGTCTGTTCGGAGATGTCGCGTACGCTGATGACGTTACGGTTGATTTGTTCGGCAACCACGCTCTGTTCTTCGCTGGCGGTGGCGATCTGTTCGTTCATGTGCTGGATGGTCGCCACCGTGCGGGTGATCTGCTCCAGCGCGCTTCCCGCGCGACGGCTCAGTTCAACGGTGTTGTCAGTCAGGGTGCGGCTGTTGTCCAGCGTGGTTGCGACCTGCTGGGTACCGGTTTGCAGTGCGGCGATCAATTCCTCGATCTCCTCTGTGGACTTTTGCGTGCGTTGCGCCAGGCCGCGTACTTCATCGGCGACCACTGCAAAACCACGCCCGGCTTCACCGGCGCGAGCTGCTTCAATGGCCGCATTCAGGGCCAGGAGGTTGGTTTGCTGCGAAACAGATTTGATTACGTCAAGAACGCCGACGATTTTGTTGCTTTCCAGCTTGAGTTCGCTCATCGACTGGGTAGAGTTCATTACCTCGCGAGCCAGTTGCTCGATCTGACTGATTGCCCGCCCTACAACCTCGTCACCGCTACGGGCCTGTTGATCCGCCTGAGCCGCGGCCTCGGAAGCCTCCTGAGCATTACGGGCGACTTCCTGCACCGTCGCGGCCATTTCATTCATGGCCGTGGCCACCTGGTCGGTTTCGTCTTTCTGACTGGTGACCCCGATGCAGGTCTGCTTGGTCACCGCTGACAACTGCTCGGCCGCGCTGGCGATTTGCGTTACGCCCTCGCTGATACCGCCGATCAGCTCGCGCAGGCTGACCGTCATTGTCTGCATACTGCCTTGCAACTGACCCATTTCGTCACGACGTGTTACCGACATGTCCCTGCTCAGATCACCCTGAGCGATACGTGCTGCGGCAAGCAGCGTCTGTTGTAACGGTACGGTGATCTGCCGGGTCATGACCCAGGCGGCCAGCAACCCGATCAGCAGCGCCAGGCCCGCAACACTGCTCAGGGTGGTGCTGGAATTGACTGCTTCGCTGTCGCGCTGAGCGGTTTGCAGACGGTTCAGCGCGGCGACCGAGTCCAGCAACTGCTCGCCGAGACTTTCCATAAGTTCCTGATCCGCCTCGGCTTTGGCCTGTATCTGTTTGAACTCGTTGAGCCTTTCCCGATAGCCCTGAAGGGCTGTAGTGGCGGCTGCCAGGCCCTGAAGGCTTTCATTGCCCTCATCCTTCCCGATCTGCCCGATTTCCTTGAGTGCTTCGTCGATGGCGACAATGGCTGCGGCTTCATCGGCTTCCCTAGTGGTGAAGGTGTAGGCCTGTACCTGATAGCGAGCGATCTGGACCTGCTGTCTGAGCTGGGAAATGTTGGTGAATTCCTCCATCCGCTCAGTGCTGTCCTGTTCCTTGCTTACGCTCTTGAGCACCTCGGTCTCAACGTATGCGATGGCCTGCAAGGCCTGCTCTGACGTCTGCTCCAGGCGCGTGCGTAGCTGGTTACGGGTCTGACGGTTGGCCCGGATGTCGGCGAAGGTTTTCTCGATTCTGTTTAACGTCTCAAACTGTCCGTTGAGCAGCGTAATGGTTTCCGCCTCCAGGCTCTGTCGGTGCAGCGCTGTGAGCTGGGCTTTCATTTCGTTGAGTTTGTCTGTCACCAATGCCGTGCTTTCTGGCGTCCTTTCCACGCGGTCAGTGATGCGTTCGGCGCGCAGGTCTTTGGTGAGGCTATTGAGCTGGGCGATGTCCGAGAGCGACTCGGAGCGGTCGATCATGGTGTACAGACCATGCCAGCCGGTCAGTGTGATGATCAGCGTCAATAACAGCACCAGGCCGAAACCCAGTGACAGTTTGAATCTGACGTTCATGTTACCGAGCGCGTGATTGATCAGTCGGAACATTGGAATCTCCTGCAATGAGCGAACAAAAGCATGTTCCGGGCGAGTCAGAACATGCGTTGTGAGCGCATCGGCGTGGTGATTCATCGCGTGACCTGAGAAGGTCGTAGGATATTTCCGAGCACGAAAGAGAGGTGAAAGGTGTCACGTTTTTGCGGGAAAAGAAGCCCGCGCTCAGTGTTGGCGCGGGCTGGATACTGCAAGGTCAGACAGTAAAGCGACTCACCAGCAACTGGAGATGGTTGCCCAGTCTGGCCAGTTCGACACTGGACGCCGCGGTCTCTTCGCTGGCCGCAGATGTCTGTTCAGAGACATCGCGGACATTGATGATGCTGCGGTTGATCTCTTCAGCGGTTGCGCTCTGTTCCTCGGCGGCAGCTGCAATCTGCTGGTTCATCGCCTGGATCGCCGAGACGGTTTTGGTGATGTTCTCCAATGAGCCACCGGCCCGACGCGTCAGCTCCACGCTGCTGGTGCTCAGTTCCCGGCTGCTGTCCATGACGGTTGCGGCCTGCTGTGTACCGCTTTGCAGGCGGGCGATCAGTGCTTCGATCTCTTCGGTAGACTTTTGTGTGCGCTGCGCCAGGCTGCGCACTTCATCGGCGACCACGGCAAAGCCCCGACCCGCTTCCCCGGCGCGGGCGGCCTCGATGGCGGCGTTCAGCGCGAGCAGGTTGGTCTGTTCCGCGACCGACTTGATGACGTCCAGCACACTGCCGATCTTGTCACTTTCCTGTTTCAGAGCACCCATCGCTTCGCTGGAATTGCCCACCGCAGACGCCAGGCGCTCGATTTGCGCGATGGCTTCGTTGACCACTCGCTCACCGTCACGGGCTTGCTGGTCAGCGGCCACCGCGGCTTCAGAGGCTTCCTCGGCGTTGCGTGCGACTTCCTGAACGGTCGCAGTCATTTCATGCATGGCCGTGGCGACCTGATCGGTCTCGACCTTCTGGCTGTTGACCCCGGCACTGGTTTGTTCTGTCACTGCCGACAGCTCTTCCGCTGCGCTGGCGATCTGGGTCACGCCATCACGAATCCCGCCCACCAGTTCGCGCAGACTGACCGTCATGCGCTGAATCGTGGCCTGCAGCTTGCCCAGCTCGTCCTTGCGATCAACGTTGAGGTTGCGACTCAGGTCACCCGAGGCGACCCGCTCCACTACTTCGAGTGTCTCCTGTAGCGGGGTGGTGATCTGGCGAGTGATGACCCAGGCCGCGAGGATGCCAAGCACCATTGCCAGCGCAGTCGCGGCGATGATCATCTGGACCGACTTGGCGCTGTCTGCGTCGCGACTCTTGTTCTGTCTGGCAATCAGGTCGTTGCTGGTGGCGAGCATGCTGACGCCCAGCGTGGTCATTTTTTCCAGTGCGGCCTTGGAGGCGGCCTGGGCATCGCGGTATCGGCCCACTGCCGCGCGGTAGCCATTCAGCCCGGCGATGGCCTGCTGCAGCATGGGCGAATAAGTGGAGGAAATGTCGCCGGCCAGCGTATTGATACCGGTCACCGCGTCATCGATGGCCTTATTGGCATCTTTTTCGAAGTCTGGACGGCCGCTGTAGGTGTAACCACGTACCTGAAAACGCGCCTGTTGAATCAGCTTACTGACGCCGACGATGCCATTGAAGGCGAGGATGTTGTCTTCCTTGAGCAGCTCGGCTTCGATCCGGTCGGCCTGATCCACCGCCTTGTCGGCGTTTTCGCCCATCTGGCTGCGGCTGGCTTCGCGGGTATCGATCGCCTTGCTCATGTCTTCGAACGACTGGCGATAGTCGCGAGTGGCCTGAATCTGGACATCCAGCAACTGCAGATTCTCGGGGGATCGCAGCAGGTTTCTGGCGGTTTGCAGTGCGGCGTCGAGCTGATCGAGCGTACTTCTGACTTGCGCTGCGGTCTCTGCGTTGTACAGCGCCTCGTAGCTCATACGGTTGATGCGCAACTGCAGGGTCAGCTCATTGACCTGCGCAATCGCAGTGACACGGTCCCCACGATCGATCAGCGCCTGATTGCTGAACCAGCCGGTGGCCGAAATCATCAGCGTCATCAGCAGCACCAGGCCAAATCCGATCGCCAATTTGAGGCTGACACTCGCATTGGCGAGGCTTTTGGATAACCCACGAGACATGATCACTCCTTGACGTCTTTTGTCCTAAGTATCCGACTGCATCGGCCAGTTATCGGTTAACTGAAGCGATTGAGTCGACACTGACAGCTTAGAACAAGCGAGCGAGAAGGGCCGTTACAGCGGTTTCGACGCGCAGGATGCGTTCGCCCAGTTGCACGGGCTGCAAACCTGACTGGCGCAACAGATCGATTTCGTAGGGTATCCAGCCACCTTCAGGGCCGATGGCCAGCGTGACCGGTTGGGTGACCGCACGTGGGCAAGCCGGGAAATCACCGGGATGGCCAACCAGGGCCAGTGTGTCGAGGGCGATCTGCGGCAAGCGATCTTCAACGAACGGCTTGAAGCGCTTTTCGATCACGATTTCAGGCAGCACCGAATCGCGCGCCTGCTCCAGGCCCAGAATCAGTTGCTCGCGGATGGCTTCGGCTTCGAGAAACGGTGTTTGCCAGAAGCTTTTTTCGACCCTGTAGCTGTTCAGCAGAATGACTTTCGGTACGCCCATGGTCGCAACGGTCTGAAACACCCGGCGTAACATCTTGGGGCGTGGCAGCGCCAGCAACAGGGTCAGAGGCAGTTTTGCCGGCGGCGCGCTATCCAGAGACACGCGCAGCTCTGCTTCATGAGGTTCAAGACGCAGCAGTTCGGCACTGCCCAGCAGGCCGTTGACGCGGCCCACCCGCACACTGTCGCCGACCTCTGCGCGATGCACCTCCTGCATGTGCTTCAGGCGGCGGTCACGCAGGACCACCCGGTCAGCCGCAATGAAATCGGCTTCCTCGAGCAGCAGCAGGTTCACGGTGTAGTCGCGGGCGGCTGATCCTGCTTGTCAGCGTCCTCGGCCTGATCGTCCGGATGCTCGCCACGCTTCTTGATCATCGAACTGCACAATACGCCCAGCTCGAACAGCAGCCACATCGGTACCGCCAGCAGTGTCTGCGAGAAGATGTCCGGCGGAGTCAGGATCATGCCGACCACGAAGCAGCCGATGATCACGTAAGGGCGGATCTTCTTCAGGTATTTGACGTCGACGATACCGATCCAGACCAGCAACACCACGGCCACCGGGATTTCGAAGGCCACGCCAAAGGCGAAGAACAGCGTCATCACAAAGTCCAGATAGCTGGCGATGTCGGTCATCATCGAAACGCCTTCCGGGGTCACGCTGGCGAAAAAGTGGAAAATCAGCGGAAAGACCAGAAAGTAGGCGAAAGCCATGCCTGCGTAGAACAGGATGATGCTCGACACCAGCAACGGCACCGCAACGCGCTTCTCATGCTTGTACAGGCCCGGCGCGATGAAGCCCCATATCTGGTGCAGGATGACCGGCATGGACAGGAACAGCGCGACCATCATGGTCAGCTTGAACGGCGTGATGAACGGCGAGGCCACGTCGGTGGCGATCATCGTCGCGCCTTCAGGCAGGTAAACGCGCAGCGGGGCCGACACCAGCGTGTAGATTTTCTGCGTGAAGTAAAACAGACCGGCAAAAATCAGGAACACTGCCGCGACACAACGCAACAGACGTGTACGCAGCTCGGTGAGGTGCGAGATCAGCGGCATTTGCTGATCGTTTTCCGGGATATCAGCGCTCATGGGGCTCGCGGTGGCAATGACGAATCGTGGGCGGGAGGCGTCGGGACCGGCGTGCCGACATCGACAGGCTTCGCGGTTTTCTCCAGCGACAGTGCGGTTTTCGGAACCGCAGGTTCCGCTGGGCCGAGCGTGTTGTGACCGGTGTTGGCGGCGTCGGCCTGCACGGAGGCGGGCTGCGGGCTTACCGGCTCGTAAGTGGTTTCGGGGTGCTGATTCTGCGCGAACATTTTGCGCGCTTCGTCTTCCAGCGAAATAATGTGCTCGTTGTGCAGCTGCCGACGAATTTCGTCGGCCCCGATTTCACGTTCAACTTCCTGTTTGATCGCATTGAAGCTGCGCTTCAACCGGCCGATCCATAAGCCTGCGGTGCGTGCCGCACCCGGCAGGCGCTCGGGACCCAGTACCAGCAAGGCAACCAGGCCGACAAGCAGCAGTTCAGAGAAGCTGATACCGAACATGGGCTTAAACCTGGTCTTTGCGGATCGGCTCGTCGACTTTGTGTGCCTGCGCGTCGATGGTGTGCGGCTGATTCAGCGGCGAGCCCTGTGGCGCTGGCTGGGCCTGCTGGGGTTGAGGTGCAGGCTGTTCGGCTGGCTTGTCGTCGTCATTCATGGCCTTGCGAAAGCCCTTGATCGATTCGCCGACGTCGCTGCCCAGGCCCTTGAGTTTCTTGGTCCCGAAAACCAGTACAACGACGATCAGGATGACGATCCAGTGTTTCCAGTCAAAAATACCCATGAAACAGTCCTCGTAAAAGATTTCAAGCTTGAAAGGGGAGAGCGTTACTCTGCCGTGCGAGCGGCTTTTTCCGCGTGGCCGGACAAGCCGAATCGGCGGTCCAGTTCATCGAGCACGGCCTGCGGGTGCTGACCCAGCGCGGCGAGCATCACCATGCTATGAAACCACAGGTCAGCGGTTTCATAGATTACGTCACTGCAATCACCGCTGACTGCAGCGTCCTTGGCAGCGATGATGGTCTCGATTGATTCTTCGCCGAGCTTTTCCAGAATCTTGTTCAGGCCCTTGTGATACAGGCTGGCGACGTAGGAACTGTCGGCAGCGGCGTCCTTGCGTGATTCCAGCACCTCAGCCAGGCGGGATAACGTATCAGTCATGTTCAGTGGCCTGCTGAGTAAATAGCGTCAGGATCTTTCAAAACCGGGTCTACGGTCTTCCAGCCTGAGTTTTCGTACACTCGATAAAAGCAACTTTCGCGGCCGGTGTGGCATGCGATGCCGCCGATCTGCTCGACCATCAGGATAATGACATCGGCATCACAGTCCAGGCGCAGTTCATGGAGCTTTTGCACATGACCCGATTCTTCACCTTTACGCCAGAGTTTGCCACGCGAACGCGACCAATAGATGGCACGATTCTCCGACGCCGTCAGGCTCAGGGCTTCGCGGTTCATCCAGGCCATCATCAATACTCGACCGGTCTTGTGATCCTGAGCGATTGCAGGCACCAGACCGTCGCTGTTCCAGTGAATCTCGTCCAGCCAGTCTTTCATATCTACTCCGGCAGCCGGCTTTCATGCCCGGCGGATTGAACAGTGTGCCAGCGCCATACGCTGCTGGCTATCGGCGGACGATCAGATACAGCCCGGCAATCAGCATGATCGCCGCTGGCCAGGCGGTGAGCGTCAGCAGTTGCGTAGCTGCCTCGCTCATCACCCAACCCTGTATCGCGCCACCTACCAACAACGCTGCACCGATAAGCCGCAGGACCGGCTCGTCCTTGCGCTCCTGCCAGGGACGTGGTGGATCCGAAGCATGCGGGCGAGACATGCGCTCCAGCAGATCGCGGGTCATGCCCGCGATATGCGGCAGTTGCTCGACCTGTGATTGCAGATTGCCCAGCAGGGTTTTCGGGCTGACCCGCTCACGCATCCAGCGCTCCAGATAAGGCTGCGCGGTGCTCCACAGGTCCAGATCAGGGTACAACTGACGACCCAGCCCCTCGATATTGAGCAGGGTCTTTTGCAGCAGAACCAATTGCGGCTGTACTTCCATATTGAAGCGGCGCGCCGTCTGAAACAGGCGCATCAGCACCTGACCAAAGGAAATATCCTTGAGCGGCTTCTCGAAAATCGGCTCGCAGACCGTGCGGATTGCAGCTTCGAATTCATTGAGCTTGGTCTCTGCCGGCACCCAGCCCGAATCAATGTGCAGCTGCGCAACCCGACGATAATCACGCTTAAAGAAGGCAAACAGGTTACGGGCCAGATAATCCTGATCTTCCGGAGTCAGGCTGCCGACGATGCCGCAGTCGATGGCAATGTATTTCGGGCTCCACGGGTTGACCGTGCTGACGAAAATGTTTCCGGGGTGCATGTCGGCGTGGAAGAAACTGTCGCGAAATATCTGGGTGAAGAAGATTTCCACGCCGCGCTCGGCCAGCAGTTTCATGTCGGTGCGCTGGTCGGCCAGCCCGGCCATGTCGGTGACCTGCAGGCCGTAGATACGCTCCATGACCAGCACTTTGGGGCGGCACCAGTCCCAGTAGACTTGTGGCACGTAGAGCAGATCCGAGCCTTCGAAGTTGCGACGCAACTGGCTGGAGTTGGCGGCTTCACGCAGCAGGTCCAGCTCGTCGTAGATGGTTTTTTCGTAATCCATCACCACCTGCACCGGGTGCAGCAGGCGTGCATCGGCTGACACGCGCTCGGCCATGCGGGCAAGGATGAACAGCCACGCGAGGTCCTGGCCAATGACCGGCTTGAGGCCCGGGCGTACCACTTTCACCACGACTTCTTCGCCGGTCTTCAAACAGGCGGCATGCACCTGGGCAACCGAAGCAGACGCCAGCGGGGTTTCGTCAAAGCGGCTGAAGACGTCGCAGATTCGTGCGCCCAGCTGTTCTTCGATGAGGTTGATGGCCACCTGCTGGTCGAACGGCGGCACGCGGTCCTGCAGCAGCATCAGTTCGTCGGCAATGTCTTCGGGCAGCAAGTCGCGCCGGGTAGACAGCAGTTGCCCGAACTTGATGAAAATCGGCCCCAGGTCCTGCAATGCAAGACGAAAGCGTACGCCACGGCTCAGCTCGGATTTACGCCTTGGCAGCCAGCGCCAGGGCAGCACGAAACGCACCGCGAGCATCCACCAGGGCAGGGGCAGGGCGAACAACAGGTCATCAAGGCGATAGCGGATAACGACACGTTGAATGCGAAACAGACGGCGGACGGCAAGCAGCTTCATGCGTTATCGCTGGTATTGAGGGAGTGGGCGAGGCGGGCAAAGCGCGCCTCGAGACGGTCCAGATCGAGTTTGATCTGATCGAGTTCGGCGAATCGTGCTTCGGCTTCGTGCTTACCCACCAGCGTACGCGATTCTTCGCTGAGGTAGTCGGCAACGTTCTGGCTGAGGCTGGTGAAACTTTCATGTGTCCAGCGTCCACTGCTACGCAGTCGGCTGCTGAACAACTGACTGGCCACCGGGCCGACCCAGTTGGACAGTTCGTGTTCCCAGTCCAGCTCCAGGTCCTGAAGAATGCCGACCAGTTCCAGCAGTACGCCACTGTCACCGTCCAGCTCGACGTCGGGGCCATGCAGCACGGCGGTCTTGTCCTTGCTCAGGGCCAGACGCAGCAGGCTGGAGGCTGGCGCACGCAAGGTGCAGTCGGCGTCGGCAGCCCAGTCTGCGGCCAGCAGCAGACCTTCGTCACTGGGCAGGATGAAGATTTTCAGGGACGGATCGCGACAGTCCACGGCAATGACATGCCCGGACAGGCGCGCCATACGCGGTAGCGCGGTGCTGTCCAGGCGCAACACGCGATTGATGCCGTGCTCGATACTGGCGAGCAGCCCCCGAAGCAACATCAGGGTTTGATACCGCGATGCAAGGCCACGACACCCGCCGTCATGTTGTGGTAGGTCACACGGTCAAAACCGGCTTCGACCATCATCGACTTGAGGGTTTCCTGGTTAGGGTGCATGCGGATCGATTCAGCCAGATAGCGGTAGCTTTCCGAGTCATTGGTGACCAGTTTGCCCATCAACGGCATGAACGCGAACGAGTAGGCGTCATAGGCCTTGGACATGAGCTTGTTGGTCGGCTTGGAAAACTCCAGCACCAGCAGGCGTCCACCGGGCTTGAGCACGCGCAGCATGGAACGCAGAGCGTCTTCCTTGTGCGTCACGTTGCGCAGGCCGAAGGCGATGGTCACGCAGTCGAAATGGTTGTCCGGGAAGGGCAGCTTCTCGGCGTCTGCCTGGACGAACTCGACGTTGCCCGACACACCCAGGTCCAGCAGGCGGTCACGGCCGACCTTGAGCATGGAGGCGTTGATATCGGCCAGAACCACTTGCCCGGTCGGGCCGACCAGGTTGGAGAACTTGCGGGTCAGATCACCCGTGCCGCCAGCAATGTCGAGCACGCGGTTGCCGGTACGAACGCCCGAAAGCTCGATTGCAAAGCGCTTCCACAGACGGTGCATGCCACCGGACAGCAGGTCGTTCATCAGGTCGTATTTGGCCGCAACCGAATGGAAAACCTCAGCGACTTTTTCTGCCTTCTGGCTTTCCGGTACATTTTTGTAACCGAAGTGAGTCGTAGGTTCGGCATCGCTGCCTTTGCGCTGATCGTTCATATCGCTTCACCGGAATAGAGTGCGGGCCATTCTAATCGCCAGGGCCGGCTTTGTCTTGACAAGGCTCACCGGCAACGCTTTCTTGGATGCAGGCGGGTCTATATAGTTGCGCCGCATTTCATCTGATCATCAAGGAAGCCTCCATGGCCAAGATAACCGTTGAACGCCCGCACGCACTGGGCCGGGAAAAGGCTCGCGAGAGGGCCGAGCAACTGGTCGAGAAGCTTTCCGACAAATACGGGCTGGCCCACGAATGGGCAGGCGATACCGTAAAGCTGGAAGGCAAGGGGGCCAAGGGCAAGGTCCAAGTCGAAGAAGCGTTGATCCGTATCAACATCGAGCTGAACTTCATCCTGTCGGCCATGAGTGGCTCCATCAAGACTGAAGTCGAGCGCGTCCTGGATAAAGCACTGGCCGCCTGAGTCTTCGCCCTAGGGTGAGCATTCTAATTTTTCTCCGTAACGTTGTGCTTATGCCCATAGCTGGGCGGTTCCTTCAACTTTCGAGCATGAGGTGCACCATGGCCAGAGCGAACACGAAGAAAAACATCGAAGACCAGCAATCCTCCACGCTTTCCGACGTCAGGCTGTATGCCCGCAAGATCTGGCTGGCCGGTCTGGGGGCCTATTCCAGGGTCAACGAAGAAGGCACACAGTACGTCAGGGACCTGATCAGGGCTGGCGAACAGGCCGAAAAGGAAGTCGTCAAAACGGTCGATGAAAAGCGTCTGGCGGCCAACAGCGAAATCGACTCGATCAAGGTCGAAGTGTCTTACGCCAAAGGTCGTGCCGAGGCGCAACTCGGCAGAATCGAGAGTGCTTTCGACCGTCGTGTAGCAAAAGCCTTGAACCGCATCGCAATCCCGTCTAAACATGATGTTGACACGCTCTCTGTCAAGCTCGACGAGCTGACGGCATTGCTTGAACGTGTCGTGCCTAAAAAGCTTGAACGCTCCGGGTCGAAACGATTCGAACGTTCAGAGTCTGGACAATAAGGAGAGCAGGATGGCTGGCAAGAAAAAAACCGACAAAGACGGCAGCTCATGGGTTGGTGAGGTCGAGAAATACTCTCGCCAGATCTGGCTGGCGGGCCTGGGCGCTTATTCCAAGATAAGCAATGACGGCAGCAAGCTTTTCGAGACACTGGTCAAAGACGGCGAGAAAGCCGAGAAGCAGACCAAGGTCGAGGCGCAGAAGCAGCTGGATGAGGTCAAGGACACCGCCAAGACCGCCAAGTCGCGGGTCGGTGATGTAAAAGACCTCGCGGTGGGTAAATGGAATGAGCTGGAAGGAGCCTTCGACAAGCGCCTGAATAGTGCCATTTCGCGTCTGGGCGTGCCCAGCCGCAATGAAGTTCAGGCACTGCACAGTAAGGTCGACCAGTTGACCCGGCAGATCGAGCTATTGACGGGTGAGAAGGCCAAACCGGTCGCTTCGCGTACTGCTGCGGCCAAACCTGCGCCGAAAACTGCGGCAAAACCGCTGGTCAAGGCCGCGGCTAAAAACGTCGCCAAAACAGCGGATAAAACGGCTCAGAAAGCCGCAGCGGCCAAGCCAGCAGTCAAGAAAGCTGCGGCCAAACCGGTCGATGCAGCCAGC
Source organism: Pseudomonas sp. RGM 3321 (assembly GCF_022836805.1). Taxonomy (NCBI): domain Bacteria; kingdom Pseudomonadati; phylum Pseudomonadota; class Gammaproteobacteria; order Pseudomonadales; family Pseudomonadaceae; genus Pseudomonas; species Pseudomonas sp. RGM 3321. Next base: position 12,562 of record NZ_JALHBH010000088.1, read on the forward strand.
AAGGCCGCTGCTGCCACCGCCAGCAAGGCGAAGGCAGTTGCCAAACCGGCCGCGGCGAAGAAACCAGCAGCCAGAAAACCGGCTGCCAAGCCTGCCGCCAAGCCCGCTGCATCAGCGGCTCCGGCAACCGGTTCGGCTCCCGCTGCATCAGCCCCGACCACTGCACCGGCAACACCTGCCAGCCAGTCCTGACAGACAGCTGCAACATCGAAGCCCGGCCTGCCAAGCAGCCCGGGCTTTTTCATATACCCGAACACCTCTCCTGCCAATGCTTCTGGCCGAAGGCCGTGGGAGCGAACCTGTTCGCGAAGATGGTGGTTCAGGCGACGCATCTTCGGGGAATATGCCGGTCCTTTCGCGAACAAGCAGAGCGTCACCCAGGGCATTCCCACGCTGGAGCGTGATGAACGATAACGTCAACTTTCTTATCGTGCCCGTGTTTACCTGCCCAGATACTCCATTGCCAGCTGTTCGGCTGCCTGCCTTGAGGTGGGCAGCAGGTGTGGGGTGACGAGCATCATGATCTGGTAGACCACCACCCGCATATTTCCCTCGCGACCCAGAATGCGTTGGTAATCCAGTGAAAACAGCAGGTTCATGGTGATCTGTTCCACCAGTTGCCCGAGTGCCTGGGTTTCGCTGACCAGTTACCCTCGGGATTTCAGACGGGCCAGCAGCGACGCGAGGGTTTTCTTGATCGAGTTGAGCAGGTTGCGAATGCCGCGGGCCAGCTTTGGCAGCCGTCCGGCGAGGTTGGACAGGTCTTGAAACAGGAAGCGGTAGTGCGACAACTGCTCGACAATCAGGTGCAGAAACATCCAGTAGTCTTCTGCCTCAAGCCTGGCATCCGAAGGTGGATCGAGCAGCGGTGCCAGCTCTGCCTGGAACCGCTCGAAAAGACTTAGAATCAACGGCTCCTTGCCATGAAAGTGGTAATACAGATTGCCGGGGCTGATACCCATTTCATTGGCGATTTCCAGCGTGGAAACATTCGGCTCGCCCTGCTGGTTGAACAGCGTCAAGGCACATTCAAGGATACGGTCGCGGGTTTTCATCCAGTCTTCTTGTTCAAGAGTCAAAGGGTCGGCTTTGCCTGATCGGGCAGGGCGCAATCCAGCGTTTCAGCGCACATGCACATAGGTCCCGGGCGCGGCCTCCATTGGTGGATAAGTAGCGTTGCCCAACTCCATCCTGGTGTCGTGCCTGGCCCCGGAATGCTCCTGAACCCACTTCAGCCAGTTCGGCCACCAGCTGCCGTCATGGTGCTGCGCGTCGTAGTACCAGGCGCGCGGGTCGCTGCTCAGCTTGCTGTTCTCGACATAGTTGGCTTTCGGGTTGCCCGGCGGGTTGAGAATGCTCTGCACATGGCCGCTGTTGGACAGCACGAAGCGCCGCTCACCGCCCAATAGCAGCGTAGAACGGTACACCGCGTCCCATGGCGTGATGTGGTCGTTGATGCCAGCGATGCTGAAACTGTCCACCGTGACTTTCTGCAGGTCGATGGGTGTTCCGCAGACCTCCAGGCCGCCCGCATGGCTGAGCGGGTTGTGCTTGAAGAAGTCCAGCAGATCACCGTGCAACGCAGCGGATAGGCGTGTGGTGTCGTTGTTCCAGTAAAGAATGTCGAACGGCGGTGGCGATTTGCCCAGCAGGTAATTGTTGATCCAGTAAGTCCAGATCAGGTCATTGGGGCGCATCCAGGAAAACACCCGGTTCATCTCGCTGCCTTCCAGCACGCCGCGCTGATAGGAGCGGCGCTTTGCAGCTTCGAGGGTTTGCTCGTCGATAAACAGCGTGGCGGGGCTTTCGATCTGGCTGTCCAGCAGGCTGACCATATAGGTTGCGCTGGCCACGCGGCGGGTTTGGCGCTTGACCTGCAAGTGACCCAGCAATGCGGCAACGGTCAGACCTCCCGCGCAAGCGCCGACCAGATTGACCTCGCGTGCTGCGCTAATCGCCCGGCAGATATTCATCGCCTGCTCGGTCGCTTCAACATAACTGGACAGCCCCCACTCCCGATGACGGACATCCGGGTTGCGCCAACTGATGACGAAGGTCTGCAGGCCGTTCTTGAGGGCATATTGCACAAAGCTGTTGGTTGGGCTGAGGTCGAAGATGTAGAACTTGTTGATCTGCGGCGGCACGATCAGGACCGGTCGGCTGAACTGTTTTTCGCTCATCGGCCGATACTGGATCAGCTCGAACATTTCGTTGCGAAACACCACCGCACCGGGCGTGGTCGCTACGGTTCGGCCTACCTCAAAAGCGTCCTTGGTGGTCTGGCTGGGCAGCCCGCTGTTGTGCAACAGATCATCGGCCATGTGGCTCAGGCCCTTGATCAGGCTGGTACCGCCCGAGTTGAACAGCTCTTTGACGGCCTGCGGGTTGAGCAGCGTATTGGAAGGGGCCAGCGCATCGTTGATCAGTGTGAACAGAAAGTGCGTCCGCGCCCGGTCTTCTGTGGACAGATCGCTGTCATCGATCCACTGTCTGACCTGATGCTGGCAACTGAGATACACCTGCAGGCCGCGGCGATAAAGCGGGTTGAGGCTCCAGGTCGGGTCGGCGAAGCGGGGGTCTTTGGGATCGTGCGGATAGGGTGTTTCGCCCAGCACCACCACCCGCCCCAACTGCTTGCCCAGCGCCAGACCATGGCGAGCGCTACGAACCGGGTGCCGCAAACCCTGGGCTGCGACGTTACGCAAGGTAGAAAACAGGTCTCGCCCGCGCAGGCCGGTGATGGCGCTCTGCGCGTTGATGAAGTTTGTGGGGGCAGCGGTGGCAACCTTCGCCGATTTTTCTTGCATGAGGGCAACACTCCTTCGTCAGGCAACTCATGGGTTGGCGCCAGTCCGCTTGCGAAGGGGCTGGCGTCGTTCTGCGCGGTTGAAACTCCAGTGTATTGCGCAGTAGGTGACGCTGTTTCTCTCGGGCTGTTCACATTACCGGGCGTGCTGGCGCTATGCGCGCGTTCTGGGCGGCGTTGGCTGCGGGTGCATGACTGCGCGCTGCCGTTCCTGTTGCAGAAAACCCATGATGATCGGTGCCACGGCTTCGGCACGCGTGATCAGGAACAAATGCCCGTCATCGATTATGTGTAGCTGGGCATTGGGTATTCGCCAGGCCAAAAGGCGCATATTCACCAGCGGAATCAGCGGGTCGTCATCACCGGCCAGAACCAGAGTCGGCTGGTGAACCTTGTGCAGCCAGTGAATGCTGGTCCAGCCCATGCCCGCGAACAATTGCCAGTAATAGCCCAGCTTGCCGGACGAGCGCACCTTGGCAGCATGGTTAGCCGCCAGATTGGGATCACGTCGAAACGCGCCGCCGTAGATCTCCGGTGCAATACGGATCACATGCGACGGCTGAATGTAGCGGCGCGGGCTGGCCATCAACCACAGCACGCGAGGCTTGCCCGGCACCATCGCCATACCTGCCGACGTGGCGGCCAGTACCAGTTTCTTGCAGCGCTCCGGGTAGTCATGAGCGAACTGCTGAGCCAGTGCCCCGCCCCACGAAACACCGATCGCATTGACCTGCCCGTAGTCGAGGTAATCGAGCATGCGCGCTGCGAGCTTGGCCAGCCCCGGAAAGCGATAAGGGCGATTGGGTGTCGACGAGCCACCGACCCCCGGCACATCGAACGCGATGACTTCCAGGTCCGGGTCCAGTGCTTCAACAAACGGGAACACCAGTTCCAGGTTGGCACCGATGCCGTTGAATATCAGCAGCGGTGTCAGATGGCTCTTGCCTGGGCGCACGGCCGTACGAATAGTGTGTCCGTTCAGGTCGATGGAGCGAAAAACAAACGGTTGCGGCATGCGCTAAGCCCTGTTGATTTAGCCGCCGGGAACGCACCCCGGGTTTTTTCAAGACTGACGGGGCTAACGCTCGTGAACATAGGTTCCTGGCGCTGCCTCGGCTGCCGGACAGGCTTTGTTACCAAGCCCGGCAGGCGCCTTTTTCAACTTGCCCGAGCGCGTGGCCAGCCACTCTTGCCAGTGTAGCCACCAGGAATCGGTGTGCTTGGTCGCGTTTTCCTGCCAGGCCGCCGGGTCTGCTGGCAACTCGTCGTGAGTCATGTAACGCGACTTGGGGTTGCCCGGCGGGTTGAGGATGCTCTGGATATGGCCGCTGCTGGACAGTACAAACTCGGTCTTGCCACCAAACAGCCGTGCTGATTTGTAGCAGGAGGCCCATGGCGTGATGTGGTCATTGGTGCCAGCCAGGCAGAACACGTCGGCCGTTACCTGCTTGAGGTCGATCGGCGTGCCGCAGACTTCCAGCGCGTTGGCGCGGGTCAGCGGGTTGTTCTTGAACATTTCGATCAGGTCGCCGTGAAAGGCGGCGGGCAGGCGTGTGGTGTCGTTGTTCCAGAACAGAATGTCGAAGACTGGCGGCTCGTTGCCCAGCAGGTAATTGTTGACCCAGTAATTCCAGATCAGGTCGTTAGGGCGCATCCAGGCAAACACCTTGGCCATGTCACGGCCTTCCAGCACGCCCGCCTGATAGGAATGACGCTTGGCAGTTTCCAGGGTCTGCTCGTCGACGAACAGCGCGACCTCGGTATCCAGCGTGGTATCCAGAACGCTGACCAGCAGGGTCATGGCGTTGACTTTCTTTTCGCCCAGGGCTGCGTAGTGGCCCAGCAGCGCTGTGCAGGTAATGCCACCGGAACAGGCACCCAGCATGTTGAGGTCTTTGCTGCCGGTGATCGCCAGCACCACATCGACCGCTTCCTTGAGCGCCTCGATGTAGGTCGACAGCCCCCATTCGCGTTGCGCCTTGGTCGGGTTGCGCCAACTGATGATGAAGGTCTGCACGTTACTGCGCAGGCAGAAGCGCGCCAGACTTTTTTCCGGGCTCAGGTCGAAGACGTAGAATTTGTTGATCTGCGGCGGGATCACCAGCAGCGGTCGCTCGTGAACCTGCTCGGTAATCGGCTTGTACTGGATCAGTTCCAGTACGTCATTGCGAAACACCACGGCGCCCTCGGAGGTGCCCAGGTTCTTGCCAACCTCGAACGCGTCCATGTTGACCTGGCTCGGCATCCCGCCGTTGTTCACCAGGTCCTTGGCCAGATGCGACAGGCCATCAAGCAGGCTTTTACCGCCGGTTTCAAAGAAGCGCTTCACGGCGGCCGGGTTGGCGGCAGAGTTGGTCGGTGACATGGCCTCGGTCATGAGGTTGATCACAAAGTGCGCACGACTGATGTCTTGCGGGGTGAGATCACTGCCACCGATCCAGTCATGCAGTTCCTTGCGCCAGGCGAGGTAAGTCTGCAGGTAACGGCGATACAGCGGGTTCTGGCTCCAGGCCGGATCAGCGAAGCGACGGTCTTCCGGTGTCGGCTGCAAGGCAGATTTGCCGAAGATCACGTTGCCGAGTTCGACGCTCAGGTGTGCGACGTGCTTGATGCTGTGGATCGGTTGCTTGAAAGCCTGACGCAAAACCATCCGCGCGGTGCTCAGTAAATCCTTGCGCCGCAGGCCAACGACCGGGTTGAGGCCCAGGGTGTGCTCGGAAGCCTGGCGCTGCAGGTCATCGTCTTTCGCGTTACTCATCTACGACGCTCCATTGTCCTGATGGGAACACTGACATTCCTTGCCTGTGAGCCAGTGACACAGGCGGTTAGCCAGCACTACTGCTCGTGTAACTCATGCCTTGCAGGCTGTTTCTCGCACCGACTTCGATGCACGGAACTTGCCAAGGTTATTGGTTACGCGAGATTTCAAAAAATCGCAAGCAGCGTCAGCCACTCATTGGCCGCTGCGCGGAACATTGAAACAAAAATGATTAGAAAGCGCGTCCTAAAACGGCGAGCGGTGAGGCTGCACTGGTCTGAACGTTCTGCGAAGGTCGCGCGGGCGGGAGGGGTCAGAGCATCAGCTTGATGACTTGCTCGGAGGGATCGCGGGATTTGCCGGCTTTTTTCAGCTCTTGCAGATAGTCCTCCCACAGGGACTCCTGGCGTCTTGCCAGTTCATACAGGTACTCCCAGGTGAACAGTCCTGAGTCGTGGCCATCATCAAAGGTCAATTTCAGTGCATATTGCCCAGCCGGCTCGACTTTGCTCAGACCGACGCCCAGTTTGCCGAATTGCAGGATCGGCCTGCCATGGCCCTGAACCTCGGCAGAAGGGGAATGCACCCGCAGAAATTCGGCGGGCAAATGATATTCCTCATCCGGCGCGTACTTCAGCGTCAGGGTTTTGGAAGCTTTGTGCAGCTGGATGGCGGTGGGGAGCATTGAAAGCAGCCTCAAGGAAGAGCAGCTACAAGCTACAGGCAGAAGCAAAAAAGCTGCAAGAGTGGAGAACCTCTTGCAGCTTGTAGCTAACCGCTTGCAGCTTTAAAGGATATACCGCGAGAGGTCTTCGTTTTCGGCCAGATCGCCCAAGTGGCTGTTGACGTATTCTGCATCGATTTCAATCGGCGCTGCGTCAGGGCTAATGGCCAGGTCGCCAGCGCTGAACGAGACTTCTTCAAGCAGGCGCTCAAGCAGCGTGTGCAGGCGACGCGCACCGATGTTCTCGGTTTTCTCGTTGACCTGCCAGGCAATCTCGGCAAGACGCTTGATGCCTTCAGGCTTGAACTCGATCTTCAGACCTTCGGTCTTGAGCAGTTCACGGTACTGTTCGGTCAACGACGCATGTGGCTCGCTGAGAATGCGTTCGAAGTCCTGCGGCGACAGCGCTTTGAGTTCAACACGGATCGGCAGACGGCCTTGCAGCTCTGGCACCAGATCACTCGGCTTGCTCAAATGGAAAGCGCCAGATGCAATGAACAGGATGTGGTCAGTCTTGACCATGCCCAGTTTGGTATTCACGGTGCAGCCTTCGATCAGCGGCAGCAGGTCGCGCTGTACGCCTTCGCGGGACACATCGACACCGCCCGAATTACCGCGCTTGGCAACCTTGTCGATCTCGTCGATGAACACGATGCCGTGTTGCTCGACCGCTTCCAGCGCCTTGGCCTTCAACTCTTCGTCATTGACCAGGCGGCCCGCTTCTTCTTCGCGTACCAGCTTGAGCGCGTCCTTGACCTTGAGTTTGCGGCTCTTGGTCTTGCCTTTGCCCATGTTGGCAAACAGGCTCTGCAACTGATTTGTCATTTCTTCCATGCCGGGCGGCGCGGAGATATCGACACCGACGGCTTCGTTGATCTCGATCTCGATTTCCTTGTCGTCCAGCTGGCCTTCGCGCAAACGCTTGCGGAACAGCTGACGGGTGTTGGAATCGTTGCTCTGCGCCGGGTCTTCGTTGAAACCGACACGGGCAGGCGGCAGCAGGGCATCGAGAATACGGTCTTCGGCCGCGTCTTCGGCGCGATGACGGACCTTGATGATCTCCTGTTCGCGCAGAAGCTTGATCGCCGCATCGGCCAGATCGCGAATGATCGACTCTACATCGCGGCCTACGTAGCCCACTTCGGTGAACTTGGTCGCTTCAACCTTGATGAACGGTGCATTGGCAAGCTTGGCCAGGCGACGGGCGATTTCGGTCTTGCCGACACCGGTCGGGCCGATCATCAGAATGTTCTTGGGCGTCACTTCAACGCGCAGCTCTTCAGGCAGCTGCATGCGGCGCCAGCGATTGCGCAGGGCAATGGCGACGGCGCGCTTGGCATCGTCCTGGCCGATGATATGGCGGTTAAGTTCGTGGACGATTTCGCGGGGAGTCATGGACATGGTAATTCACGGTCCTCTGGTACGGTCAAGCCGAAGGGGCCGCAGACTGTGCGGCCCGGCAAGGACTTAGCCGACGAGGTCCTGCTCCTCAATGGTGATGTTGTGGTTGGTGAACACGCAAATGTCGCCAGCGATATGCAACGAAGTCTCGGCGATTTCGCGTGCCGACAGGTCGGTCTTGAGCAGCAGGGCGCGTGCGGCGGCCTGAGCAAATGCGCCGCCGGAGCCCATGGCGATCAGGCCGTCCTCGGGCTCGACCACATCGCCGTTGCCGGTGATGATCAGCGAGGCATCCTTGTTGGCGACGGCCAGCATTGCTTCAAGACGGCTCAGCGAGCGATCGGTACGCCAGTCCTTGGCCAGTTCGACAGCTGCACGAACCAGATGCCCCTGGTGTTTTTCCAGCTGGGCTTCAAAGCGTTCGAACAGCGTGAATGCATCGGCGGTTGCGCCAGCGAACCCGGCGATTACTTCACCGTGATAAAGACGGCGCACCTTCTTGGCGTTGCCTTTCATGACGGTGTTGCCCAGAGAAACCTGGCCGTCGCCAGCCATGACGACTTTACCGTGGCGGCGCACTGAAACGATGGTGGTCAAGGGAGAGTCTCCACACTGCGGGGCGAAAATGCCCTGATGCAAACTCATATGGGGGTGTGGGTGAGTATTTCAACCTTGGGGATGAATCGAGGGGAATGACCGTATGATTCTTGTCCCAACCCTGTAAGCGGACCGGGCGACGCTTCGTTGGTCCGCGATCTCCCGGTTTTTGTAGCGGACAGAAGGCCGTTTTTATTCTGCCCAACGGGCGTAGGAGCGGACTTGTCTGCGATGGGCTGCGAAGCGGCCCCCAAACAGGCTGCCTCGGCTGAATCTGATACACCGATGCGGCTGGTTTTGCTGCCGGTTCCCGGCAGATCGCGGACAAGTCCGCTCCTACGACCTTCGGGCAGAAGCTCCGTTCTCCGTACTCATCGAAAACACGCGATGAGCACGGAAACAGCGGCGCTTTGGCTAGCGGCTCTGGCGCTGTTGCAACAACAGGTTACTAAATCCACCGCTTGCCAGCTGTTTCTGGGCCGTGGTCAGTTGCTCGCGGTTGCTGAACGGGCCGACCAGTACGCGGTACCAGGTTTCATCCTTCACAGTGCCTGACTCGACGGTAGACGTCTGGCCCAGCAGGATGATTTGCGCGCGGACTTTCTCGGCGTCAGCCTGTTTGCGGAACGAGCCCGCCTGCAGGAAGAACGTCGTCACCGCTGCTGGCTTGGTGGTCGCAACCGGTGGCGCTGGCGGAGGCGTCAGGCCGCTGAGGGCTGCCTGGGCGCGTGCCGTGTCGATCTTGGCAGCCTGTTCCGGCGAGACCGGTGCTGTCGGTGCCACAGGCGGCGGCGTCTTCTCCGGCACGGCTTCGTTCGGCACGATTACTTCCGATTCCGGCAACAGCGTGTAGAAGTCGTACTTCGGCTTGACCGGAGCCGTCGGGCTCGGTGGTGTCTTGTTCGCCTCGGCGATCTTCGCGGCCTTGGCGTCCGCCTTGACCCGCTTGACGTCTTCGCCGCCCGGTTCAAGCTTCATCAGAAAGACCACGAATGCGCCGACGGTCAAGCCAATCGCCAGCCACAACCATCCTGGAATCGGCTTCTTCGCGGGTGCCTGATAACGGCTGGCGCCCCGCTTGGGTGCCGGTTTCTTCTTCGCAACTGCCAACTTACATACGCTCCAGAGTTTCCAGACCCAACAGGTCCAGGCCTTGCTTGAGGGTGCGGCCGGTCAGGGCAGCCAGACGCAGACGGCTTTGCTGCTGATCGGGATTTTCCGCACCAAGGATCGGGCAGTTTTCATAAAAGCTCGAAAACAGACCCGCAAGGTCATACAGGTAAGCACAAAGTACGTGCGGTGTGCCTTTTTCTGCGACGTTATTCAATGTTTCAGTGAACTGCGCCAGACGTGCCGCCAGTTCCTGCTCTTGCGGCGCTGCCAGGACAATCTGCCCTTTGCTGGCGTCGAACGGCGTGCCCAGCTTGCGGAATACACCGGCCACACGGGTGTAGGCGTAGAGCAGATAAGGCGCGGTATTGCCTTCGAAGCTCAGCATCTGATCGAAGTTGAAGCTGTAATCGCTGGCGCGGTGCTTGGACAGGTCAGCGTATTTCACCGCGCTGATGCCCACGGCTTTGGCGATGCTGCGCAGCTCGGCCTCGGCGACCTCCGGGTTCTTTTCCTTCACCAGTGTGTAGGCACGTTCTTCGGCTTCATCGAGCAGGTCGATGAGTTTGACCGTGCCGCCGTCGCGGGTCTTGAACGGGCGGCCATCGGCGCCGTTCATGGTGCCGAAGCCCATGTGTTCCAGCTGCATGCCGTCGTGGACAAAACCTGCGCGGCGAGCGACTTCGAATACCTGCTGGAAGTGCAGGGCCTGACGCTGATCGACGAAATACAGTACGCGGTCGGCCTTGAGCACCTTGCTGCGATAGCGGATCGCTGCCAGGTCGGTGGTGGCGTAGAGATAACCGCCACCGGCCTTCTGCACGATGACCGGCAACGGCGTGTCATCGGCGGTGCGGAATTCTTCGAGGAACACGCATTGTGCGCCATTGCTCTCGACCAGTAGACCTGTTGCTTTCAGGTCGTTGACCACATTGGCCAAGTCATCGTTATAGGCGCTTTCGCCCATCACGTCTGCCGGGGTCAGCTTGACGTTGAGGCGTTCGTAGGTTTCCTGGCAGTGCGACAGCGAGATGTCCTTGAAGCGTGTCCACAGGGCCAGACACTCGGCATCGCCTGCCTGCAACTTGACCACCAGGCCACGCGCCCGTTCGGCGAACTCTTCGGATTCGTCGAAGCGCTGCTTGGCGGCGCGGTAGAAGTTTTCCAGGTCTGACAGCTCGTCGCTGGTCGCCGGTTTTTCCTGCAAATAGGCCAGCAGCATGCCGAACTGGGTGCCCCAGTCGCCCACATGGTTCTGGCGAATGACCGTGTCGCCCAAAAACGTCAGAACGTTCGCCACGCCGTCGCCAATAATGGTCGAGCGCAAATGGCCAACGTGCATTTCCTTGGCCAGGTTGGGTGCCGAAAGGTCGACCACCACACGCTGCGCCATGCCTGCCTTGCGGACCGACAGTTTTTCCGGGTCGGCCAGGGCTGCGTCGAGGCGCGAAGCCAGTGCGGCAGTGTTCTGGAAGAAGTTCAGGAAGCCGGGACCGGCAATTTCGACCTTGCTGACCTGCTCGTCGGCAGGCAGGGCGGCGATCAGCTTTTCAGCCAGGTCGCGCGGCTTCATCCCGGCAGGCTTGGCGAGCATCATCGCGATATTGCTGGCGAAATCGCCGTGAGTCTTGTCACGGGCGTTTTCCACCTGGATCGCCGGCGTCAGCCCTTCTGGCAAGACGCCCTCGGTGACGAGACGGGTCAGGGCTTGTTGAATCAGCTGGCGAATGGTGTCTTTCATTGTGCTCTCTTCGACCGCAAGCGCGGTGGCGCTTCGATGCGCGGGTGGAAAAACTCCGCATTATCCGTTGCTCAAGCCTGCTTGCCAACGGCGTGACTTAATAAAGATCCACCGGGTCCACATCCAGCGACCATCTGACCTGTCGTCCGCTGGGCATTTGCTCCAGCGCGAGCAGCCAGGTGGCAAGCAATTTGTGCAATGGCGCGCGGGCGCTGGACTGCACCAGCAGTTGCGCACGATAACGCCCGGCGCGGCGTTCCATCGGTGCCGGAACCGGGCCCAGCAGCTCAATGCCGCCCAGGCCCATTTGCGCAACCAGTTGCTCGGCGTCATTGCAGGCTTGATCGAGAAAGGCTTCCGCCTGCCCCGGCTTGTGTGCTTCGGCGCGCAGCAGGGCGAGGTGAGAAAACGGTGGCAAGCCAGCCGAACGGCGCTCGCTCAAGGCCTGCTCGGCAAAGGCGAAATAACCCTGCTCGGTCAGTTGGATCAGCAGCGGGTGTTCGGCCAGATGAGTCTGGATGATCACCTTGCCCGGCTCTTCCGCGCGGCCGGCACGGCCTGCAACCTGCACGATCAACTGCGCCATGCGCTCGCTGGCCCGGAAGTCACCGGAAAACAGCCCGCCGTCGGCATCCAGAATCGACACCAGCGTTACCCGTGGGAAGTGATGACCTTTGGCGAGCATTTGCGTGCCAACCAGAATGCACGGCTGGCCGCGCTGGATGGTCGCGAATAACTGATTCATGGCGTCCTTGCGCGAGGTGCTGTCGCGATCCACGCGCAGCACGGGAAAGTCCGGAAACAGAATCGCCAGGCGCTCTTCGGCACGTTCGGTGCCTGCGCCTACCGGGCGCAAATCCACTTTGCCGCACGACGGGCACTGGCGCGGTACACGTTCGACATACCCGCAATGATGGCAGCGCAGCTCGCCCGAGCGCTGGTGCACGGTCATGCGCGCATCACAGCGCTGGCAGCCAGACATCCAGCCGCAGTCGTGGCACAGCAAGGTGGGTGCGAAGCCGCGACGGTTGAGGAATACCAATACCTGCTGGCCTGCCGCGAGCGTCTGACCGATGGCCTGCTGCATGGGCCCGGAGATGCCGCTGTCCAGCGGTCGGCTCTTGACGTCCAGGCGCATGAAACGCGGCTGCTGTGCGCCGCCCGCGCGTTGATTCAGGCGCAGCAGGCCGTAGCGGCCAGTGTAGGCGTTGTGCAGGCTTTCCAGGGACGGCGTGGCCGAGCCCAGGACAATCGGAATGTTTTCCTGACGCGCCCGCACCAGGGCCAGATCGCGGGCGTGATAGCGCAGACCTTCCTGCTGTTTATAGGAGCCGTCGTGTTCTTCGTCGATGATGATCAGGCCGGGGTTCTTCATCGGCGTGAACAGTGCCGAGCGCGTGCCGATAATAATGTCTGCTTCGCCATCGCGAGCTGCCAGCCAGGCATCCAGTCGTTCGCGGTCGTTGACTGCCGAATGCAGCAGCGCGATGCGGGCATTGAAGCGCTGTTCGAAACGCGCCAGGGTTTGTGGTCCCAAGTTGATTTCCGGAATCAGTACCAGCGCCTGTTTGCCGGCCTCAAGCGTTTCGCGGATCAGTTGCAGATAGACTTCAGTCTTGCCGCTGCCGGTGACGCCAGCCAGCAAAAACGCATGAAAACTGTCGAACCCGGCACGGATCGCTTCGTAAGCAGCGCGTTGCTCGGTGTTGAGCGGCAATTCAGGTTGGGCCAGCCAGTGTTCATGGCGTGCGCTGGGCGCGTGACTGCGAACCTCGACATACACCAGCTCCTTGGCCAGCAGCAGGTTGAGGCTGTCTTTATTAAGCATCAGCTTGCTCAGCAACTGATGCGCCACGCCATGCGGATGCTGGGCGAGGGTGGTCAGCGCTTCGCGTTGCTTGGGCGCTCGCGCGATGCGCGGGTCATCGACGCTGGCGCCCGGTGCAACGTGCCAGAAGCGTTCCTGGCGGCTTTCGGCCAGTTCGCCCTGACGCAACAGCACCGGCAGCGCCCAGCTCAGCGTATCGCCCAGGCTGTGCTGATAATACTGTGAGGTCCACAGGCACAGCTTGAACAGCGCGGGCGGCAAGGGTGCTTCGCTGTCGAGCAGGGCGATGGCCGGTTTGAGCTTGTCGGCAGGCACTTCGCTGTGATCGACCACTTCCACCAGAATGCCGATCATTTCCCGTCGCCCGAACGGCACCCGCAGACGCATGCCAGGCTGCAAGGCGCTGCGCGACACGCCCGCAGGAGCGCGGTAGTCGAACAGGCGGCGAAGCGGCGAGGGCAGGGCAAGGCGCAGGATGGCGTCGGGCACGCGGTGTTTCCCTGTGATGATGAGTGATGACGGAGGCGCGATCTTAGCAGACGACCGGTGTGAAGGTTCGCTTGCGTCGTTGCAATTGTCTGGTACTATCCGCAGCCTATTTCCGTGCGGTATTCAACAATAGTGTTGGATGGCGGCGCGTTAGACCGAGGAAGTACCGATGAAAGCTGATATCCATCCAGTTTACGAAGCCATTGACGCGACCTGCAGCTGCGGCAATGTCATCAAGACCCGTTCCACCCTGGCCGCTCCGCTGAGCCTGGACGTGTGCAACGAGTGCCACCCGTTCTACACCGGCAAGCAGAAGACGCTTGACGTTGGCGGCCGTGTCGACAAGTTCAAATCCCGTTTCGGTGCGTTCGGCGCTACCAAAGCGAAGTAAGACTGGCTGCCCCATGGGCATCTCCAGGCTGCTTGAAAAGGCGCTCCTTGTGGGCGTCTTTTTTATGCCTGCGATTTGGGTGTCCGGCGCGCAGGCCTTCTGCCCGGCACCTGCATCGTTGCCGGTTGCGCAGGTGCAGCGTGTGGTCGATGGCGACACGCTGCGCCTGAGCGATGGCCGCAGCGTGCGGATGATCGGGCTTAACACGCCTGAGACCGGCAAGAAAGGCCAGTCTGCCGAGCCGTTTGCCGAGGCTGCGAGAAGACGCTTGCAGGCGCTGGTGGATGAAAGCGGCGGTCAGGTCGGTTTGCGTGTCGGCCAGCAGGGCAAGGACCATTACGGTCGGACCTTGGCCAACGTTTATGATCGCAAGGGTGCAAACCTTGAGGCGCAGTTGCTCAGCGAAGGGCTTGGGTATCTGGTGGCCGTTGCGCCCAACGTTGCGCTGGTCGGTTGCCAGCAAGTTGCCGAACGTGCGGCGCGGCAGGCGCAATTGGGTGTGTGGCGCGACTCGCCGGTTCAGGACTCGACCAGGCTGAGCAATAGCGGCTTTGCGATTGTGTCCGGTCAGGTCAAGAGCGTGCAGCGCAATCGGGGCGGTATCTGGATCGAGTTGCCAGGCTCTCTGGTCCTGCGCGTTGCCCCGGCTAACGTGAATTCATTCGACACGGCTATGCTGGAACGCCTCAAGGGCCAGCAAGTCGAGGCGCGCGGCTGGGTGGTCGATCGGTCCCGGCGCGGTGCTCTGAAATCAGGGCAGGCACGCTGGCTGCTGCCACTGACCCACCCCGCTATGCTGAGCCCTTCAGGTCGATAGAAACTGCCTTCCGGCCAGTTGTCTGGCGATGGGTGACCGGGTGTTCACGTTTCAGGTATCTAAGCGTAAAGTCTAATCCTGTGCCTATTGACAGCAGTGACTGGTCAGTCTTGTTAGGACTATGCATCTTGCGTATCCTCGGCGGTCCGTCTGTCCCACAGTAAAAAAAGCGGAATCCAATACATGTCAGATTTGAAAACTGCCGCGCTCGAATACCATGCCAATCCTCGTCCGGGGAAGCTGAGCGTCGAACTCACCAAGCCGACTGCAACCGCTCGTGACCTGGCTCTGGCCTACAGCCCTGGCGTTGCTGAACCCGTGCGTGAAATTGCCCGTGACCCCGAGCTGGCTTACAAGTACACCGGCAAAGGCAACCTGGTAGCAGTTATTTCCGATGGCACCGCGATTCTCGGCCTCGGCGATCTGGGCCCATTGGCCTCCAAGCCGGTCATGGAAGGTAAAGGGGTTCTGTTCAAGCGTTTCGCCGGTATCGACGTTTTCGATATCGAAGTCGATTCCGAAAGCCCGCAGGCGTTCATCGACACCGTAAAACGTATCTCCATCACCTTCGGTGGCATCAATCTGGAAGACATCAAGGCACCTGAGTGCTTTGAAATCGAGAAAGCGCTGATCGAACAGTGCGACATCCCGGTTTTCCACGATGACCAGCACGGCACCGCTATCGTGACTGCTGCCGGTATGATCAACGCACTGGAAATTGTCGGCAAAACCCTCGATTCCGCGAAGATCGTCTGCCTGGGCGCTGGCGCTGCAGCCATCTCCTGCATGAAGCTGCTGGTGAGCATGGGCGCGAAGATCGAAAACATCTTCATGGTCGACCGTACCGGCGTTATTCACTCCGGCCGTACCGATCTGAACCAGTACAAGGCGGTGTTCGCTCACGCGACCGAGAAGCGCTCGCTGACCGACGCGCTGGATGGCGCTGACGTATTCGTGGGCCTGTCAGGTCCTAACCTGCTGAGCGCTGAAAACCTCAAACTGATGGCCAAGGACCCGATCGTGTTCGCCTGCTCGAACCCGGACCCGGAAATCTCCCCGGAGCTGGCTCACGCCACCCGTAGCGATGTGATCATGGCGACCGGCCGTTCGGACTACCCGAACCAGGTCAACAACGTTCTGGGCTTCCCGTTCATCTTCCGTGGTGCTCTGGACGTTCGCGCCAAGCGTATCAACGAAGAAATGAAGATCGCTGCAGCCAACGCCCTGCGCGAACTGGCCAAACTGCCTGTTCCTCAGGAAGTCAGCGATGCCTACGGCGGTATCAAACTGGAATTCGGTCGTGAGTACATCATCCCGAAACCAATGGACACCCGCCTGCTGGGCCTGATCGCCGACGCAGTTGCCAAGGCGGCCATCGAGAGCGGTGTTGCCACCCTGCCGTATCCGAAGCACTACCCGCTGACCAGCGTGGATGATGTGTTCAAGGGCTGATCCCTGACGCAATAAAAAACCCCTGCAGCGATGCAGGGGTTTTTTTATGCCTGGAATTGAGATTATCGTTCCTCACGCTCCAGCGTGTGAATGCCTTGGCTGACGCTCCGCGTCACAAATCTGCGCGGCACCGCTGAGTCAAAAGAGGACGCGGAGCGTCCAGAACGGCATGCGACGCAGAGCGTCGCACGATAGTTGGGATTAACAGGATAGTTGGGATCATCGTTCCTCACGCTCCAGCGTGGGAATGCCTTGGGTGACGCTCTGCGTCACAAGTCTGCGCGGCACCGCTGAGTCAAAAGAGGACGCGGAGCGTCCAGAACGGCATGCGACGCGGAGCGTCGCACGATAGTTGGGATTAACGGGATAGTTGGGATTATCGTTCCTCACTCCAGCGTGGGCATGCCTTGGGTGACGCTCTGCGTCACAAATCTGCGCAGCGCCGCTGAATCAAAAGAGGACGCGGAGCGTCCAGAACGGCATGCGACGCAGAGCGTCGCACGATAGTTGGGATTAACAGGATAGTTGGGATTATCGTTCCTCACGCTCCAGCGTGGGAATGCCTTGGGTGACGCTCTGCGTCACAAATCTGCGCGGCACCGCTGAGTCAAAAGAGGACGCGGAGCGTCCAGAACGGCATGCGACGCAGAGCGTCGCACGATAGTTGGGATTAACAGGATAGTTGGAATCATCGTTCCTCACGCTCCAGCGTGGGAATGCCTTGGGTGACGCTCTGCGTCACAAATCTGCGCCGCTGAATCAAGAGCTGACACGGGGCGTCCAGAGCGGCATGCGACGCGAAGCGTCGCACGATAGTTGAAATGATCGTTCCTCACGTCCATGTGACGCGCTGCGTCACCTACCTGCGCAGTGCTATCAGAACAAATCGATTGGTGCTGACTCATCCGCTGGCAACGGGCTGCCCGGTGCGCTGCTGCCGCCCAGTTCGTTGACGCTTGGCGGTGTGTCTTCGCTTTTGAACAGTTCGAAGAACGCGTTCGGCGTGCTAGGCGTGGCAGCGCGGCCGCTCAGTGGGTCTACACGCAGGCTGAGAATGCCTGGCGGTTCGGCCTGCTGATGCGGAGGCTTGTCCTTGAGCGCAGCGCTCATGTAATCCATCCAGATCGGCAGGGAAACCGTACCGCCAAATTCATGGCGGCCAAGGCTTTCAGGCTGATCGAAGCCGCTCCAGACCGTTGTCACGTAGTCCGCGTTGTAACCGGAGAACCACGCATCCTTGGAGTCGTTGGTCGTACCGGTCTTGCCAGCGATATCCGGCCTGTTCATCGACAGGGCGCGACGCCCGGTGCCGCGCTTGATTACGTCCTGCAGCATGCTGTTCAGAATGTAGGTCGTGCGGCCATCCACAATGCGCTCTGCAACGGCGGGCGCTTGCGGTTGGGCCGGTGTTCCTGGTGGGCCTGCGACCACGCTCGGGCTGTCATGCACGGCAAAGGTCGACGTATTCGGCGCAGTATTGACGTCATTGGCCGGCACGCTTGGCGGGTTGGCGACAAACAGGGTCTGGCCGTCACGGTTCTCGATGGTCTGGATCAGATAAGGACTGACCTTGTAACCGCCGTTGGCAAATGTGGCCCAGCCGGTGGCGATTTCCATCGGGGTCAACGTAGCCGTACCCAGTGCCAGCGACAGGTTGCGCGGCAAGTCCTGCTTGGAGAAGCCGAAGCGGGTGATGTAGTCGATGGTGCTGTCAATGCCGAGGGCCTGGAGCAGGCGGATCGATACCAGGTTGCGAGACTTGTACAGCGCCTCGCGCAGGCGGATCGGGCCAAGGAAGGTGTTGGTGTCATTTTTCGGACGCCATACCTTGTCCAGGTACTCGTCGACGAACACGATAGGTGCGTCGTTCACCAGGCTGGAAGCGGTGTAACCGTTATCCAGCGCAGCGCTGTAGATGAACGGTTTGAAGCTGGAGCCCGGCTGACGCTTGGCCTGCATGGCCCGGTTGTAGTTGCTCTGCTCGAAAGCGAAGCCGCCGACCAGCGCACGAATGGCACCGTTTTGCGGGTCAAGCGAGACCAGAGCGCTCTGCGCGACGGGAATTTGACTGAATTTCAGCGAACCGTCGTCCTGGCGCAACAGACGAACAAGGTCGCCCACCTTCGCAACATCGCCTGGCTGCTTCGGATTCGCCCCCAGACTGTTGGTATTCAGGTAAGGCCGCGCCCACTTCATGGTGGCCCAGTCGACAGTTTCTTCTTTCTCGCCGTTGCGGGTCAGAACGCGCAAGCCGGTCTTGTCGACCTGGGTCACGATGCCGGGCTCGAGGCCGTTGATCATGCGTTGTTTGGTCAGTTCCTGTACCCAGTTGGCGCGGGTCATGCCCGGGAAGCGGCTTTCCGGGCCACGGTAGCCGTGGCGTTGGTCGTAATCGATCAGGCCCTGCTGGATGGACTTGTTGGCGTGTTCCTGAAGGTCGCTCGGCACCGTGGTAGTGACGCGGAAGCCCTCTGTATAGGCCTCGCTGCCGTAACGGCCGACCATTTCGGCGCGCGCCATTTCAGCAATGTACGGCGCATTCACTTCCGGCGTCGGCACGTGATAACTGGCGTTGAGCGGTTCGTTCAAGGCTGTCTGGTAAGCGGTCTGGTCAATCTTGCCCAAGCGGTACATGCGGCCGAGGATCCAGTCGCGGCGTTCCTTGGCGCGGGTCGGGTTGGCCAGTGGGTTGAAGCGTGACGGCGCCTTGGGCAGACCGGCAATCATGGCCATTTGCGCAAGGCTTACATCGCGAATCGATTTGCCATAGTAGACTTGCGCCGCCGCTTCGATTCCGTAGGCGCGGTTGCCCAGATAAATCTTGTTGACGTACAGCTCGAGAATCTCGTCTTTGGTAAGTTGGCGCTCGATTTGCAAGGCCAAAAGAATCTCGGTGGTTTTGCGTGAAAAGCTTCTTTCGCTGGTCAGGAAGAAGTTTTTCGCGACCTGCATGGTGATGGTGCTGCCGCCTGACTGAATATGGCCGCTTTTTACCAGTTGTGTGGCGGCGCGCATCAGGCTGCTCGGGTCGACGCCGTAGTGATTGGCGAAGTTATCGTCTTCGGCCGATAGCAGGGCGTTGATGAAATTGGGTGGAATTTCCGCGAAGCGAATCGGCGTGCGGCGCATCTCGCCAAACTCGGCAATCAGCTTGCCGTCGCTGCTGAATACGCGCAGGGGGATTTGCAGTTGAATGCTTCGCAGCGCTTCAACCGATGGCAGGGTCGGGCTCAGGTAGAGAAACGCGCCACTCAGGCCAAGCAACAGCGAGCAGAATACCGCGACGAGGGACCACCAGAAAAACTTCAGCAGGCGTATCAAGGCTTTTGGATTTCCAGAAAAAATAATGGGTTAAGCGCAGGCATTTACAAATGAACACGCCTTGAAGCTTTCTTAAATGAAAAAATCGCTGGGCATTATAAGCATTTTTCGTCCACGAGCGTGATTTGCGCTACTGTCAAGGCTGTCGACAGTGACGTTGACCCGAAATAACTCCGTAAGTGGCGGAAACTCATAGGAATCAGGTTGTGTTCGAACTCTTCAGTAAGAAGGCCAACACCCTTCTAGGGATCGATATTAGCTCCACCTCGGTAAAACTCCTGGAATTGAGTCGTTCCGGCACTCGTTACAAGGTCGAGTCTTACGCAGTCGAGCCGTTGCCGGCCAACGCTGTCGTCGAAAAGAATATTGCCGAGCTCGAAGGGGTTGGCCAGGCGCTGTCTCGCGTGCTCGCCAAGGCCAAGACCAGCGTCAAGATTGTGGCGGTCGCCGTAGCCGGTTCCGCCGTGATCACCAAGACGATTGAAATGGACGCCGGTCTTTCCGACGACGATATGGAAAACCAGCTCAAGCTTGAGGCTGACCAGTACATCCCTTATCCGCTGGAAGAAGTCGCCATCGATTTCGAAGTGCAGGGCTACTCGGTGCGCAATCCCGAACGCGTCGAAGTATTGCTGGCTGCCTGCCGCAAAGAGAACGTCGAAGTGCGCGAGGCGGCACTGGCGTTGGCCGGGCTGACCGCGCGCGTGGTGGACGTCGAAGCCTACGCCCTTGAACGCTCGTTCGGGCTGCTGGCTGCGCAACTGGGTAACGGTCATGACGAGCTTACCGTGGCGGTGGTCGATATCGGCGCCACCATGACCACCCTCAGCGTGCTGCATCATGGCCGGATTATCTATACCCGCGAGCAACTGTTCGGTGGCCGCCAACTGACTGACGAAATCCAGCGTCGCTACGGGCTTTCAATGGAGGAGGCCGGGCTTGCCAAGAAGCAGGGAGGGTTGCCCGACGACTATGTCAGCGAGGTGCTGGACCCCTTCAAGGATGCGTTGGTGCAGCAGGTCTCCCGTTCTTTGCAGTTCTTCTTTGCGGCCGGTCAATACAACTCCGTGGATCACATCATGCTGGCAGGCGGCACGGCTTCGATTTCAGGGCTGGAGCATTTGATTCAGCGACGCATTGGCACCCCGACGATGGTCGCCAACCCGTTTGCCGACATGGCCCTGAGCTCCAAGGTCAATGCCGGTGCGCTGGCCAGTGACGCTCCCGCATTGATGATCGCGTGCGGTCTGGCGTTGAGGAGCTTCGACTGATGGCGCGGATCAACTTATTACCGTGGCGCGAAGAGCTTCGCGAAGAACGTAAAAAACGCTTCCTGACCGCACTGGTCGGCGTGTTGGTGGTGTCAGTCGGTATTCTGTTTCTGATTGATCGTTACGTCAGCAACGCCATAGAACATCAGATGGCGCGCAACGCGTTTGTGCAGACGCAGATCGCTCAGCTCGATATACGCATCAAGGAGATCAGCGACCTGAAGGCGCGTCGCAAGCAGTTGCTTGAGCGCATGAAGATCATTCAGGACCTGCAAGGCAACCGCCCGATAACGGGGCGTGTATTCGATCAACTGGCGCGCACTCTTCCAGATGGCGTTTATTTCTCGCAGGTCAAAATGACCGACAAGCTGATTGCCATCAGTGGCGCTGCCGAATCGAACAACCGGGTTTCCGACCTGATGCGCAACCTTGAAGCCTCTGACTGGCTGGAAGCGCCGAGCCTGACCGAAGTGAAGGCCACGACGGCGGGGGCCGTGGATCAGGCCAACGTGTTTCAGTTGACGGTGCGTCAGACCCAGCCGCCGGTTGCCGCGGCTGTACCCGTTGCAACCACGCCCGCTTCAGGAGCCAAGCCATGAATATGTCCGAATGGCTGGAAGGGCTTCGCAAGGTTGACCTGAGCGAGCTGGACCTGAACAACCTGGGTTCCTGGCCGGCAGCGGTCAAGGCCATTGCCGGCGTGCTGGTCGCGGTACTGATTTTCGCACTGGGCTATTTCTTCTTTATCCAGGACCTGGAAACCCAGCTGGAAAGCGCACAGAACAGTGAGGTGACGCTTAAGGAGCAGTTTTCCAACAAGGCCTTCCAGGCTGCCAACCTTGAGCCTTACAAGAAGCAGATGGAAGAAATGGAAAACACCTTCGGTGCCCTGCTGCGGCAATTGCCCAGCGACACCGAAGTGCCTGGCTTGCTTGAGGATATAACCCGGACCGGACTGGGAAGCGGTCTTGAGTTCGAGGAAATCAAACTGCTGCCCGAGGCGGTCCAGCAGTTCTACATCGAGCTGCCGATACAGATCACGGTAGTCGGTGGTTATCACGACCTGGCGACCTTCGTCAGCGGTGTCGCCAGCCTGCCGCGCATCGTCACACTGCACGATTTCGAGATCAAGCCGGTCGACCCGAAGGTGCCGACCAAGTTGCGCATGAGCATTCTGGCCAAGACCTACCGCTACAACGATGAAGGGCTGAAGAAATGAGGGCGGCGCGATTGCTGTGCGTCAGTGTGGTTATGACAGGGTTGGCCGGTTGCGGTAATGACAATGATTTTGCCGACCTGTCGGCGTTCATGGATCAGGCCAGAGCGCGCCCGAGCGGTACTATCGAGGCCCTGCCCAAGTTTCGTCCGTATGAAGCGTTCACCTACAACGCCTCTACGCTGCGCAGTCCTTTTCAGCCGCCGGTCAAGATTGACCTGCTCAACCGCCAGAAGGGCTCGCGGCTGGTAGCACCGGACGAGCACCGGGTCAGGCAATTCCTGGAAGGGTTCAATATCGAGTCGTTCGAGATGGTCGGCACGATTGGCAACGAGTCAGGGATATTCGCCCTGCTGCGCGGTGCGGGAGGCGTTCATCGCGTCAAGGTGGGAGATTACCTGGGCCGTAACAACGGCCGGGTAGTGTCAATCGGTGATGCGCAGGTAGATGTCATTGAAATTGTTCCTGATGGAGAGGGGGCCTGGCTGGAAAGGCCGCGCACTATCGCCCTCAAAGAACGCTCATGAAGTGGGCAAGGCCAAGTATGCACAGTAGCGCTCAACGGAAATTGATCATGACCCGGATTTTCTCGATTATCGGCGTGTCGTTATGCATCGCGATGCTTTCGCCGGTTCTCCAGGCTGCCAACCTCAAGACCCTGGATGTCGCCGCCCTGCCGGGTGATCGCATCGAGCTCAAGCTGGCATTCGACTCGCCGGTGCCTGCGCCGCGCGGCTACACCACTGCGCAACCTGCGCGTATTGCGCTGGACCTGCCGGGCGTGACCAGTCAGCTGGCGACCAAAAGCCGCGAACTGGGTAACGGTAATGCACGCAGCGTGGTCGTGGTACAGGCCCAGGACCGCACGCGGGTGATCATCAACCTGACCACGCTTTCGCCCTACAGCTCCCGCGTCGACGGCAACAACCTGTACGTGGTCATCGGTCAGGGCGCAGCTGCTGCGCAGGCTTCTCAGCCAACCACCGCGATGGGCGCGCAACGGGTAGTGGTGCCGCCACCCACTCCGGCATCTGCCAAGCCGTTTATCCCTGCGGGTGTCAAGGCCATCAGGAATGTCGATTTCCAGCGTGGCGAGCTGGGTGAAGGCAATGTGATCATAGACCTTAGCAACCCCAGTATTGCCCCGGATATTCAGGAACAGGGTGGCAAGATCCGCGTCGACTTCGCCAAGACCCAACTGCCCGAACCGCTGCGCGTCCGGCTGGACGTCAAGGACTTCGCCACGCCGGTGCAGTTTGTCAGTGCGTCGGCTACGGGCGACAAGGCCAGTATTCTGATAGAGCCGTCGGGTGCCTTCGACTACTCGGCGTTTCAGACCGAAAACAAGCTGACCATTAGTGTGCGGCCGTTGACCAATGAGGATCTGGACCGTCGCGCCGCTGACAAACCGGTGTACACCGGTGAAAAGCTGTCGCTGAACTTCCAGGACATCGACGTACGCTCGGTGCTGCAACTGATTGCCGACTTCACCAACCTCAATCTGGTAGCCAGCGACACGGTTCAGGGCGGTATTACCCTGCGTCTGCAAAACGTGCCATGGGATCAGGCGCTGGACCTGGTGCTGAAAACCAAAGGCCTGGACAAGCGCAAGGTCGGCAGCGTCCTGCTGGTCGCGCCCGCCGATGAAATTGCTGCCCGCGAGCGTCAGGAGCTTGAATCGCTCAAGCAGATCGCCGAGCTGGCGCCCCTGCGTCGCGAACTGCTGCAGGTCAATTACGCCAAGGCTGCGGATATCGCCAAGCTGTTCCAGTCGGTGACCAGCGCCGAGTCCAAGACCGACGAGCGTGGCTCGATCACTGTGGACGACCGGACCAACAACATCATTGCCTATCAGACCCAGGACCGGCTCGACGAACTGCGTCGCATCGTGTCGCAACTGGACATTCCGGTGCGTCAGGTGATGATCGAGGCGCGCATCGTCGAGGCCAACGTCGATTACAACAAGCAACTGGGTGTGCGCTGGGGCGGCTCGACCAACACCAGTGGCAATGGAAAATGGACAACCTATGGCCTTGACAATAATGGCGATGAGGCAGGTAACACTGGCAGCAGCGTGACCTCCAACGTGCCGTTTGTCGATATGGGCGCATCTGGCGCAACCTCCGGCATTGGCCTGGGCTTCGTCACCAACAATACGTTGCTGGACCTTGAGCTGAGCGCGATGGAGAAGACCGGCAACGGTGAAATCGTCTCCCAGCCCAAGGTAGTCACTTCCGACAAGGAAACCGCCAAGATCCTCAAGGGCACCGAGATTCCGTATCAGGAGTCCAGCTCCAGCGGTGCAACCACGGTGAGCTTCAAGGAAGCCTCGCTGTCGCTTGAGGTAACGCCGCAGATCACGCCGGATAACCGCATCATCATGGAGGTCAAGGTCACCAAGGATGAGCCGGACTACCTGAATGCGGTGCTTGGTGTACCACCGATCAAGAAAAACGAGGTCAACGCCAAAGTGCTGATTTCCGATGGCGAAACCATCGTCATCGGTGGTGTGTTCTCAAATACGCAAAGTAAAGTTGTCGATAAAGTGCCATTTCTTGGCGATGTACCGTATCTTGGCCGGCTTTTCAGGCGCGATGTGGTATCCGAGTCCAAATCCGAGCTGTTGGTATTTTTGACTCCGCGTATCATGAACAACCAGGCGATTTCTGTGAGTCGTTGATTTTGTGCGAAATTTAATACTTGTGGGGCCGATGGGTGCTGGCAAAAGCACCATCGGCCGTTTGCTTGCCAAAGAGTTGCGACTGCCGTTCAAGGATTCCGACAAGGAAATCGAGTTGCGCACGGGCGCCAATATCCCGTGGATCTTCGACAAGGAAGGCGAGCCGGGTTTCCGTGAGCGCGAGCAGGCCATGATTGCCGAGCTGTGCGAAGCCGATGGCCTGGTTCTGGCCACCGGTGGCGGTGCCGTCATGCGCAGTGAAAACCGTCAGGCGCTGCGTGCCGGTGGGCGCGTGGTGTATCTGCATGCCTCCATAGAACAGCAGGTCGGGCGCACCGCGCGTGACAGAAATCGTCCTTTGTTGCGTACCGCCGATCCGGCCCGGGTGCTGAGCGAATTGCTGGCTATCCGCGACCCGCTGTATCGGGAAATCGCCGACTTGGTGATTGAAACCGATGAGCGGCCACCCCGAATGGTGGTTCTCGAGATATTGGCGCGTCTTGCAGAGCTTCCTCCCCGTTAAAGCGCAGGCGAAAATGCGCTATTCTCGTCGACCAGCAAAACAGCGACGGTGCATGGCTTTGCGTCATGACCTGCTGAAGCACAAACCGTCCAACCGGTAATCAATGTGGGGACACATGCAGACACTTAAGGTCGAGCTTGGTGAGCGTAGCTACCCGATCCATATTGGCGAAGGCCTTCTGGATCAGCCAGAGCTCCTGACCCCGCATATTGTCGGGCGTCAGGTGGCTATCGTTTCCAACACGACAGTGGCACCGCTGTATCTGGAGCGTCTGACGCAGACCCTGGCCGGTTACAACGTTCTTCCGATTGTTCTGCCCGATGGTGAGGCGTTCAAGAACTGGGAAACCCTGCAGACCATTTTCGATGGCCTGCTGACCGCTCGTCATGATCGTCGCACCACGGTCATCGCCCTGGGTGGCGGTGTGATTGGTGACATGGCCGGGTTTGCTGCCGCCTGTTATCAGCGCGGCGTGAATTTCATCCAGATCCCGACCACGCTGCTGTCCCAGGTGGACTCTTCGGTGGGCGGCAAGACCGGCATCAATCACCCGCTGGGCAAGAACATGGTGGGGGCCTTCTATCAGCCAAGCGTCGTGCTGATCGATACCACTTCGCTCAACACCCTGCCCGAGCGTGAACTGTCCGCCGGGCTGGCAGAGGTCATCAAGTACGGCCTTATCTGCGACGAGCCGTTTCTGACCTGGCTTGAAGAGCACGTCGACGCGCTGCGCGGGCTGGATCAGGCGGCGCTGACCGTGGCCATCGAACGCTCCTGTGCGGCCAAGGCGCTGGTGGTCTGCGCCGACGAGCGTGAGTCCGGTGTTCGCGCCACATTGAACCTGGGTCACACATTCGGTCACGCCATCGAGACGCATATGGGCTATGGTGTCTGGCTGCATGGCGAGGCGGTAGCTGCCGGTACGGTCATGGCGCTGGAAATGTCCTCGCGTCTGGGCTGGATCAGCACGCAGGAACGGGATCGCGGTATCCGCCTGTTTCAGCGCGCCGGGCTGCCGGTGGTGCCACCACAGGACATGACGGAAGACAATTTCCTCGAACACATGGCGATCGACAAGAAAGTCATCGACGGTCGCTTGCGTCTGGTGCTGTTGCGCCAGATGGGTGAAGCGGTTATCACGGACGATTATCCAAAAGAAGTATTACAGGCCACCCTGGTTGCGGACTATCGCGCCCTGGTGGATCAGCTTAGAGGTTAACGGAAAACCCATGACTAGTTTGCATGCCGACGAGGCCTTCCTCGGCCATTATCAGTTGAGTCATGACCCCTTTGCGGCGCGGGTACCTGGCTTCAAATTCTTTCCTGCCCAGCGCAAGCCTGTGCTGGGTCAGCTTCATCATCTGGCGCGTTACAGCCAGTTGTTGCTTGCAGTGACCGGGCCGCAGGGCAGCGGCAAGACCCTGCTGCGTCAGGCGCTGGTAGCAAGCACCAACAAGCAGTCGGTGCAAAGCGTTGTGGTTTCTGCACGCGGTGCCGGCGATGCAGCGGGTGTGCTGCAGCAGGTTGCTCAGGCGCTGAGCGTTGCCCAGGCTGAAATGCAGGCGATCCTTTCGCAGGTCGTGCAGCTCGGGCTGACCGGCCAGGAAGTCTACTTGCTGGTTGACGATGCGGAACAACTGGGCGATTCGGCGCTCGAAGCGTTGCTGGGTCTTGCTGCAGGAACGCCTGAAGGGCGTCCGCATGTATTCCTGTTCGGAGAGCCATCGCTGCTCGATCGTCTCGATCAGATGTGTGCCGACCTGCAGGGCGATGTCGAAGGCGAACGCTTTCACGTCATCGAGCTGCAACCCTATACGGAAGAGGAAACCCGGGAGTATCTGGCTCAGCGTCTGGAGGGTGCAGGGCAAGGAATCGCGTTGTTCACTGCCGACCAGATCACCGATATTCATGAACAGTCCGATGGCTGGCCTGGGGCAATCAACCAGGTAGCCCGCGATTCAATGATCGAGGCGATGATCGCGAGTCGTTCCGCGGTCAAGCGTCCAAGTGTGGGGTTCAACATGCCGAAAAAACACGTATTGGCCTTGGGTGCCGTCGTCATAGTGGCCGTGGCAGCAGCAGTGCTGATCCCGGGTCGCGGTGACAAGACGGGTACGCCTGCCAATGCCCCTGCTTCTGCTCAGGCGCAATTGCCGCTGGGCGAGGGCAAGCCAACTGCTCAGCAATCGAACAACGGTAGCCCGGCCATCGAGTTCGCGGGCAATTCCCAGCCGATGCCGCTGCCGATGAATGGCAATTCGCAACCGGTGATGCGCGGCCCGCTGGCTGAAGCAGCCGGGTCGAGTGATTCCGACGAAGACGCGGTGCCGACAGGTTCGCCTGCCCAGCCGCCGACCGTGACCACCACTGCGCCGCCTGCGGGCGTGCCTGCCGGTCAGGCTGCCGCCCAGACGCCACGCTCGTCTATTCCTGCCCCAGCTGCCAAACCGACGCCTGCACCTGCGCCTGCGCCTGCTCAGGTCGCCACAGCCAAGCCCGCTCCGGCCCCGGCCGCCAAGCCTGCGGAAAAACCTGCGCCAGCGGCTGCCAAACCGGCTGCCGGTAGCAATTGGTACAGCAGTCAGGCGCCAGGCCATTATGTGGTACAGATTCTGGGCACCAGCTCCGAAGCGACCGCTCAGGCCTACATCGCAGAGCAAGGTGGCGAGTACCGTTATTTCAAGAAAACCCTGCAGGGCAAGCCGTTGTACGTCATCACGTACGGCAACTTTCCTGACCGTGCTGCCGCCCTGGCAGCCATCAAGGTATTGCCAGCCAAGGTTCAGGCTGGTAAACCTTGGCCCCGTACTGTCGCCAGCGTCCAACAAGAGCTTGGTGCCAGTCGCTGAAGTCGCAGCGGCCTTATCCGGGCCGCTTCACCCAGCCAGCCTGACTTAACCCGCAAAGCGTGCCACCTGATTGGTGCGCGCCTTGCGGCGTCTGCGTTACAAGCGCTTTACAGTCTCCCGTCGCGTCAGTCAGATACTTGAAGAAATGCTTTGACTAGCACAGCGACCCGTTTTAAAACTTTCATAATTGCGACATTGATTATCAACCAGTCGTCGTTAAATTTGTTAGCCCTTGTGTCGCTGTGTACAATGACCTCCGTTTTGCCTGTCCGAAGCCGGCGTACGTTCGGCGTGACAGGTAATTGGTTGAATTAAAAGGAAATTTGCCTCGCATAGAGGCAGCCTGGTGAGAAAGTGTCTATGAAAGCAGGTCTGTACCAACCAGATGAATTCAAGGATAACTGCGGCTTCGGCCTGATCGCTCATATGCAGGGCGAGCCCAGTCATCACCTGTTGCAGACGGCCGTTCAGGCCCTGACCTGCATGACCCACCGTGGCGGTATCAACGCCGACGGCAAGACCGGTGACGGTTGCGGTCTGTTGATTCAGAAGCCCGATGGCTTCTTGCGTGCGATGGCCAAAGAGCACTTCGGTGCCGATCTGCCCCGCCAATATGCTGTGGGCATGGTGTTCCTCAATCAGGACGACGCCAAGGCTGACGCCGCACGCGAAAACATGAACCGCGAGATCCTCGCCGAGGGCCTGGAACTGGTCGGCTGGCGTCAGGTGCCGATCGATACCAGTGTCCTGGGCCGTCTGGCACTGGAGCGCCTGCCGAAAATCGAGCAGGTGTACATTGGCGGCGAAGGCCTGAGCGATCAGGAATTCGCCATCAAGCTGTTCAGCGCGCGCCGCCGTTCGTCAGTGTCCAACGCCGCAGATACCGATCATTACATCTGCAGCTTTTCGCACAAGACCATCATTTATAAAGGCCTGATGATGCCGGCCGATCTTACGGCCTTCTTCCCGGACCTGAGCGACGAGCGTCTGCAGACAGCCATTTGCGTGTTCCACCAGCGCTTTTCCACCAATACCCTGCCTAAATGGCCGCTGGCGCAACCGTTCCGGTTTCTTGCCCATAACGGTGAGATCAACACCATCACCGGCAACCGCAACTGGGCACAGGCGCGCCGTACCAAGTTCACCAACGATCTGATGGATCTGGATGAGCTGGGTCCGCTGGTCAACCGCGTGGGTTCGGACTCATCGAGCATGGACAACATGCTTGAGCTGATGGTGACCGGCGGCATCGATCTGTTCCGTGGCGTGCGCATGATCATTCCGCCTGCGTGGCAGAACGTCGAGACCATGGACCCTGAT
Source organism: Pseudomonas sp. RGM 3321 (assembly GCF_022836805.1). Classification (NCBI taxonomy): domain Bacteria; kingdom Pseudomonadati; phylum Pseudomonadota; class Gammaproteobacteria; order Pseudomonadales; family Pseudomonadaceae; genus Pseudomonas; species Pseudomonas sp. RGM 3321. Next base: position 41,856 of record NZ_JALHBH010000088.1, read on the forward strand.
CTACGCGCCTTTTATGAATACAACTCCATGCACATGGAACCGTGGGACGGCCCAGCCGGCATCGTGATGACCGAAGGTCGTCATGCAGTCTGCCTGCTCGACCGCAATGGCCTGCGCCCGGCGCGCTGGGTCACGACCAAGAACGGCTACATCACCCTGGCGTCGGAAATCGGCGTGTGGGACTACAAGCCTGAAGACGTTATCGCCAAGGGCCGCGTCGGTCCTGGGCAGATCTTTGCCGTGGACACTGAAACCGGTCAGATCCTCGACACCGACGCCATCGACAACCGTCTCAAGTCGCGTCATCCGTACAAGCAATGGCTGCGCAAGAATGCCCTGCGCATTCAGGCCACCATGGAAGACAACGACCACGGCTCGGCTTTTTACGACAGCGAGCAGCTCAAGCAATACATGAAGATGTATCAGGTCACGTTCGAAGAACGCGATCAGGTGCTGCGCCCGCTAGGTGAACAGGGTCAGGAAGCTGTGGGTTCGATGGGTGACGACACGCCGATGGCCGTGCTGTCGCGTCGTGTGCGTTCGCCTTACGATTACTTCCGCCAGCAGTTCGCGCAGGTCACCAACCCGCCGATCGACCCGCTGCGTGAAGCCATTGTCATGTCGCTGGAAATCTGCCTCGGGGCCGAGCGCAATATCTTCCAGGAATCGCCAGAGCACGCCTCGCGCGTAATCCTCAGTTCGCCGGTCATTTCGCCAGCCAAATGGCGTTCGCTGATGAACCTGGAGCGTCCGGGCTTCGAGCGCCATATCATTGACCTGAACTACGATGAAAGCCTGGGTCTTGAAGCAGCCGTGCGCAGCGTTGCCGATCAGGCCGAAGAGGCCGTGCGTGCCGGCCGTACCCTGATCGTGCTGAGCGACCGACACATCGCACCGGGCAAACTGCCGGTGCATGCTTCGTTGGCAGTCGGCGCGGTTCACCACCGTCTGACCGAGCAAGGCCTGCGTTGCGACAGCAACATCCTGGTCGAAACCGCAACCGCGCGTGACCCGCACCATTTCGCTGTGTTGATCGGCTTCGGCGCGTCGGCGGTCTATCCGTTCCTGGCCTATGAAGTGCTGGGCGACCTGATCCGTACCGGCGAAGTGCTGGGCGATCTGTACGAAGTCTTCAAGAACTACCGCAAAGGCATCACCAAGGGTCTGCTCAAAATCCTCTCGAAGATGGGTATCTCGACCGTTGCGTCCTACCGTGGCGCGCAGTTGTTTGAAGCCATCGGTCTGTCCGAGGAAGTTTGCGACACCAGTTTCCGCGGTGTGCCAAGCCGCCTGAAAGGCGCGCGTTTCGTCGATATCGAAGCCGAACAGAAAGCGCTGGCAGTCGAAGCCTGGAGCACGCGCAAGCCGATCCAGCAAGGCGGCCTGCTCAAGTTCGTGTTTGGTGGCGAATACCATGCCTACAACCCGGACGTGGTCAGCACTCTGCAAGCCGCCGTGCAGCAGGGCGACTACAGCAAGTTCAAGGAATACACCTCGCTGGTAGACCAGCGTCCGGTGTCGATGATTCGCGACCTGCTGCAGGTCAAGACGCTTGAGCAGCCGCTGAACATCGACGAAATCGAGCCGCTGAGCGAAATCCTCAAGCGCTTCGATTCGGCCGGTATTTCTCTGGGTGCCTTGTCGCCGGAGGCTCATGAAGCGCTGGCCGAGGCGATGAACCGTCTGGGCGCGCGCTCCAACTCCGGTGAAGGCGGCGAAGATCCGGCGCGTTACGGCACCATCCGCAGCTCCAAGATCAAGCAGATCGCCACGGGTCGCTTTGGTGTAACGCCAGAGTACCTGGTCAACGCCGATGTGCTGCAGATCAAGGTTGCACAGGGTGCCAAGCCGGGCGAGGGCGGGCAACTGCCGGGCGGCAAGGTCAATGGCCTGATCGCCAAGCTGCGCTATGCCGTGCCGGGCGTGACGCTGATTTCGCCGCCGCCGCACCACGACATCTATTCCATCGAAGACTTGTCGCAGCTGATTTTTGACTTGAAACAGGTCAACCCGGCGGCGCTGGTTTCGGTCAAGCTGGTGGCAGAAGCGGGCGTTGGCACCATTGCCGCTGGCGTGGCCAAGGCCTATGCCGACCTGATCACCATTTCCGGTTATGACGGTGGCACCGGTGCATCGCCGCTGACCTCGATCAAGTACGCTGGCGCGCCGTGGGAACTGGGGCTGGCCGAAACTCACCAGACCCTGCGCGGCAACGACCTGCGCGGCAAGGTCCGGGTGCAGACCGACGGTGGCCTGAAAACCGGGCTGGACGTGATCAAGGCGGCCATTCTCGGTGCTGAAAGCTTCGGTTTCGGCACCGCGCCGATGATCGCGCTGGGCTGCAAATACCTGCGTATCTGCCACCTGAACAACTGCGCTACCGGCGTTGCGACCCAGAACGAAAAGCTGCGCAAGGACCACTACATCGGCACCGTCGACATGGTGATCAACTTCTTCACCTACGTGGCAGAAGAAACCCGTGAGTGGCTGGCCAAGCTGGGCGTTCGCACGCTGGAAGAGCTGATCGGTCGTACCGACCTGCTGGATATCCTGCCGGGCGAAACCGAGAAGCAGCAGCATCTGGACCTGACACCGTTGCTGGGCAGCGACCATATTCCGGCTGACAAGCCTCAGTTCAGCCTGGTGGATCGCAACCCGCCGTTCGACAAGGGCCTGCTGGCCGAGCAGATGGTGGAGATGGCCAAGCCGGCCATCGAATCCCTCAGCGGTGGCGAGTATGAACTGGACATCTGCAACTGCGACCGTTCCATTGGCGCACGGATTTCCGGTGAAATCGCCCGATTGCACGGTAACCAGGGCATGAACAAGGCCCCCGTCACTTTCCGCTTCAAGGGCACTGCAGGTCAGAGCTTCGGGGTGTGGAACGCTGGTGGCCTGAACATGTATCTGGAAGGCGATGCCAACGACTACGTCGGCAAGGGTATGACCGCTGGCAAGCTGGTGATCGTGCCGCCCAAGGGCAGCCCGTTCAAGACCAACGAGAGCGCCATCATCGGCAACACCTGCCTGTACGGCGCAACCGGCGGCAAGCTGTTTGCGGCGGGTACGGCGGGCGAACGTTTCGCGGTGCGTAACTCGGGTGCCCACACCGTTGTGGAAGGCACTGGTGATCACTGCTGCGAATACATGACCGGTGGTTTCGTCTGCGTACTGGGCAAGACCGGCTACAACTTCGGTTCCGGTATGACTGGCGGTTTCGCCTACGTGCTCGACCAGGACAACACCTTCGTTGACCTCGTCAACCATGAGCTGGTCGAGATCCAGCGCATCAGCGGCGAGTCGATGGAAGCCTATCGCACTCACTTGCAGAGCGTTCTCAACGAGTACGTGGCTGAAACCGACAGCGAATGGGGCCGCAATCTTGCGGAAAACCTGGACGACTACCTGCGTCGTTTCTGGCTGGTCAAGCCCAAGGCTGCCAACCTGAAATCGCTGCTCTCCAGCACTCGGGCGAATCCACAGTAAAAGCAGCTGCTAGCGGTGAGCTTCAAACCGCAAGCCAACGGCAGTGCGCGAATTGCCTGCGATCACGATTTTTGCAGCTTCAGGCTTGTAACCTGAAGCTGCCGTAAAGAGGCTCCAGAGAATGGCTGAACGTCTCAGTAACGACTTCCAGTTCATCGACGTCGGACGTAAAGACCCGAAGAAGAAACTGCTGCGTCAACGCAAGAAGGAGTTCGTGGAAATCTACGAACCGTTCAAGCCCCAGCAGTCCGCCGATCAGGCGCATCGCTGCCTGGGTTGCGGCAACCCGTATTGCGAGTGGAAGTGCCCGGTGCACAACTTCATTCCCAACTGGCTCAAGCTGGTCGCCGAGGGCAATATCCTCGCGGCGGCGGAGTTGTCTCACCAGACCAACACTCTGCCGGAAGTCTGCGGCCGCGTGTGCCCGCAGGATCGCCTGTGTGAAGGTGCCTGCACGCTGAACGACGGTTTCGGCGCGGTCACCATCGGCTCGGTCGAGAAGTACATCACCGACACCGCGTTTGCCATGGGCTGGCGTCCGGACATGTCCAGAGTCGTGCCGACCGGCAAGCGCGTCGCCATCATTGGTGCAGGGCCTGCGGGCCTGGGCTGTGCCGACGTGCTGGTGCGTGGCGGCGTGACGCCGGTGGTGTTCGACAAGAACCCGGAAATCGGCGGTCTGCTGACCTTCGGCATCCCCGAGTTCAAGCTGGAAAAATCCGTGCTCAGCCATCGTCGCGAAGTGTTCACCGGCATGGGCATCGAGTTCCGGCTCAACACCGAAGTCGGCAAGGACGTCACCATCGATCAACTGCTCGAAGAATACGATGCCGTGTTCATGGGCATGGGCACCTATACCTACATGAAAGGCGGTTTTGCCGGTGAAGACCTGCCAGGCGTGCACGATGCGCTCGACTTCCTGATTGCCAACGTCAACCGCAATCTGGGCTTTGAAAAGGCCCCGGAAGATTTTGTCGACATGAAAGGCAAGCGTGTCGTGGTTCTGGGCGGTGGCGACACGGCGATGGACTGCAACCGCACCTCGATCCGTCAGGGTGCCAAGTCGGTGACGTGCGCTTATCGTCGCGACGAAGAAAACATGCCTGGCTCGCGCAAGGAAGTGAAGAACGCCAAGGAAGAAGGCGTGAGGTTTCTCTACAACCGTCAGCCTATCGCCATCGTGGGCGATGGCAAGGTCGAAGGCGTGAAGGTGGTCGAGACGCGTCTCGGCGAGCCTGATGCTCGTGGCCGTCGCAGCCCGGAGCCGATTCCGGGTTCCGAAGAGATCATCCCGGCAGAAGCCGTGGTCATCGCCTTCGGCTTCCGCCCAAGCCCGGCGCCCTGGTTCGAACAGTTCACGATCAGTACTGACAGCCAGGGCCGTGTCGTGGCCCCGGAACAAGCACAGTACAAGCACCAGACCAGCAACCCGAAGATCTTCGCCGGTGGCGACATGGTGCGCGGCTCTGATCTGGTGGTGACCGCTATCTTCGAAGGCCGTAATGCGGCTGAAGGGATTCTGGATTACCTGGGCGTCTGAGCCCTGTGTTGCCGGGGTGTCGTTGCTGACGCACACCCCGACAACAAGTGTCTACCCTTCGTATGCACTGTGCCAATATCTCTGACATCCCGCCTGCCACTTCTTCCCTAGACTCGGTGTAACTCGCTCAGGAAGAGCGTTTCTACCAGGGAAGGAAGTGATGAACATTCGGTTTTGCCTGTTTCTTGCGCTCTTGAGTGCTTCAAGCGCGTTTGCGGTCGATCAGCCAGACGCTCTCTTCGATGGGCCGGGGTTTGCTTCGATCATCGAAAACAAGGCGGTATATTTCGAATCCAGCGTGCAGCTTCAGAAGCGCCTTAGCACAGGTAGCCTGACCTCTGCCGGGCTGGTGAAGGATTTTCTACAGCGGATTGAAGCGCTGAACAATAAGGGGCCAGAGCTTAACGCTGTCATCGAGGTCAATCCCGATGCTCTGCAGATAGCCGCTCAACTGGATCAGGAGCGTTCTGACGGAAAACACCGAGGGCCGTTGCATGGCATCCCGGTGTTGCTGAAGGACAATATCGATACGGCCGACAAGATGCAGACGACTGCCGGCTCCCCCGCTTTGGTCGGGCAACCGGCGCAGTACGATGCTTTTGTGGTGCAGCGGCTTCGGGAGGCCGGAGCGATCATCATCGGGAAGGCCAATCTCAGCGAGTGGGCCAATTTTCGCGGGCGCGGCATACCGAACGGCTGGAGTGGCCGGGGCGGGCAGACGCGCAATCCTTATGACTTGAGTGCTGATACGAGTGGCTCCAGTTCAGGTTCAGCAGTGGGTGTTGCCGTCGGCTTTTCGCCTCTGGCAGTAGGCACAGAAACCAACGGTTCGATCATTCAACCTGCCAGCGCAAATGGAGTCGTAGGGCTGCGGCCCACGTTGGGCTTGCTCAGCCGTGCTGGCGTGATTCCGATCTCCAGTCGTCAGGACACGGCCGGTCCAATGACGCGAACAGTTACCGACGCGGCCATAATGCTGACTGCGATGAGCGGCACTGACGCTCGCGATAGAGCCACTTACCAGGTCCCCGGTAATCCTGTGGACTACCTTGGGTATCTCAGAAAGAACGCGTTACAGGGCAAACGCCTGGGTTATCCCAGCAAGATGCCAGATGGTCGATTCATGGACGATGATCCGGCATTCGTGAAGATAAAGCGTGATCTGCGGGCTGCCGGAGCGATATTGATTCCGGTCGACGTTCCAACTGTTTATCGCTACACAGAGCGGGAAATGCTCCAGTATGACTTCAAGCGTGAGCTTGCTGCGTACTTGCAAACGCGTACGGGTCTGAGCGTACAGACACTTGAGGATATGATTGCGTTTAACGTCAAAAATCCTGCCCCGCAAGGCTATAACCAGCAGACCCTGATCGATGCCACGGGCGAGCCTGCGAGCCAGGCGGCTTACTTCGCCGAGGCAACCGAGTTGCGCGGATCTCATCGGCAATTGATTGATGGGCTCTTGCAACGAAATGCACTGGACGCGCTCATTGACTGGTCAGCAAATGCTTTTGGATCTGCGGGCGCTATCGCGGGTTATCCGGGAATAAACCTGCCTGTCGGGCTGGATGACCAAGGCTTGCCCAGAGGGTTTTACTTCCTTTCCACGGCCTGGGACGAAGCCAAATTACTCAGTTTTGCTTATGCACTTGAGCAAGCCTCCGGTTAATGCTTCCGGAAAGCGTCACGTTGTTGCGCTTTCATCGTGAGTTCAACTGCCGCACAAGCACTCCCTCCATCCATGTTGCTATAAGGAAATAGCCATGTTGAAAGCAGCACCCATGGGCAAACTTGCTCGACTCACTGAACAGAAACTTCTCGGGCCGGGCAGGTTCACGCCCAGCACGGTTGCCGTACGCGAACACCGGACCCGAGAACGCGCGGACCGGATAATCGACCAGTTTGTCGATCGCTTTACAGAAAAGGACTTTTTTCCTGAAGACGGTGAAGACGCGCTGTTCTCCTTGCTGGTTCAGTTGCCAGACTGGCCAGCAGACCTGTCGATCAGAATTCACAACGAAAACGATGAAGTGCTCGCGGTTTTTTCGAAAGGTAGCGATGAAAGCGTCGTTCAAGACAGCATTGTCCTGACGCAAAATGGCGACGCTTACATCGTCCCGGACAATGTCCAGGTCGCCGATGACGAGCCGTTGCTGCGCTGGGTGTTCAGTCAGTTGCCAGCAGGTTCCAGTGTCGGAATGGGAGGCAACTTTCCCGGCAGTCATAGTGATGGCGGACGAATCGTCACCTTGCGCGGGCAAATAGCGGGGCTGGCAAATGACCAAAGGCCGCTGTTATTCGATGCGCTGGTGGCGGCTGATGAAGGCACCTCAAAGGGCCAGCCGGATACCCGTACACATAATCCTTTCCTGCCTCTGTGGGTTCGTCAGCAGACGCAGCTTTCTCCGGCCCTGAGCGTGCTGTGCGCCTTATGCCCCGAGGTTCCGGCAGGACGTCTCGAAGAGTTGTTGGAGCAGATGCCACTGACAGAGCAGGAAGAGGCTGATTTCCTGAACCATCTTGTTATGCCGGACGCCTTTGGCGAGGCAATGAACATTTCGCTGGATGAGTGGAGCAACAGTCTGGCTATCGACGGCCTGTCGCGAACACGAAGCTTCAATTCGTACACGGATGAGCTGGCCCGCAGTATCGTTCGGAAATTGCTGGCGGCCGAATCGGGCCGAGACGTGCTGATCATCGACGCCGACGCCAGCAATTACGCTCCGGCAGATACTGGCGATAACCCTATTGTTCTGCTGCATGACAACTACGGAAATTACAGCGCAAAGGACACCGGCAACGGGGGATAACTTCATTCAAACAGGGCACTGACAGCTTCTATCTGGCAATCAGCTCGCAATTGAACGCTGACGAGCGGTCATCGTTGGGTATGCAATTCGAGCAGGACGTACAGGGCTTGCGCGATGTTCTGACCCGGCGCGCGATCGAGGAAAATCGTGGCTGGTTCGACCCCGATAAACCGACTGAAATCGAAATCGGGTTTCTGCCTGATTGGTTCGCGAACGCGACCGATGTCGAAAAGCAAAGCTGGAAAGTGGCGGTGCAGGACTACAGTCAGGCCTTGCTTGAAGCACAGGCGCCTGACCTGCTGAATCCTTCCGGTTATGGACAGCCCGACCAATTACGCAAATATGCGCGTCAGAAGCTGCAAGAACGGATCTTGCTCGACCACGGTGTTGCAGTGGATCCCGACCATATCAGCGTCCAAACCGTCAGCATCGAGATTGATCCGGGCTTCATTGATCCGGATTACGAATATGTCGGCCCTTCTGAGCTGGAGCCGCACTACGAAACGCAAGAGCGCAGCCTTACAGATCTGTCGCTGGAAAACATCGCACTCACCAATATCAACTTTCTACTCACTGGTCGCGCGTTTGACGAGCAGGGGCAACTGGTCAGTTTCCTCAACGCCGGTTATCTGTTCGGCCTGATTAGTGATTTGAACATTGGTGAAAATTACTCAAAATATCTAAACACAGTCCTGTCCACGTCGGCTGCAGGACAATGGCACCGTGAACGTTATGCACGCGTCATGTGCGCACAAATGCGCCTCGATGCGATCGAAGCGAAGATGGCGGGCGACTTTCTGGGCGATGGAGGACTTCCTCCCGAGCTGGCGAACAGGGGCTACAAATGGGTTGCCGCCGTGCTCGATCACCCAACTGACAGTGATGACCGCGCAATGGTGGAGGGGCATCGCATTCAGGTCAGCCAGTTATCCATCAATGACGTGTCATTGAGCGGTGTACTGATGATCGGCGCAGAGTCGCGCTCCAGCGTCGCCACCCTGGTGGCTTTTACCCCGCAGGCTCCTGACGGAATATGCTTCAGGGAAATGAGCGACCCGGAGGAGTTTCAGCGGCAGGTACTGCTCAAACCAGGACTGCTGGACTATCTGGTGAGCAGGGCGCCTCTGGCGTCTCAAACCGATGTCAGGCATGTATTGACCGCTGCCCGTGAGACGCTGTTCATTGAATTGCAGCCATGCATCGGGAGTTTCCTGGAAGCGGTCTATGACGCTGAAGTCGGGCGGGTGATTTCTGCTGTCGATGAACAGACCAATACAAACTGGGAAACCTATTGGGAAAGTGCTTGGGAAATCACCAAAGTCGTTGGTGACATCGTGCTCACCTTCGCGCCTTTCAAGGTCAGACTGCCGATTGCCGCATTACGCAGCTTTTATGCTATCTGGCAGGGCGTCGCAAAGGCTGTCGGTGAAGAGGGGAGTGCTCCGCTGTATTTTGTCCAGGCGGCGTTGTTGCTGGTCGATGGCTTGACGCTGCCCAGAGCACGAAGGGTCAAGACATCGTCGGCAACATCCATCGGCCGTTCTGTCCTTGATCCGAAAACGGCAGTGGCAAAAACGCCCGGCGGGTTGAAATTTCGCGACGACGGATTTTACAGAGGTGTTTACGAAAAGACTCAGGAAGGTTCGCCAAGCCGCTTTTATGCAGTGCAGAAAGGTAAAACCTATGCCGTCAGATACGATGCCGACTCCGCAGCATGGAGGGTGATCGATCCCCGGCGTCCAGATGCGCATTATCAATTGCCGATCCAGCTTGATAAGCAAGGTGTCTGGGTGCATGCCTCGGTGGGGTTACGTGGAGGCAAGAAGCACTCCAAGGTCAAACCGTCGGGCAATGACTCGGGGAGTGACGCGGAATCGCCAATCAATAGCGGCAGAAAAACACGGTTCAAGGTGGATATTGCTGGATTCTTCGAGAGCAACGCCTTCAAGAAGGCTGACAAAATCATTCAGGGTGACCTTGTTGTTGCCGTCAAGAAAAGCGTTGAAAGATATCTGCTGGAAGGCAAGGGCAGACTGCATCCATCGGAAGCCGGGCTTTATTCGCTGGACCTTATCGGTGTGGGTGGAGGTAAAGGGCTTGGTCCCTGGCGCCTGATGTTCGAGCCGCCCAAAGACGGGATTTTGAAAGTCCACAGCATCAGGAATCCTCACAAAAAGGACCGCTGACAAGGTCTTCAATAAATCATGCTGATCTGCCGTTGATAGCGCATTTGCGTAACAAATCGCCCCTATAGACAAAAGGCACGGCTCTTGCCGTGCCTTTTGCGTCGCGCTCTGAGAAAATGCCGGCACTTTTATTGCGGATGCCGACATGACTGCCCTGAAGAACGACCGTTTCCTTCGCGCTTTGCTCAAGCAACCCGTAGACGTCACGCCGGTATGGATGATGCGCCAGGCAGGCCGTTACCTGCCTGAATACCGCGCCAGCCGCGCCAGTGCAGGGGACTTCATGAGCTTGTGCAAGAACCCGCAGTTCGCCTGTGAAGTCACGCTGCAGCCGCTGGATCGCTACCCGCTGGATGCGGCGATTTTGTTCTCCGACATCCTGACCATTCCCGACGCGATGGGCCTGGGCCTGTACTTCGAAACCGGCGAAGGCCCGCGCTTCAAGAAAACCGTCAGCACGCTGGCTGACATCGAAGCACTGCCCATCCCGGATGCACAGAAAGACCTGGGCTATGTGATGGACGCGGTCAGCACCATCCGTCGCGAACTCAACGGCCGTGTGCCGCTGATCGGTTTTGCCGGCAGCCCTTGGACCCTGGCGACCTACATGGTCGAAGGCGGCTCTTCGAAGGACTTCCGCAAATCCAAGGCCATGCTCTATGACAACCCGCAAGCCATGCACCTGTTGCTCGACAAGCTGGCGCAGTCGGTAACGTCGTATCTAAATGGTCAGATTTTGGCCGGTGCCCAAGCCGTGCAAATCTTCGACAGCTGGGGCGGTAGCCTGTCTTCGGCGGCTTATCAGGAATTCTCGCTGGCTTACATGCGCAAGATCGTCAACGGCCTGATTCGTGAGCACGATGGGCGCAAGGTGCCGGTTATCGTGTTCACCAAAGGCGGCGGGCTGTGGCTGGAAAGCATCGCCGACATCGGCGCCGACACCCTGGGCCTGGATTGGACCTGCGACATCGGCGAAGCGCGTCAGCGTGTCGGCAGCAAAGTTTCGCTGCAGGGCAACATGGACCCGACCGTGCTTTACGCCCGCCCGGAAGCCATCCGCCAGGAAGTCGCACGCATCCTTGCCAGCTACGGCAGCGGCACCGGTCACGTCTTCAACCTCGGACACGGCATCACCCCTGAAGTCGACCCGGCCAATGCTGGTGCGTTCATCAACGCAGTACACGAGTTGTCGGCGCAGTATCACCAGTAATTGTCCGGCTGACGGTGCGTCGATACATCAGGGCGCATCGGCTCTTTTCAGCGCCGACGATTACGTCGGCGCTTTCCTGCCTGCAAATCCCTCCAGCAGCGAACCGCTGCGCGGCAGGAACCTGCCCTGTCGCTCGCCTTGCGGCTTGCCTTCGGCATAGCTCAATCGGCCGTTTACCCAGACGCCGTCAATGCCCTGTGCCGCTCGCTGAGGGTCTTTGAAATCCGCCACATCACGCACGGTTTGCGGGTTGAACAGCACCAGATCCGCCCAATAGCCCTCGCGAATAAAGCCGCGCTCGTGCAAGGCAAAGCGCGCTGCCGAGAGCCCTGTCATTTTGTGTACCGCGGTGTGCAACGCAAACAACCCTTTGTCGCGGCTGAAATGGCCGAGCACTCTGGGGAATGCTCCCCATAAGCGCGGATGCGGAAACGGATCTTCCGGAAGGCCATCGGAACCGATCATCGACAGCGGGTGAGACATGATTCGTTCGACGTCGCCCTCATCCATGCCGTAATACACCGCGCCCGCGGGTTGCAACTTGCGTGCGGTATCCTGCAATGACAACCCCCAGTCGGCGGCAATGTCCTGTAGATCCCGGCCGCCCTGATCCGGGTACGGCGTTGACCAGGTGATGGTGATACGGAATGCGTCGGTGACCTGTTTCAGGTCCAGCGTCGAAGAGCTGGCTGCATAAGGGTAACAATCGCAACCGACCGGATGGTCCTGCGCAGCTTTTTCCAGGGCCGTCAGCAGTTGCGGGCTGCGGCCCCAGTTACCTGCGCCAGCGCATTTCATGTGGGAAATCACCACCGGCGAGCGCGCATGGCGGCCTATGTCGAAGGCCTCCGCCATCGCCTCCAGCACCGGCTCGAATTCGCTGCGCAAGTGGGTGGTGTAAATCGCGCCGAACGCGCTGAGCTCTTCAGCCAGATTCTTGACTTCGCTGGTCTCGGCCGAGAAGGCCGAAGCGTAAGCAAGGCCGGTCGACAAACCCAGCGCGCCGGCTTCGAGGCTGTCGCGCAACTGCTCGCGCATCGCGGCGATCTCTTCCGGGCTGGCGCTGCGAAACAAGTCATCCATGTGGTTGCTGCGCAGGGCCGTATGACCAATCAAAGCAGCCACATTCACGGCGGGCCGGGCGTTATCCACGGCTGCTCGATAGTCGGCGAAGCGCGGATAGACAAACGCTGCCGCGTCGCCCAGCAGGTTCATGGGGTCTGGCGGATTGGCGCGCAGCGAGACCGGTGACGCGCTGATCCCGCAATTGCCGACGATAACCGTGGTCACGCCCTGGCTGATCTTGGGCAGCATGTCAGGCTTGCGAATCACTACCGTGTCGTCATGGGTGTGGACGTCGATAAAACCTGGGGCCAGCACGCGACCGGCAGCGTTGACCTCTTCCTGCGTAGTGGCATCGATCAGGTTACCGATACGCTGTATGCGTCCGGCGCTAATCGCTACATCGGCGCGTACTCCCGGCGTATCGCTGCCATCGATGACCAGCGCGTCGCGAATGATCAGGTCGTAAATCATGCTTCAGTCTCCCAGCGGCAGGCCGTCTTCGCCGCCACGGTATTCATCCAGTGCAAGCTTGATTCGACGCAGCCGTTCCTGATTGTCTTCAGGGCTCAGCAGCGCCAGTTCAGTGGCCAGCACATCAATGGTCAGCAGCATGCCGTAGCGCGCGGCGGTGGGTTTATAAATGAAATTGGTCTCAGCAATTTGCAACGGCAACACCACCTCGGCCACTTGCGCCAGAGGGGAGTCGGGCAAGGTAATGGCCAGCACGCGCGCACCATAGCTACGCGCCAGAGTTGCTGCGTCGAGCAGTTCCGGCGTGCGCCCGCTGAGCGAGCAGACAATAAGGCTGTGTTGCGGACCAAGCGTGGCCGCAATCATGCGCATCATCACCGGGTCGCGGCAGGCCGCCACCGGGTAGCCCAAACGTACCAATCGGGTTTGCAGCTCCTCGCTGCACAGACTGGAGCAACCGCCCATGCCGAACGCATGAATCATGCGTGCATCGCTGAGGCACGCTACGGCTGCGGCAAAGCGCGACTCATCAAACCCGGCCAGGTGCTGATGCAGAGTGGCTTCTATGTCGCCGACAATCCGGGTGAAAAAGGCCGACTGCTCCGGGGCCGGTTCAGGGTTGAGAAATCGGCTGCCCACGCCGCTCGCCTGGGCCAGTTGCAGACGCAAGTCGCGCAGGTCCCGGCAACCAATACTGCGGGCGAAGCGTGACAACGTCGCGCTGCTGACCTCGGCGCGGCTGGCCAGCTCGTCCAGACTGGCACTTGCGGCGAAGGCGATATCGCTGAGCACCAGCCTGGCGATCCGGCCTTCTCCCGCGCTGAGTGAATCCTGACGGGCACGTATCTGGTACAGAATGTCCAATTAGAGCACCTGCGCCAGACCCAGCGTCAAAGCAAAGGCGACGATGGAGATCAGCGTCTCCAGTACCGTCCAGGTCTTGAAGGTTTGCGCTACGGTCATGTTGAAATATTCCTTGATAAGCCAGAAACCGCCGTCGTTGACGTGGGAAAAGATCACCGAGCCTGCGCCTGTCGCCAGCACCAGCAACTCGGGGTGCGGATAACCCAGACCCATCGCCACTGGTGCAACGATCCCTGATGCCGTGGTCATTGCTACCGTCGCCGAGCCTGTCGCCACACGCATCAGTGCAGCGAACAGCCAGCCCATCAGCAAGGGCGAGAGATGAAAGTCCTGCGCCAGACCAACGATCTGGTTGGTGACACCGCTGTCGACCAGAATACGGTTCAAACCGCCACCGGCACCGACCAGCAACGTGATGCTGGCGGTCGGTGCCAGGCACTCATTGGTGAATTTCAGGATCGAGTCGCGATTGAAACCCTGAGCGATGCCCAGCGTCCAGAAACTCAGCAGGGTGGCCAGCAGCAGCGCAATTACCGAGTTGCCGATGAACAGCAAAAAGCCATTGAACGCACTGCCCGGTGTGCTGATCAGGTTGGCCCAGCCACCCAGCAGCATCAGCACCACCGGCAATAGAATGGTCGCCATGGTCAGGCCGAAACTGGGCAGTTTTGCTCTTGGTTCGCGGTCGAGAAACTGCTTGGCCAACGGGTTTTCAGCCGGTAGATGGATACGCGGCACGATGAATTTGGCATATACCGGACCGGCAATGATCGCCGTAGGGATGCCGATCAGGATGGCGTAGAACAGGGTTTGCCCTACCGACGCCTGATACGCCTGCACCGCGAGCATCGCCGCAGGGTGCGGCGGCACCAGCGCGTGCACCACCGACAGACCAGCGACCATCGGCAGGCCGACCATAAGAATCGACACTCCGACACGCCGGGCCACAGTAAAGGCAATCGGCACCAGCAGAACGAAACCCACTTCGAAAAACAGCGGCAAGCCCACCAGAAACGCAATGCAGACCATGGCCCAGTGCGCATTACGCTCGCCAAAGCGGTCAATCAAAGTGCGCGCCACCTGCTCGGCACCACCGGACTCGGCCATCATTTTGCCAAGCATGGTGCCCAGCGCCACGACCAGCGCGATATGCCCCAGCGTTTTGCCAACCCCCGCTTCATAAGAGGCGACCACGCCACTGGCCGGCATTCCCGCAACCAGTGCCAGACCGACCGAAACAAGCGTGATGACGATAAACGGATTGAGGCGGTAACGCGCGATCAGCACGATCAAGGCGATGATGGCGACAGCGGCGTAGACCAATAGCGAAATACCGGGTGACGGCGACATGGCGACGGTTCCTTGCAAAGTGGGTAGGCGAGGGCGCAACACCAACGGCTGAAGCCGTCAGCCTGAAGGCGACTCGGGGGTACTCGGCAGGGATGACGCAATAAGGTGGAGCAGGGGCGTTTCAGGGCGATCACAGGTATTCATTATTTTTATCTCTGTTTTCGTGATGAAAATAAATTACACGAAAATGAAATATAAACAAATATATGAAAATAAATTTCTTGTTTGGGTCGTGCATCGCTAATGGGAGAAAGGTGCTGGCGCGGCCTACCCTTGCGTCAGCAATTGCTCCGCATAGCGCGCAACGACATGGCCGAAAGCAATAGAGGTATTAGCGGTGCCCGAGCGCAGGCTGTCTACAAGGTTAGCGAGTTCCGCATCGCTTGCGCTGGAGATGAATTGCTCATCGAACACACCCGTGATGGCCTCCTGACGTCTTTTGCTCAGATACGCGATATCGAGTGCGAGCTTTTCGATCATCGTCGTGGCGGGAAGGTCGGTGTGGGATGTGCTCTGGATTTTCCCTGTCAGCAAGTAACGGAAGCGCTGTTCGCAATCGTCCTCTGTCGGAGAGATGTGCAGGTCTTCATCGAACCAGTTGCCCTTGTAGTGGCCGCAATGCAACACACCGCCTGCTTTTTTGTCACGCAGACAGGACGCATGGAGATTGCTGTATTCAAGTGCAAGTGGCAGGTAGTGTTTCTGCGGCCTGAAATGCTCTATATGGCTGCTACAAAGATCTATCTCTCCGCCGCAATAGCAGCATGAGAAGTTCTGCTCT
Organism: Pseudomonas sp. RGM 3321; assembly: GCF_022836805.1. Lineage (NCBI taxonomy): Bacteria > Pseudomonadati > Pseudomonadota > Gammaproteobacteria > Pseudomonadales > Pseudomonadaceae > Pseudomonas > Pseudomonas sp. RGM 3321. Next base: position 57,619 of record NZ_JALHBH010000088.1, read on the forward strand.
CGCAACAACCCTTCATGCAGATCGCGTTTTTGCGGATTCGGTAAGGTTGGGTAGGCAGGCGTCCAGTCTTCGCTTGCGCCGGCTTTCCATTCGGTGAATGACGCAGGCTCAGTTCCTTTGATGATGCGTCTCATCGTCCAATGATCTCCTTGCGTTTGAGTAGCGCCTCGGCACCCGCGAACTCTGGTAGATCGGGCGCCTTCTTCTTCAGTGCATCAAGCTGCGACCTGGCTTTTTCGAGCTCGTTGTTTTCCAGAGTGCTGAATAGCTGATCGAGCAACTCTTCAATCTCAGGCTCACGCTGAGGCACGCCCATGACTTCTTCCAGAATGCTGCTGGAGTCCAGGCCGTAGGTTGCTCTTGGGTGAGAGCCGTCATGGTTATTCAGCAGGATGACCTCGCCCGGCTGTAAGCTGCCGATAACCTGTGGCGAGTGGCTGGCGGCGATGAACTGGACGCTGGGAAATGCTTTTTTCAGCGCGGGTGCAATGGTGCGTTGCCAGCCGGGGTGCAGGTGGATGTCCAGTTCATCGATCACGATGATGCCGTTTGTCTTGCTTAGAACATCCTTCCCCATGTGCGGATTTAGCAGGCAGATACGGCGAGCAATATCGGCGAAGAGTGCGACCATTCCGCGTTGCCCGTCGCTCAGGTCGTTGAAGGGGATTTTTCGGTCATCCATGTCCACCATCAGTCCCCGCATTTCCATGTCGTACTCTATGCCCTTGGACTCCGGCAGTGCGCACTGGATAGCTGAATTGATCCGGGTGAGTTCGTCGGTGAGAACGCCAGAGAAACCCGTTCTGGACAGTCTTTGAAAGCGCTCCAGTGTCTTGCCGATGAGCCAGGTCTCAAAACTCTTCAAGTTGGAGGAGGCGTCGAACCAGTTGGTATAGGCGTCCAGTCTTGAAGGTTTGCTCTGTGCAGCTTGCTCGGCGGCTACATTCATGGTCAGCCAGCCCCGATTGGCTCTGTAGACGGCGAATACAGGCATATCAATTTCAAGCGATTCCGAGAGGTGTGGGTTCTCTGGAGATGTAATGCTTTCAAAGTTGCTGGAATTACTGTTATTGCCATCCCGCTTAAGTGATACGTGCCAATCGTTGAACCCAAACGCATCACCTCGGGCAGCCAACCTGACGGGGAAGCTACGTTCAAAATGAACACTGTTTTCAGATTTTACTAAGGTGAACCTGGCATCTGATTCAGTGATGAGTGAGTTACCCGATCCCATGTTCGCGAGGAATTTCCCGAAACAACAAGCCACCCCTTGCAACAACGACGTCTTCCCACTGCCATTAACCCCCACCACCAGATTGAAACCCGGCTGGAAGTCGAAATGAGCATCTTCGTAGCAACGAAAATTCTGCAGGTGGAGGCGGTCGAGGCGCATGTCGGTTTCCTTTACCAGAACTGGCGGATGCGCCAGTGTACCTTGGCTCACCCTATGCGCCATCGCCCGATGTGTGACTAAACCTTCGACCCCAGCGGCTGCAGCCTTGCCAGCCGCAACGCTACGCCGAGGGCGATCAGCAGTAACACGCCGATAAACAGACCGATACCGTTCCAGCCTGCGTAGTGCCAGAACACGCCGCCGCCGGTGCCGGCCACGCTCGAACCTGCGTAGTAACAGAACAGGTACAGAGACGCGGCCTGGCCTCTGGCGGTGGTGGCCCTGCGTCCCACCCAACTGCTGGCCACCGAGTGAGCGCCGAAGAAGCCGAAGGTGAAGATCAGCACACCGACGATCACCAGTGGCAGTGGGGTGAACAGGGTCAGCAGCAGGCCGGCCAGCATCATCACGATCACGGCCCACAGCACCTGTCGGCGGCCTAGGCGGTCAGCCAGCGAGCCGATCTTCGCCGAACTGTAGATGCCCGACAGGTACACCACGGAAAACACACCGACCACGGCCTGGCTCAGGTTGTAGGGGGCGCTCAGAAAGCGGTAGGCGATGTAGTTGAACAGCGTAACGAATGCGCCCATCAGCAGGAAGCCGGTGAGAAACAGCAGCGGCAGGCCTGCATCGCGAAACTGCACGACAAAGCCGTCGAGCAGACTGCGAGGGTGCAGCGAGCGCGGGCGGAAGTTGCGTGACGCCGGCAGGATCTTCCAGAACACCGCTGCGGCGATCAGCGCCAGCCCGCCGACCACCAGCATCGCCGCGTGCCAGCTGACATAATCGATCATCACCCCGACGATCAGCCTTCCGCTCATGCCACCGACGGCGCTGCCGCCGATATACAGCCCCATCGCCAGGCCCAGATGGGTGGGGTGGATCTCCTCGCTCAGGTAGGTCATCGCCACTGCCGCCAGGCCGCTCAACGAAAGACCTACAAGAGCGCGGGTAATCAGCACGCCCTCCCAGCTGGGCATCAAGGCGCTGGCGATGGTGAACAGCGAGGCACAGAACAACGCCATGACCATCACCGGCTTGCGCCCCAGCCGATCGGATATCGGCCCGGTGATCAGCAGGCCGATGGCGAGCATTGCTGTGGCGACCGACAGGATCAGGCTGCTTTGTGCCGCAGTCAGGGAGAACTCGCTGGACAGCGTGGGCATCATCGGCTGAACGCAGTACAGCAGGGTAAAAGTCGAAAACCCGCCAGCGAACAGCGCCAATGCCGTGCGTTTGAACAGTGGCGTGTTCTTCTCGATGTAGGTATCGCCCGGCAGTGTCGACGACTGTACGGACGAGGTGTTCAGGTCGGGGGTGGGCGGGGCAACGGCAGGGTTCACAAAGACCTCGGGGCACGGTTGAGCAGGCAATGAAAAAATCATATAGCTCGCTAATCATTCCATCCAATATATTGTTCGACCTGTTTGATAGGTAAAACGACTTAATGGAGGCCGCATGGAATTGCGTCATCTGCGTTACTTCATCGCGGTCGCCGAAGAGCTGCATTTTGGCCGCGCAGCCCAGGCGCTGGGGATTTCGCAACCGCCGCTCAGCCAGCAGATTCAGACGCTGGAGCAGGAACTGGGCACGCGTCTTTTCGAGCGTACCAACCGGCGCGTCGAGCTGAGCGAATCCGGGCGGCTGTTTCTCGACGAAGCACGGCTGGTGCTGGCACAGGTCGACAAGGCCACTGACGTCGCCCGGCGCGCGCAACTGGGTGAGATCGGTGAGCTGAAGATTGGCTTTACTTCGTCGGCACCCTTCACTTCCAGCATTCCGCAGGCGATTTTTGCCTTCCGTCAGGCTTACCCGGATGTGCACCTGACCCTTACTGAAATCACCAGTCAGGAAGTGGCAGCAGGGCTTGAAGACAAGACCATTCAGGTCGGCATCATGCGCCCGTTGGCGTTACCCGATTCGTTGGTGGTGTTTGAGCTGCTGAACGAGCCGCTGGTGGCGATCATGCGTGCCGACCATCCGCTGGCGGCAGAAAGCGAGGACGGGATTTATATGTCGGCACTGGCCGCCGAGCCGTTCGTGTTCTTCCCGCGCACTTATGGCAGCGGTATCTACGCGCAAGTCCTGAGCCTGGCGCGCGCCGCAGGGTTCAGCCCGCTGATCACTCAGGAAGCGGGCGAAGTGATGACCATCATCGGCCTGGTTGCAGCAGGCTTGGGCGTCACCGTGTTGCCTGCATCCTACCGGCGAATGCGCATCGACGGCGTGGTCTACCGCAACGTCCTCGACCCCGGCGCGACCAGCGCGGTGTGGCTGGTGCAGCGCAAGGACGAACAGTCACCAATGGCCAAGGCATTTACCGAGCTTTTGACGCGCAATGTCGGGTGATTTGATAAGCGGAGCCGGTAGGTTATCGTTCCGCACGCTCCGCGTGGGAATGCCTGTCGTGACGCTCTGCGTCACAAATCTGCGCCGCGCCGCAGACTCAAGACCGGACGCAGAGCGTCCAGAACGGCATGCGACGCGGAGCGCCGCACGATAGTTGAGGTTATCGTTCCGCACGCTCCGTGGACTGCCCCCAAGAAGTTGGACACCAATCCGACCTAATGGGGGTGTTCAAATGGCCAAGTATTCAGAGCAATTCAAACTCACCGTCGTCAAAGCGTACCTTGAAGGCAACATCGGCTTTCGTAA
>NZ_JALHBH010000089.1:0-61721 GCF_022836805.1 Pseudomonas sp. RGM 3321
CGCCTGCACTCGACGCTGCATTACGTAAGTCCGATGCAATACGAGCAGAACTGGCAAAGGCAACAACCCTAGATACTCGACCCCGACGCCGGGTTAAGGGATACGTTTCTCGGGGGCAAGGTCACCAAAAGCTGCTTTCAAGGCTTGGGAGGATATTGTGGGTAAAAATAAAAGGCTGCGATCAAAGAAAATGCCGCCATACGCGCCTCTTGTCGGATTTTATTACGTAGAAACTACTGTGACGGACTTTGACTAATGCGACTGGCTATTTTGGTTTCAAGCCTGCTGCTGGTTGCATGTGGTACCGAAAACGCTATCAATTTTCGAACAAAGGACACTTCCTTGAATCAACTGACTGAATTCAAAGCCAGGCTGGCTTTTACCTGCGTGCATGAGCGATTTCCGGCGCCCTCAGCAGAAACAGATGTACTATTTCAATATGCGCGCTGGCTGCAGAAAAACAATCAGCTTAAGCAGGATAAAGACGTTGATTCCGAAATCGAGAGGCTTTACCGAATCGCAGCAGAAAATAAGAATTACAAAGCTAACATCAACCTGCAGAATGGCACGATGCGTGGACACTTCAAACTAGGCAGTGGGGAGCTTCTAAGGTTGAGTCAACAATTAATTGACGCACGCGTAGCGACCGGATATTACCTCATCGCTATTTTTCTGAAGCGGGGCTCAGCAGGATTGCAGAAGGATTCAAATATATCCTTGCGTTACTTCCGAAAGGCTGCGGATGAAGGAAGTGCTCAGGCCCAAGCTTATGTGGCCGACAAGCTGGAACCAATTGACATCGCTCCAGATATCGCTCGCCGGATGCGGTGGTGTGCTGCAGAACAAGGGAATGGAGACGCAGCAATAGCATTGGGAAATGACTTATCAATAGATGGACATTATCAGAAAGCCCTTGAAGCTTTTCAACTTGGTATAGCAGCGGGAGATGAAAGCTCTGCTTCTTTTCTTGAGAACGGCTTTCGCGGACGCAAGCCAGATGACCATTTATATTATTTAGGTCAACAGGAAGATTTAGAGCGCGCCGAACGTTATTACAAAATCTGGAGCCATCTAGCTGACTGGTCCTACGCCAACCCAAGCGTTCCTGAAATTAACGAAATCGTTCCCGTGCCACCAGCCAGACTGCCTGCTTGGGATGGCAGGCTGAAATGGGTTGAAGAACGTAAAGCCAATATCCCGCCGCCCAAGCCATCCGAGCCGCTGATCGAGTTACTGGCTAAAGCCATGGTTCTCGATCCTAAAACAGGTAAGCCAATGCCGGGATCGCCTGTGTACAGCAAGGAAGACTGATGGTCGGTGCGAGATTACATCGGCTTGATCATGCCGCGCCTCTACAAGCGTTGTTCAACGACTATTCTGCTGTAACCGCCAGAAACGAAGACCGGGAGGCAATTACGTGACTCCCGGTCTGGTCATTCAACCTGTATGGATGTCATTACGCATCAAACCCCGGCATTCACCGCGGCCTGATTCTGCGACCACAGACCATTGGCCGGGCCGGGTGTCTTTTTGAGCGTGGCACCGTCGGTCATCGCGGCAAGAATCTTGATCGCGCTTTCGCCACGCTCGATGGCGATGCCGAATTGCACGCTTTCGATAAGCTTGCGCAGGCGCAGCGGGTCATTGCGTTGCGCGGCGCTGATCAGGCGCTTGGCAACGACTCCGCATTCATTGGACAGGGTCAGCATGATGCTGCCGTCCAGCCCTTGAATGCTCAGATTCACCCGATAGTCGGGGTGAAAAGTATCCGTGATCATCTGAAAAGGATTGTCCATATCATTCACCTGCTAAATGGTCTGCATAAGTTGACCGGGTAATAGTCCTTTTGGTTCTCGACGACTGATCAGCGGTTGCGTTACTCCTTCGCCTGCTGCTGACAGGTTCGCTGTCGTCTTTCGCGTGGATGACAGGTTTCGTTTGAGACGCTTTAACGAGTGCGCGCCTGGAAGTGGCCTTCCTGATGGCCAGCCTCGTAGTGCGTATTACAGGACATTGCATGGTTCGGGCCATATTGCATGTGTGATGCGCGAGAAGCCGCCGAACGGGGGCCCATCACAGCTGCTTCATGGCTTGCTTGGCTGCAATACGAACCGGTCGATTTGGTTGGCAAAAGAGCTCTCGAAAAGGCGCGAAGAACACGTCCCTGACATGGCCTGCTCCTTACGCGAATGCAGTTTGCGTATGACTTTTTCGAGTGATTGTCTGACACTCTGACAACCGAATCCTGGCGTCAGAGATTCGTAAAGACGGGGTCGAAACCGTACTCGCCTGCTGGCCAGGTTCTGGCGTTGAGCGTCTTGCTGCAGAGCGGCAGTGTGAGTGTTGAATGCTTGTCGGTATGAAGGGCTGACCCGACTGCTCATGTAGGCAAGCGGCTTGATTTTTTGCTCGCCGATGGCTGTCAGATGCAGCGCTCAGGCTGCCCGCTGCTGAATGTTAAATTCGATGGACGGCAACCGGCGATCGAGATGGCTGCGAGGCGAGCGATGGCGCAAGGTGGCCAAAGCTGTGCAGCGAGCATTTGTGGTGCGCATTGATTGGGGCACAACAGTCTGTCGGGCACGCTGGCCGACAGATTGTCGGTGTGCGTGGAGCGCTGCGCTTGCCTGCTCATGGGGAATAATCCATGGCAAACAAAAAGGGCGAACCGTTGCCGGTTCGCCCTTTTTTGCAAAACGTGTCAGTGGAACATCAGGTCAGACGAGCGGCTTCTTTCTCCTGCTCTTTTTCCAGAAATTCTTCTTCGAGCAGCGCGTCCGGGCTGACCGGATCTTCATCCTGTTCGGCGATGATCGGTGCGGCACCTCGTTTGCCGCGCAGTTTGCCAAACAGATGCTCGAGGGCGTGATCGAGTTTTACAGCAGCGCCATCCACAGCCTGATCTACCGTATCGGCCTTGTGGGAAACAGAAATAGGTTGGTGTCCTTTGGGGCGAGCTTCCATCTGGCACTTGATATCGTGCGGGCCAGGCTTGTCGCCGTTTTCGTCGCGGATGTGGACTTCCACGCGGGTCAGGTTTTCATCGTAGTGTTCGAGCGTGCTTTCAACGGTGGTACGAACCCACTCCTCCAGTCGGATACTGCTTTCGATGTGATTATCGCTATTGACCTGGATTTGCATAGTTAATCCTTATTAGGGCTTGCTCGTGCGAGGCTGGACTACGTGATTCCTTGCGGAATCGATTTCGTTTGCGCTCATTCACAGTGTTGGCGGCAATGGCCTGACAATTCAACCCCAATGTGTAAGAAATATTTCGCAGCAAAAATGGCCGCCCTGATTCAAGGCTGAGAATCAGGAGCGGACGCAGAGCGTCCAGAACGGCATTCCCACGCGGAGCGTGGGGAACGAGAGGTGTCCGGGAGAACACTTCTCTCACGCTCTGGCGTCCGGGAACTAGAATGCGACTGACGTTTGTACGTACACCGTGCGCGGTTCGCCGACGTATTTGCCACGGTTGTTGTCGTCGAACGAGCGGGTGTAGTACTGGCGGTTGAAGATGTTCTTCATCCCGATCGCTACGTTGAGGTCAGACAGTTGCGGGCCGAAGTCGTAGTTGGCGCGGGTGCTGAACAGCATGTAACCAGGGATCTTGCCAGTGCTGCCATCGGCGCTTTCAGTCGAGGTATTGGCGTTGTCGGCAAACTGGTCGCTCTGGAAGGAACTGTCGAAATTGAGCTTCCACGGCCCTTCGGTGTAGCTGACCCCCATCGTTCCCTTGTGCTTTGACGAGAACGGCACGCGGTTGCCTTTGTTCGGGCCGTCTTCGCGGATCGTGGCGTCGACGAAGGCGTAGGTCGCGTAGATATCGTAGCCGGCCAGCACCGGGCTCAGGCCTTCCAGTGCATAGTTGACGCTGGTCTCGATGCCCTGATGGCGCGTCTCGCCGCGTGCGATCACCGTGTCGTTGGTCTGGTTGCTGTCGTACTGGTTGTCGAAATTGATCAGGAATGCGCCGATCTCGGCCCGCAGGTTGCCATTGTCGTAGCGTGTACCCAGTTCCCAGGTGCGGGCTTTTTCCGGTTTGACTTCGTCGCCGGTAACGCGGTTAGGCATCTGGCTGTACTGCACGCTGCCGAACGAGCCTTCGGTGTTGGCGTACAGGTTCCAGGTGTCGGTCAGGTGATAAAGCACATTCAGCGCTGGCAGTGCGGTGCTGTAGTCGCCTTGATAGCGGGCGTTGGTCAGGTTGTTGTTCTGCGCGGTGTCGATCATCTCGTAGCGAACGCCGGGCGTGATGGTCCACTTGCCGATGTCGATACGGTCATCGATGTAGAACGCATGCGCTTCAGTCGCGCCACGGGTGTCACGGTCGTTGCGGCTGGCGGTGGTCGGCAGGTTGCCGGTCACCGGTTCGCGATAGCGCAGTTCGTGACCGGCTTCGTTGATGTAGCGGTAGCCGACGCCCACTTCATGCCAGGTCTCACCCAGCGCAAAGCCTTGCGAGAAGCGCGTTTCCAGACCGCGTACCCAATATTCGCGGGGCGATAGAGAGACGAAGCTGCCCTGATCCAGATAGCCGCTGCGCAGGGTCTTGGTGAAGAACGTGTTGGCGGTGAAGACGCGCGCATCCTCTTCATAGCGGTAGCCGAAGTTGAACATGGTGCGACGGCCCCAGAACTTGTCCTTCAGACGCGTCGACTGGTACGGATCGGCATCGTAATCCCTGACGTTCAGGCCGCCGGGCATCTGCGCTTCGCCATCGTAATACTGCGCCATGGCATTGAGGCTGTTGGCTTCGTCGATCTGGTATTTGCCCTTGAGGATCAAGTCGTCAATCTGGGTATCGCTGTGCTCGCGCCAGTCACCGCCGCGTACGCCGGAATACAGAATCGCGCCGCCCAGACCATTGTCCGCCGTGCCGCCTGCCAGCAGGTTGCCGGTGGTCTTGAAGCCATCGTGGCTGGACGACGGGCTGGTTTCGGTCTGTATGCCGCCTTTGAGGGTAGGTGCGTCAGGGATGGCACGGGTCACGAAGTTGACGATACCGCCCACGTTCTGCGGCCCGTAACGCACCGCACCACCGCCACGCACTACGTCGACCGCGTCCATGTTGCCCATGCTGATCGGCGCGAAGGACAGCTGCGGCTGACCATAAGGTGCGAACGGCACCGGGATGCCGTCCATCAATACTGTGGAGCGTGACGCCAGACGCGGGTTGAGGCCACGAATGCCGAAGTTCAGCGCCATGTCATGGCTACCGGTGCCGTTGTTGTCCGGCGCATTGACGCCCGGGATGCGATTGAGCACTTCACGTGCCGAGGTTGCGCCGACGCGCTCGAATTCTTCACGGCGGATCACATCACGTGCGCCCGGATGTTCGAAAACGTTGGTCTGCTGCGCGGCGCCCAGCCAGTCGCCGACCACGGTGGACACACCCAGCTCGATAGGCGCGCCAGCGGCATTGGCCTGCTGCAGGGTGAAGCCGTTATTGCCGTCGGCCAGGGCCTGCAGCCCGGTGCCTTCGAGCAACGCATTGAGGCCTTGCTCGGGCGTGTATTGACCTTCCAGACCGCGGCTCTTCAGGCCGCTGGTGATTTGCGAACCGTAGGAAATCAGCACGCCGGACTCTCGACCGAACTGGCTCAGCGCAGCTTCAAGCTCGCTTGGCGCAATGTGATACGCCTTGGGTGGCACCTCGGCAGCCTGCGCCATCGACAGACTGCCGACCGAAAGGCTGGCACCGAAAATGACATGGCGCAACGTGCGCACCAGCGGTGAAAGTTGGGTAGGGCGAGCTGACATGCAGGAGTCCTTTGACCGGAAGGTTGAGAGATACTTTCTCTGTCTGTCACGCGAGCAACAAAAAACGGCTCACGTTTTTTTGAAATTATTTTTCCGGGTTTGATTATCGTACCCGCGCCTCGCGTAGTGATGTATTGGGCGACCCCCGGATCAGTGTCAGGGCGAAGGAACCCGACGAAGTCGGGCCGGAAACAGGAGCGAGGGGCTTTGCTTACTTTGGCCCCATCAAAGTAGGTCGCCGAGCGGCGAAAAGGTGACTCAAGTCGGGCCGAAATCTCACTGAATCACAGAGTTGTGTGACGCGGAGCGTCACGAAAGGCATTCCCACGCGGAGCATGGGAACGATAACCGGCGTATTTTCAGCCTCGTATTTCGGTCTCTCCATGAGCACTGGAAGCGGGAGCGAGCGGTCAGCATTTGATGAGGCATCAAACCCGCGCCTGCACGTTTACCCAATACCGGGTGAAGCGTTGCACATGCACCGGGAGGGCGAGTTCCAGCATGTCGAGGATGCGCTCGCTGTCGGCCAGCGGATAGCTGCCGGAAATCAGCAGGCTGGCGATTTTTGCATCGCAGTTCAAACGACCGCGTCGATAGCGGCCCAGCTCTGCAAGGAAGTCGGACAGCTTCATGCGCGACGCCACCAGCATCCCGTCCGCCCACGCCCCACTGCCCGCATCTATCGGTTTCACGCTGTCCCAGGCATCACGGCTGAAGGTCACTTGCTGGCTGGCCCGCAGCATCAAACCCGGGCCGCTCCTGCCAAGCGGGGCTATTTCAAGGGCTCCGGCAAACACCGCCAATTGCGTGCGCCCATCCAGCTGGCGCAGGTTGAAACGGCTGGCACCTGTCGACGCCCTGACCGTGCCCTCGGCGCTCAGCAGGCTCAGCGGGCGGCTGTCCGCCGAGGCGGTCATGAGGATTTCGCCCTGCAACAGCTTGATCAAGCGCTGCTGTGCATCGAAACGCACATCGACCGCGCTGGCAGTATTCAACTGCACCTGACTGCCATCGCTCAAGGCCACCTTGCGCTGCTCGCCAACGCCACTGTTGTAGTCGGCCAGCAAGGGTTGCTGGGCGATCTGCTCGCGCAGGCTCCAGCCTGCTACCGAGCCTGCGCCCAGCAACAACAGCAGTTTCAGAGCGTGCCGACGGCTGGCGGATTTCGGCGCATTGAGTGCAGCATGCGCCAGCGGCGAGGACAGCCCGCTGAGGCGCTGGTTGACCCGCTGCATATGCGCCCAGGCCCGCTGATGTTCGGCGTTGCCATTGAGCCAGAGCTGCCAGGCCTGCTGACGACGCGCATCCAGCGTGCCTTCCTGCATTTCCAGCAGCCAGCCGACCGCCTGCTGCGCCACGCCAGGCGAGATGTCGGATTTGTTCAAGGACTCGTTGCTCGTGTTCATAAGGCGAAATAGCAGCGCAGTGCGGCCTTGTTCAGATGGCGTTTGACCGTTGCGATGGAGATGCCCAGTTCGGCGGCAATCTGGCCGTGGCTCAACCCGTCGACCTGTGACATCAGGAACGCCCGCTTGACCAGCACTGGCAGGCCGTCCAGCAGTTGATCGAGTTCCACCAGGGTTTCGAGAATGATTGCCCGCTCTTCTTCCGAAGGTGCCACGCATTCCGGCAGTTCGGCCAGCGCCTGGTAGTAGGCGTGCTCCAGGTCCTGACGTCGGTAGTGGTTGCACAACACGCGTTTGGCAATCGTCGTCAGAAAGGCGCGAGGCTCGATGATCTGCTGCGTATCGCGCGCGCCCAATACCTTGATGAAGGTGTCCTGGGCCAGATCCGCTGCGCTGTGCGGACAGCCGAGCCTGCGCCGCAGCCAGGTCGTCAGCCAGGTGTTGTGTGCCCTGTACAGGCTTTCGACAGTGTGATTGAGAGCGGAGTGGGCGATGGGCATCACGGAGAACAATCCACGGGGACTCGTTGATGGCGTGGATTCTGGCAGACTCTTTTGCGTATGAGAATATTTATCATTAATATTGCGGTTCATTTATCCCACTCAGGGACGAATGACGCAAACAGCTGGCATTCATCGCGGCCTCTTCCCGAGGGCTGGTGATCCGGCTTCCCAGGTTTCATGAATCAATGAAGACCCTTTGATGGATGTCACTACCGCAAGCGGTTCGCTGCCGGAAAAACGCATGGCGAAAGCCAGAAGCAAGGGCCTGACGGCTGCTTATCGGCTTGCCGTTACCTCGCGGGCGCTGGCAGCCGTGTTTGCCGGTTATCTGCTCGCCTCAGTGGTCAGCATCTGCGTCGCGCAGTGGCTGCTCATCCCCCGCGCCGAAGCAGTGGTGACGGGCATGATGCTGTCCTTTCTGGTTTATCTGGTCGCGGTGCTCTGGTGTTTTGCCTGCCGCACGGCGTTGCAGGCCTGGGTCGGAGTGCTGGCGCCGTGCGCATTGCTGGCGGCTGCCTGCGCCTGCGGTCGGTGGCTATTGTGAAAGAGGGTTTTCGTCAGTCGATGGCCTGGTTGCACACTTGGGTCGGTTTACTGTTCGGCTGGCTGTTGTTCGCGATTTTTCTGACCGGCACGCTTTCCTATTTCAAGGATGAGATTACCCAGTGGATGCAGCCGGAAATTCCGGTGCGCGCTCTGGATGCGGGTGCCAGCGTGCAGCGGGCTCAGGATTATCTGCAAAGCCACGCCGCCGGGGCCACGCGCTGGTTCATAAGCCTGCCGGACGAGCGCACGCCGGGCCTGACGGTTGGCTGGCTGCCCGAAGGCAAGCAGGGCCAGCGCAACAACTTCGTGCGCAAGCAGCTCGACCCGCAAACCGGCAGCGAGGTGCAGGCACGAGACACGCGCGGCGGTGATTTCTTCTACCGTTTTCACTATCAACTGCAGATGCCTTATCCCTGGGGGCGCTGGCTGGCGACGAGCGCCGCGATGGTGATGTTCGTTGCGTTGATCACCGGCATCATCATTCACAAAAAAGTCTTCAAGGAATTCTTCACGTTTCGTCCACGCAAGGGCCAGCGTTCCTGGCTGGACGGGCATAACGCGCTGGGCGTGCTGGTGCTGCCGTTCCATCTGATGATCACTTACAGCAGTCTGGTGATCTTCATGTCGATGGTGATGCCCGCGAGCATCCTCAGCCAGTACGACACGGTTCAAGCGTTCTACCGCGAAGCCTATCCGACCCCGGAAATGCTCCAGCGAGAAGGCAAGCCTGCGCCGCTGGTGGCACTTGCGCCGTTGGTCAATGCGGCGAACGCGAAGTGGGACAGCGGTCAGGTGGGTCGGGTGATCGTCAATAATCCTGGCGACAATACCGCCTCGGTTCTGCTGACCCGTGATGACAAGGGCAGCATCGTGCCGGATCGGGGCGGGGCGCTGACGTTCAGCGGGTCGAGCGGCGCGTTGCTGAACGAAGTACCCGAGCGCCCCGTCGCGCTGCTGATTTCCAGCGGGATGTACGGTTTGCATGTAGGCCATTTCGCCGAGCCCCTGCTGCGCTGGCTGTACTTCATTTTCGGGGTCGCCGGAACCGCAATGATCGGTACCGGGCTGGTGATGTGGCTGGGCAAGCGTCAGCTCAAGCATGCAAAAACCGGCGTGCTGCCACTGGAGTTACGTCTGGTGGAAGTGCTGAACATCGCCAGCATGGCCGGGTTGATGATTGCCGTGGCCAGCTTCTTCTGGGCCAATCGTCTGCTGCCTTCGGGTTTCACCGGGCGTGCTGATTGGGAAGTCAGCGTGTTCTTCACATGCTGGGCGTTGTCAGTGGTGCACGCCCTGGTGCGCAAAGGGCGCAGTGCATGGCGCGAACAACTGGGGCTGGGCGCGGTGCTGTTTGCCGGGCTGCCGCTGCTCGATCTACTGACCAGCGGCCGCTATCTGCTGGGTTCGCTGATGTCGGGAAGCTGGGTAATGACGGCCTTTGACCTGACGGCGCTGGTCACCGGGGTGTTCGTTGGCTGGGCGGCACTGAAGTTCAAGGCTGTACCCGCCCGTAAAACATCCAGAGTTGCCTTGCAGCCCGCTCCTCAGGAGAGCCACTGATGCTGTTGGCTGCCTTGCTGTGCTACGTAGGGTTTACCTGCCTGTGCCTGTCCATGGCGCGCCATTACAGCGAACTGCTCAAAGGCCCGTTGACCGAACGGCGGCGTCGGGCGCTCAAGCTGGTCGGCTGGAGCGCGCTGCTGTTGTCGTCATGGGCGGCGGTTCAGGCCGATGGCTGGATGATGGGCACGGTGCACTGGTTTGCTGTATTGATGAGCAGTGCCGTGTTGCTGGTTGCGCTGCTGCCGTTCCGGCCGCATTGGGTGCTGGCGCTGGCAGGCTGTGGCGTGCTGCTCAGCCCGTTGGCAGCCGTGAGTCAATTATTGGCTTAACGCCAGCCGGTATTCGCCCGGCGTGGCGCCCGTGGCCTGACGAAACCGGTTGCTGAAATGGCTGGCGCTGGCAAAGCCGCAGGCCAGCGCGATCTCGCCCAGTGGCTTGCCGGTGCTGCGCAGTAACTGGCGAGCCTGTTCGATACGCCGCGCCAATAGGTACTGGTGTGGTGGCAAGCCGAAGCTTTCGCGAAACATCCGCGCGAAGTGGTATTCCGACAGCGCACACATGCCTGCCAGTTGACCGAGGCTCAGCGGGTCGGCGAGGTGCATTTCGATGAAGTCCACCAGATGCCGCCGCAGGTGTGGCGCCAGGCCGCCTTTCAGACGTAAGCCTTCGCGCAACCCTACCTGACTGAGTAGCGCATGGCTGACCATCTCGTGCGCCAGGCTGCTGGTCAGCAAACGCTCGCCGGGCTCTGCCCAGTTCAGGCGGATCAACTGCCGGAAGCGTGCGGCTTGTGCGGGGTCTTCCAGAAAAGTGTTTTCCCGCAGTTGCATCTCACGCGGCTCGCGATCCAGTAGTGTCACGCAGCCCAGCGCAAACTGTTCCGGGCTGAAATACAGATGCGCCAGACGGATCTCGCCGTTCACCACCCAGGCGGACTCATGACCGGCAGGCAAGATGCACAGCTTGCCCGGCGCACCTTTCTGGTCGGGTCTGCCGCGCCGAAAAGTCCCGGTACCGTCCTCGATATAGCACGACAGCGTGTGGTGGGTCGGTGCGTGATATTCCTGCGAGTCATGCCGATTGTTCCACAACGCCGCCACCAACCCGTCGCCCAGCGGCGCGCTCTGCTCCAGATTGGCATTGGGTGAACTGTTCAGGGCCTGAAAGACCTGGATGGATTCAATGGCGGGCATGACGATTCCTCTAGGATTCGTATCCTACTCTGGGCAAACGCGGTTGCCAGTCCCCGACCCATCAAATGCGCAAGATTGTGCAAGCGCTAACAGGTCGAGGCGCAGCAGACTGATGGCTCATCAAGGAGCCTGCACCATGAACATTTCGCTTTATCTGCTGACTGTGCTGATCTGGGGTACGACCTGGATCGCCCTGAAACTTCAACTCGGCGATGTCGCGATTCCGGTATCGATCGTCTATCGCTTCGCGCTGGCGGCGCTGGTGCTGTTTGCATTTCTGTTGCTGACAAAGCGTCTGCAACCGGTCAACCGTCGTGGTCAGTTGATTTGTCTTGCGCAAGGCGTGTGCCTGTTCTGCGTCAACTTCATGTGTTTCTACACCGCCAGCCAATGGATACCCAGCGGGCTGATCGCTGTGGTGTTCTCGACCTCGACGCTGTGGAATGCGCTGAATGCGCGGGTGTTCTTTCGCCAGAAAATAGCCGGTAACGTTATGGCCGGTGGTGCCATGGGCCTGATCGGGCTGGCGTGTCTGTTCTGGCCCGAGCTGTCCGGGCACAGCGCCAGCCGCGAGACCCTGATCGGTCTGGGCCTGGCCCTGCTGGGCACACTGTGCTTCTCGGCGGGCAACATGCTGTCGAGCCTGCAACAGAAAGCCGGCCTGCGTCCGCTGACCACCAATGCGTGGGGTATGTTCTACGGGGCGACCATACTTGGCTTCTACTGCCTGCTCAGCGGCACGCCGTTCACCTTTGAATGGAACACGCGTTACGTAGGCTCACTGCTGTTCCTGGTTATTCCCGGCTCGGTGATTGCCTTTACCGCCTACCTGACCCTGGTCGGGCGCATGGGGCCGGAACGCGCAGCTTATTGCACTGTGCTGTTCCCGATTGTGGCGCTGAACATCTCGACGTGGGTCGAAGGCTACCAGTGGACGCTGGCTGCCTTGCTCGGGCTTGTGCTGGTGATGGCGGGCAATGTGCTGGTGTTCAGGAAGACCAGACCGGTTGCCGTCCTGGTCGGCGGCAAACTGGCCTGAGTCGATGTTCATCCTCGGTTATAGAGCAGGAACGCCTTAGCCCTTCCACACCTGCGGATTGACCAGGTCTTGCGGCCGCTCGCCCAGCAACGCGTTGCGCAGGTTGTGATAAGCGCGCTCGGCCATCGCCTGACGGGTTTCGGTGGTGGCCGAGCCGATATGGGGCAGGGTGACGGCGTTCTTGAGCTGGAACAGCGGCGATTCTTGCAGCGGTTCTTTTTCGTAAACGTCCAGACCTGCACCGCGAATGGTGCCGTTCTGCAGGGCTTCGATCAGCGCAGGCTCATCGACAATCGGGCCACGGGCGATGTTGATCAGGATGGCACCGGGCTTCATCAGGCTCAGTTCGCGACGGCCGATCAAGTGTTTGGTCTTTTCGCTCAGCGGCACTACAAGGCAGACGAAATCCGCTTCGGCCAGCAATTGGTCCAGGCTGCGAAACTGTGCGCCCAGTTCCTTTTCAAGCTCGGTCTTGCGGCTGTTACCGCTGTACAGGATTGGCATGTTGAAGCCCAGACGACCACGGCGGGCGATGGCGGCGCCGATATTGCCCATGCCGACGATGCCCAGCGTCTTGCCGTGCACGTCGGTACCGAAATGCGGAGGCTCGATACTGCGCGTCCATTGTCCGGCCTTGGTGTAGGCATCCAGCTCGGCGACGCGGCGGGCGCTGCTCATGATCAGCGAGAAGCCCAGGTCGGCGGTGCTCTCGGTCAGTACATCCGGCGTATTGGTGAGCAGAATGCCGCGCTCGCTCAGGTAGTCGACATCGTAGTTGTCGTAGCCCACCGAGATGCTGGAAACCACTTCCAGTTTCGTTGCATTTTGCAGCTGCTCGCGACCCAGCTTGCGGCCTGAGCCGATCAGCCCATGGGATTCAGGCAAGGCTTCGTTAAACTGGGCGCTGATGTCTCCCAGCTTGGGGTTGGGCACGATCACGTTGAAGTCTTGTGCCAGGCGCTCGGCCATTTCTGAAGTAACACGGCTGAAGGCGAGTACGGTTTTTTTCATTGGGCAGTCACTCTTGAGCGGTTGAATGAGTAGCACGCTAACATTCCTCTCCGCTCTTTGGCAGCCGCTTTTTACAGTTGTACGATGTCAGAACGAGGACTTGAGTGCCTGCACATGCAGATCCGCCTCATCGGCCGCGAGAATTTCCGGTAGGGAACCTCGCAGGTATTCGACCCAGGTTCTGATCTTGGCATCCAGATACTGGCGTGACGGATAGATGGCGTACAGGTTCAGCTCCTGCGAGCGGTAATCCGACAGCACTCGCACCAACGTGCCGTTGCGCAACCCTTCTATTGCCGAATAGATCGGCAGAATGCCAATTCCCATGCCGCTGGAAATCGCGGTTTTCATGGCATCCGCAGAATTGACCAGCAGCGGCGAGCTGTTGATGGTGACCATCTCCTGACCTTCCGGGCCATCGAACAGCCATTTGTCCAGCGGGAACACCGGGCTTACCAGGCGCAGGCACGCATGATTCAGAAGGTCAGCTGGCTTGTGGGCCATGCCGAAGGTTTTGACGTACTCGGGCGATGCACACACGATGCTATAGGTAATGCCCAGCCGCTGAGACACAAAGCCGGAGTCTGCCAGTTCGCTGGCCAGCACGATCGACACGTCATAGCCTTCTTCCAGCAAGTCCGGCACGCGGTGGGTCATGGTCAGGTCGAACGCGACGTCAGGGTGGTTGCGGCGATAACGGGCGATGGCGTCAATCACGTAATGCTGGCCGACGCCGGGCATTGAATGCACCTTGAGTTGCCCGGCCGGGCGGGCATGCGCGTCGCTGGCTTCGGCCTCGGCTTCTTCTACCGAGGCGAGAATCTGCTCGCAGCGCAACAGATAACGCTTGCCTGCTTC
The DNA here is from genome assembly GCF_022836805.1 of Pseudomonas sp. RGM 3321. NCBI lineage: Bacteria > Pseudomonadati > Pseudomonadota > Gammaproteobacteria > Pseudomonadales > Pseudomonadaceae > Pseudomonas > Pseudomonas sp. RGM 3321. Next base: position 13,883 of record NZ_JALHBH010000089.1, read on the forward strand.
AGTGAGGGCAATGCGTCGGGTGGTGCGATTGAGCAGGCGCGTCTGTAAATGTGCTTCAAGGTTGGAGACCGCGCGCGAGACGTTGGCGGTGGTGGTATCCAGCACGGCGGCGGCAGCAGTGAAGCTGCCCGCTTGCGCCACGCAGCTGAAGGCACGCATGTTTTGCAGGGTGTCCATGGGTACTTCTCTGAGTAGATGGCAAATTGTGACATGAAGTAACGGATGCATGTATCCAGACCAAAGGATTATCGCCGTTTCAGTAACAAAGATTCACAAATCTCCCCGCTTATCGCCGCGTCGAGCGCCGCCTAGAATCGCCTCCATTCAAGGTGTGTCACCTTCGTTCGGGAACTTGCAGCTGTGCCGCGTCGCATCATCAAAGGGCTCTGGCCCGTCGGTATCCTGGCTTTTACGCTGGTCCTCAGCGGCTGTATCGGAACACATGGAATCAAACCGCAGGGCAGTGTCCTGCACGCGGACAGCCTGGCCACCGATCAAGCGATTCAGAGCGCTGCCCTCGACGCCTATTGGCCCGCAGCGCAGTGGTGGCGTGCCTACGGCGATGCGCAACTCAATCGCTGGGTCGATATTGCTACGCTGGGCAGCCCGAGTCTGGCACTTGCCGCAGCTCGTGTGCGACAGGCAAAAGCGATGGCGCAGGTGGCTGAGTCATCCGAGTCGGTGCAGGTGCAGGGCAGTGCCAGCCTGATGCGCCACGACTGGCCCGAGGATCAGTTTTATGGCCCCGGCGCGCTGGCCGATACTCGCACCTGGGACAACAATGCGTCGCTGGGCCTGAGCTACGCGCTGGACCTGTGGGGGCGTGAACGCAACGCCAGCGAGCAGGCCCTTGATCTGGCGCACATGAGCGCTGCCGAGCAACGTCAGGCGCAGCTCGAATTGCAGGAAAACGTGGTTCGCGCCTACATCCAGCTGGCCCTTGAATACGCCCGACTGGATATCGCCGAGGCAGCGCTGGCCCAGCAGCAACAGATACTTGATTTGGCGCAACGTCGCCTCAAGGGCGGGATCGGCACGCATTTCGAGATCAGTCAGGCCGAAACGCCATTGCCCGAGGCTCACCGGCAGATTGATGCGCTGCAAGAGGCCATCGCCCTGAGCCGCAATCAGCTGGCTGCTCTGGCAGGCAAAGGGCCGGGAGAGGGCGCGGCGCTGCAACGGCCTGCGCTGTCGTTGCACACCGAGCTGAAATTGCCGTCGGCATTGCCCGCTGAACTGCTGGGGCAGCGGCCTGATGTGGTGGCCGCTCGCTGGCAGGTTGCGGCACAGGCGCGTGGTATCGACGTCGCGCATGCGGGCTTTTATCCCAATGTCGATCTGGTCGGGAGCCTGAGCTACATGGCCACGGGCGGCGGCATGCTGGAGTTTCTGACCGGCAGCAAGCTGGGCTATAAGGTCGGGCCGGCCATCAGCCTGCCGATCTTCGACGCTGGACGCTTGCGGGCGGAGCTGGGGCGGGCGTCGGCTGCTTATGATCAGGCCGTGGCGCATTACAACCAGACGCTGGTGATGGCGCTGAAAAGTGTCTCCGACCAGCTTATTCGTCGCGCCTCAATGGACAAGCAACAGGCACTTGCCGCCGAGTCGGTGGCGTCGGCACAAAAGACCTACGACATTGCATTGATCGCCTGGCAGCGCGGTCTGACTGATTACCTGAACGTACTCAACGCCCGGACCCAGTTGTTTCGCCAGCAGCAGACTCAGCAACAGGTCGAGGCTGCGCGCCTTAATGCCTATGCCGGGCTGGTGGTGGCGCTGGGTGGGGAGAGCGGCAGTTGCCATTCTTCACACACCACCGCTGATCTTGAGTGCGCTAAGTGATTGCTGCTTTTGAGCGCATGGCCGCTTTGCCCTGGCGTCGGGAATTTCGTAGTTGGGCGCGCAGTGACGGGGTGACCTGGGTTTACCTTTTCAAGGTATTGATCGCTGCATTTCTGACGTACTGGCTGGCTCTGCGCCTGGAATTGCCGCAGCCGCACACGGCGATTATCACAGTGTTCATCGTCATGCAGCCGCAGAGCGGGCAGGTGTTCGCCAAAAGTTTTTATCGTCTGCTGGGTACGCTGGCCGGGTCGGCCATGATGGTGCTGCTGATGGCCCTGTTTGCGCAGAACCCGCTGCCGTTTCTCGGCAGCCTGGCGATCTGGGTCGGGATCTGCTCCGCAGGTGCGGCACGTTATCGCAACTTTCGCGCTTACGGCTTTGTGCTGGCGGGGTATACGGCCGCGATGGTAGGGCTGCCCGCCCTGGCGCATCCCGAAGGTTCATTCATGTCAGCGGTGTGGCGAGTGCTGGAAATCACCCTGGGGATCCTCTGTTCCACTGCGGTGAGTGCGGCGATCCTGCCACAGAGTTCCAGTGCCGCCATGCGCAATGCGCTGTACCAGCGCTTCGGCGTATTCGCCCGTTTCATGGCCGAGGGTTTGCGCGGGGAGATTGCACGCACGGCATTTGAAACCGGAAACGTGCGCTTCGTGGCCGAGGCCATCGGTCTGGAAGGGTTGCGCAGCGTCACAGTGTTCGAAGACCCGCACATGCGCCGGCGCAACGGGCGGCTCAATCGCTTGAACAGCGAGTTCATGGCCGTTACGACGCGCTTCAATGCACTGCATCAGTTGCTTGAACGGCTGCGTCTGGAACGCGCCAATACCGTGTTGAAGTACATCGGTCCCGGTCTTGAAACCCTCGCAGAGCTGCTTGATGTGTTCGTCGACCGCGCGTTGACCAACGATGATGCTGCGCTGCTGGTCATGCGCCTTGAGACGTGCAGGGCGCAGTTGCCCGAGCGGGTCAGAAGCCTGCGCGCCGAGCTGGAACAAACCCTGCCGAGCGACGCCGAACGACTCGATTTTCATACGGCGTTCGAGCTGCTATACCGGCTGGTCAGCGAGCTGCATGATTACGCGCTCACCCACGCGTCGCTGGCCGATCACACCCATGCGCGTGAGCAGTGGAACGCGTCATTCGTGCCGCGTACCCACTGGATGACAGTCCTGGCGTCCGGAGCTCGCGCGACCTTCGTGGTCGGCCTGATGAGTGCATATTGGGTGCTGACGGCCTGGCCCAGCGGCGCGAGCATGGTCCTGGCTTCGGCGGCAACCGTCGCGCTTTCATCGACCACCAACAACCCCAGGCGCATGTCGCTGCAGATGGCCGGCGGTACGTTGCTCGGCGCACTGCTGGGTTTTGTCGAAACCTTTTTTCTGTTCCCGCACATCGACGGTTTCCCGCTGCTGTGCCTGCTATTGGCCCCGGTGTTTGTGCTCGGCGCCTTTCTGGGCTCACGTCCGCAGTGGACGGGATACGGCCTGGGGCTGCTGATTTTTTTCAGCCTGGGCTCGGTGCCAGACAACCTGACGGTCTACAACCCTTACACCTTCATCAACGATTACCTCGCGATGGTTATCGGCATGCTGATCTGTGCCGCAGCGGGGGCGATCATCCTGCCACCCAACAGCCGCTGGATGTGGCAGCGTCTGGAGCAGGCCTTGCGCAATCAGGTGGTGTTTGCGATTGGCGCACCGCTCAAGCGTCTGGGTTCAAGCTTCGAAAGCCAGACCCGCGACCTGATGCATCAGGCGTATGGTCTGGCGATCAGCAAACCCCTGGTGCAGCGCGAGCTGTTGCGCTGGATGTTCGTGGTGCTGGAAATCGGCCACGCCATTATCGAGCTGCGCCGCGAACAGGCGATTCTGCCGATTCATCCTGCCTACGCCGAATACCAACCCTGGCGCATCGCGTTGCGCGTCATGGGACGCGCCTTGGTACGCCTGTTCATCCAGCCCGATGCGGTCAATCTGCAGCGCGGCCTGTTGGCGGTCGATCAGGCGATCAAGCGGGTGCAAGAGGCCGATGAACCCTTCGCCTCGCATTTCGATACGTCAGTGCTGCGCCGGGTGAAAAGCTATCTGCACTTTATCCGCACCTCGCTGTTGGACCCGCAATCGCCGCTGGCCGCCTATGGCGTTGCGTGCACAGCTTCAGGAATCGCCCATGCCACGTGAAATAGCCTTCCACGGTCTGTACATGCCGAGCCTGACGCTGATGTTTCTGCTGGCTGTCGTTCTGGCGTGGGCACTGGATCGCCTGCTGGCCGGTTTTGACCTGTACCGACATTTCTGGCACCCGGCGTTGCTGCGCTTGTGCGTGTTTATCTGCATCTTCGGCGCTCTGGCGCTGCCCCTTTATCGTTGACGCCTGAGTCGAGAAATAATCGCATGAAAAAGTTCTATAGCCTGTTTGCCACGTTGCTGGTGCTGGCAATCGCGCTCTGGGTTGGTCGTACGCTGTGGGTCGACTACATGGATACGCCGTGGACCCGTGATGGTCGGGTACGTGCCGATATCATCAATGTGGCCGCCGATGTGTCCGGCACCGTGGTCGATGTGCCGGTGCGCGACAATCAACGGGTAAAACGCGGCGATCTGCTGATGCAGATCGACCCGGAGCATTACCGGATCGCAGTCCGTCAGGCGCAGGCATTGCTGGCTTCACGCAAGGCAACGTGGGAGATGCGCAAGCTCAACGCGAAGCGCCGTGCCGACATGGATGAACTGGTCATCTCGGCAGAAAACCGTGACGACGCGAGCAATGTCGCCACCTCGGCACTCGCCGATTACCAGCTGGCGCAGGCGCAACTGGAAGCGGCCGAGCTGAACCTGTCCCGCACGCAGGTATTAGCGGCAGTGGACGGTTACGTCACCAACCTCAATGTCCATCGCGGCGACTATGCTCGTATCGGTGAAGCGAAGATGGCAGTGGTCGATATGAACTCGTTCTGGGTCTACGGTTTTTTCGAGGAAACCAAGTTGCCGCACCTGAGCGTGGGCGATCCTGCCGATATGCAGTTGATGAGCGGCGAAGTGCTCAAAGGCCATGTCGAAAGCATCGCACGCGGTATCTACGACCGCGACAACCCGCAAAGTCGCGAACTGATCGCTGATGTGAACCCGACCTTCAACTGGGTGCGTCTGGCCCAGCGCGTGCCGGTGCGTATTCATCTGGATTCCGTACCGGAAAGCGTATTGCTGGCGGCGGGAATGACCTGCACGGTGATTGTCAGGCCGATAGACGGCTGATGCTTGAGGATGCAGAGCGTCCAGAACGGCATGCGACGCGGAGCGTCGCACGATAATTGCAATGATCGCTCCCTACGCCCCAGCCTTGGGATTGACGACTCGGAGCGTTGCACGATAGTTGAGGTGATCGTTCCGTACGCTACAGCGTGGGAATGCAGTTCGTGACGCTCTGCGTCACAAGTCGGTATTCAACCCGAAGCGTTTTCTCAAGCCATTCTCCAGCAACCCCTTGGGCAGCAACCATGCCATCAGCGGTAGGAGGCGCGAGCCATTGCCCAGGCGCAGCAGGCGGGGCGGGTTGGCTTGTTGCACTGCTTTGAGCAAGTCGCGGGCGAATTCTGTTGCGGGTGTAGGGTTGTCCAGTGAAGCCTTGGCGCGTGCGCGAATGCCTTCGCGGATCGGCCACCAGGGTGATTGCTCACTGATCAACTGCTCGGCTTGGTGACTGGCGTTTTTTGCGAAGCTTGACGCAATGGCGCCGGGCTGGACCTCCATCACCTGTACGCCAAATGGTGCCAACTCCAGACGCAGCGCATCGCTGAGGGCATGCACCGCGGCCTTGGAAGCGCAGTAAGCACCCGCAAACGGGGTGACCAATACACCTGAAACGCTACCGATATTCACTACCAGGCCTTTGTTGCGACGCAGCGCCGTAAACAGCGCGCGGGTAACGCCTATGACGGAAAACACATTGGTTTCAAACTGCCGCTGCAAGGCATCCACGCCGGCGTCGAGCAGCGGCCCCATCGCGCCATAGCCAGCGTTATTGATCAACACATCCAGACCGCTGTGCTCCAGCCCGGCGGCCAGTTGCCCCAGCGCCAGTCCGTCGTTGACATCCAGCTGAACGGCAATGAAGCCCGCGGCACTGAGTGCAGCGACATCCTCGGCCTTGCGTGCAGTGGCCCAGACTTCATAGCCAGTAGTTTTGAACGCATCGGCCAGTGCACGGCCTATTCCGCTGGAACAGCCTGTAATCAGAGCGATAGGCATGGGTGAAGTCCTTGTGGTCAGTCCGAGAAGCTGCCTTGCAGATGTTCTGCGCGAAATTCCAGTGTTTGCGGGCGATAGCCATTGCGCAGTGCGGGCAGCGGCACGCAATCCTGCCACGTACCTTTGGCCTGAAGTTCGCCGGGGCCGCGGTAGCGTGCAGAGGTGTAGGTGTTGTCCGCCAGATTCACCGAGTCGCCGGGCGCATAGGCCGCGATCCGCCAGCGCAGCTCCCGCAACGTGACCTGATTGTTATTGGTGATGCTGACCTGCAAGGGGCGATCTGCCGGGCAGCCTTGCGGATCGTAACTCAGGCGGATTTCCAGGCCTTCAAGCTGACGCGTTTCCCGACTGTCCTGCCAGATGACGATGGCCGCCACCGCGCCGAGCGCGACCGCCGCAGCCAGCGAGACGGGCAGGGCCTTCGCCGGATAACGGAGCAGAAGGATCAGCCAGGTGAGGATTAACAGGATGCCGATCAACATGCGGCGGGTCTCCAGCAAGATGCAATGTCAGAGATACTACAGACATTGGGCAGGCGTTGACCAATGGGCAAGGCATCGGCGCGGAGAGCGCTGCAGTCTGCCCTTGTTGTGCCACTGTCATAAGTGTCAGTAGGCGCTACGGCCCCGCTTATCTAGAGTGTGGGACAGCGCGGAATCTTCCAGCTTCGTCGGACTTATGCAGGTGCCAGTCATGGTTGAACGCTCGATTGCCCTTCATCAGCACACGCCGGCATTACAGTTGGTGGATCCGCGCGGGTTGCCTGTGGTGTCGATTTTGCTGCATCGCTCGAGCATCGACCACGAGCCGGAACTCCGTACCAGCCAGGCATCATTCGACCTTGCCAGTCGACCTGTCAGCCATTGGGATCCGCGCCTGTGGGCTGATCGGGCACCTGCCAATCTCAGCGTCATTCATTCGCTCAGCGGTCAGGTTCTGGCCAGCGACAGTGTGGACGCGGGCTGGCGAGTGTTGTTGGCGGGTGAGGCCGGGCAGGTGCTGGAGGCCTGGGATGGCCGGGGCATTGTGCGACGTACTCAGTACGATGCGCTGCTAAGACCCACCGAGGTTTTTGAAGATGAGCACTGCGTTGAGCGCTTGCTTTATGGCGGGCCTGATTCGACCGCGTATAACCAGTGCGGTCAGTTGATTCGTCATGACGATCCGGCAGGCACGCTGCTTGACGATGCGTACGGTCTTTCGGGAAATGTGATTCGTCAAACGCGGCGCTTTCTGCACTCTGCCAATGAGGCTGACTGGCCCGCGTCGCTGGCCGGGCGTGATGCCTTGCTGGAACCCGGCGACGGCGCAACCACCTGCTGGCACTACAACCCGTTGAACGAAACAATTCGGCAAACCGACGCGCAGGGCAATGTTCAGTCTCTGGATTACACCGTTGCAGGGCAGTTGAAAGAGAGTCGCTTACAGCTCAACGGTCAGGCCGAACAGGTTCTGGTTAGTGCCATTCAATACGACGCGCAGCAGCGGGTGGTGTCGGAAACGGCTGGCAATGGTGTGATCAGCACGGCGCTCTATACCACTGAAGACGGTCGTCTACTGGAGTTGAATGCCAGGCATGGCAATGGGCCGATGTTGCAGGACTTGCTCTACGGCTACGATCCCGTTGGCAATGTCATCCGTATCGAGGACCGCGCTCAGTCAACGGCTTATAACCGCAATCAGCGCATTGACCCTGTTTCGACCTATGGCTACGACACGCTGTACCAACTGATCGAAGCCACAGGTCGGGAATCGGCGGTCGTTAATCACGGCCCGGTGTTTCCCGGCTTCCAAAGTCCTGCGGATCCAATGCAATTGGCCAACTACACGCAGACTTATCGCTACGACACGGGCGGCAACCTGCAACAGCTTACCCATACAGGCGCGCAGTCCCATTCGCGAACGCTGGTGACTGCGCGTTACAGCAACCGCAGTCTGCCGGTGATCAATGACCATATACCCGATGAAGCTGAAATCGCTGCTGCCTTCGACGCCAATGGCAATTTGCTCGCCCTGCAAGCCGGGCAAGATCTGAGTTGGGATCGACGCAACCAGTTACAGCAGGTGCGGCCAGTGGTTCGCGATGACGCTGCGGACGACAGCGAACGCTATATATACGACGCCAGCGGCCAGCGCCTGCGCAAGGTACGCACCACGCAGGCCAAAAGCATTACCCATACGGCCGATGTACGTTACCTGCCCGGGCTTGAAATCCGTACCGATACGGCCACTGGCGAAACCCTGCACGTTGTTGTAGCTCAGGCCGGGCGCAATAACGTGCGCGTGCTGCATTGGGCGTCTGGAAAGCCCGACGCGCTTGAAAATGATCAGACTCGCTACACAGTGAACGACCACCTGGGGTCCGGCACGCTGGAACTGGATGGACAGGCGCAGCGTGTCAGTCAGGAAAGTTATTACCCGTTCGGCGGCACGTCATGGTGGGCGGGGCGCAGTGCGATCGAGGCGAGTTACAAGACCGTGCGTTACTCGGGCAAGGAGCGGGATGCGACGGGGCTTTATTACTACGGGATGCGGTATTACGCGCCGTGGTTACAGCGCTGGATCAATCCGGACCCGGCGGGTGCGGTGGACGGGTTGAATATGTACCGAATGGTCAGAAATAATCCGGTATCCATGACTGATGTCGAGGGACTCGCTCCGTTATTTGGATTTGAGAAGGAGGTAGATGATGCTCGCCTCGAAGCGATAAGGGCGTTGGAAAAAACGAAAGCGCTGCTTGACGTTGAAGCCAATGAAGATGTGCCAATAGTCATGAAGCGTTTCTTTGGAGTTGACAGTGTCGAGCATAAGGCTCGCTGGAAAGATGACATTGATAAGGTGTTACGAGTGGCCCGAGAAACCTCTATGCGTAACGTCGATATCTTGGATTCAGATAAACCAGAGGATACCGTCACTGCTTTACTTGATATGGAGCGCTATAAAGGGTTCTCTCATTACCTGGCTGCGACTGAACGAGTGACACGTCAAAGTGCTTCCCCGAAAGAGTTGAACAGAGAGATGACACAGCTTCGCAAAAATTATAGGGATCAACGCGACGAAAAATTTTTGAGGATTAACAGGAAAACCTGGGGAGAAGCCAAAAAGGCTACCGGGAAAAGTTTTATTGCCCAAGTGTTGATTCACGAATTTTCCCACGCTGCGTTGAATACCATGGATTATGTATACGGTAAGGCCAAGGAGGGCCAGGACCCTACGCCTTTGCTAGATCTGGCTGCGGGCAAGGTCGATAAGCATTCAGCAACTTTAGGTAAGCACTATCGGAACGATACAAACAAAACATTCGCTGAGTTGGCATATGGTAATGCTGATTCATTTGCGAGTGCTGTTATGTATGTAAAGCGGTCGGCTTCAGAGAAATCATCCGAGTTTGCTTTGTACAAACAGTTTTTTTGAGGCCCGCTAGTTGCAGTAGATATGAAAAAATTCCCCGGCCCGCTGCCGGGAGTAGTAACTTAACAACTTCAGCGTGCGATAGTCTGTATTTTCACACTCGCCTCCAGCGCTTGCAAACAACCGTAGCTATCTTCGAAACGCTCGATATCGTCTTCGCCCAGGTCGCTACCCGATTGCACATCGAGGATTTCCAACGGGATCTCGCCTGGGTTATGAGTCTATGTGCCGAGTCAATCGTGATGGTTTCGAGCTGAAAAAGTATTCAGTGCACTACCTGGCAAGGCTGATCAAGGATGACTGAACCATGAATGCTACAAGCGCTGTACTGCACCGTTACACCCCGCATCTACAGGTGGTAGATCCGCGTCGGCTGCTGACCGGTTCAGTCGTGTTCTGCCGTCTGAAGCCTGCTGAAGAACCGCAGGCCAGGCACAGTCATACGGCCTTTGATGTCGCGGGTCGTCCGTCGATGAGCTGGGATCCGCGCCTGTGGGCTGATCGGGCACCTGCCAATCTCAGCGTCATTCATTCGCTCGGCGGACAGGTTCTGGCCAGCGACAGCGTGGATGCTGGCTGGCGAGTGTTGCTGGCGGGGGAGGCCGGGCAGGTAGTGGAAGCCTGGGACGCTCGGGGCGTTGTGCGACGTACTCAGTACGATGCGCTGCTAAGACCCACCGAGATTTTTGAAGATGAGCACTGCGTCGAGCGCTTGCTTTATGGCGGGCCTGATTCGACCGCGTATAACCAGTGCGGTCAGTTGATTCGTCATGACGATCCGGCAGGCACGCTGCTTGACGATGCGTACGGTCTTTCGGGAAATGTGATTCGTCAAACGCGGCGCTTTCTGCACTCTGCCAATGAGCCTGACTGGCCCGCGTCGCTGGCCGGGCGTGATGCCTTGCTGGAGCCCGGCGACGGCGCAACCACCTGCTGGCGCTACAACCCGTTGAACGAAACAATCCGGCAAATCGATGCGCAGGGTAATGTTCAGTTGCTGGATTACACCGTTGCGGGGCAGTTGAAAAGCAGTCGTTTGCAACTGAACTGTCAGGCCGAACAGGTTCTGGTCAGTGCCATTCAGTATGACGCGCAGGGGCGGGTGGTGTCGGAAACGGCTGGCAATGGTGTGATCAGCACGGCGCTCTATGCCGCTGAAGACGGTCGTCTACTGGAGTTGAAGGCCAGGCGGGCCGATGGGCCGATGTTGCAGGACTTGCTGTACGACTACGACCCGGTCGGTAATGTCATCCGTATCGAGGACCGCGCTCAGTCAACGGCTTATAACCGCAATCAGCGCATCGACCCTGTTTCGACCTATGGCTACGACACGCTGTACCAACTGATCGAAGCCACAGGTCGGGAATCGGCGGTCGTTAATCACGGCCCGATGCTTCCAAGGTTTCAAAGTCCCGCGGATCCAACGCAGTTGGCCAATTACACCCAGACCTACCGCTACGACGCGGGTGGCAACCTGCAACAGCTTACCCATACAGGCGCGCAGTCCCATTCGCGAACGCTGGTGACTGCGCGTTACAGCAACCGCAGTCTGCCGGTGATCAATGACCATATACCCGATGAAGCTGAAATTGCTGCAGCCTTCGACGCCAGCGGTAATCTGCTTGCCCTGCGGGTCGGGCAGGACCTTGGCTGGGATCGACGCAACCAGCTGCAGCAAGTGCGTCCAGTGGTTCGTGAATCCGGCAATGATGACAGCGAACGCTACAGCTACGACGCCAGCGGCCAGCGCCTGCGCAAGGTACGCACCACGCAAGCCAAAAGCATTACCCATACGGCCGATGTACGTTACCTGCCCGGGCTTGAAATCCGTACCGATACGGCCACTGGCGAAACCCTGCACGTTGTTGTAGCTCAGGCCGGGCGCAATAACGTACGCGTGCTGCATTGGGCGTCTGGAAAGCCCGACGCGCTTGAAAATGATCAGACTCGCTACACAGTGAACGACCACCTGGGGTCCGGCACGCTGGAACTGGATGGACAGGCGCAGCGTGTCAGCCAGGAAAGTTATTACCCGTTCGGCGGCACGTCATGGTGGGCGGGGCGCAGTGCGATCGAGGCGAGTTACAAGACTGTGCGTTACTCGGGCAAGGAGCGGGATGCGACAGGGCTTTATTATTACGGGATGCGGTATTACGCGCCGTGGTTACAGCGCTGGATCAATCCGGACCCGGCCGGGCTTGAAGACGGGCTTAATCTATACGGTATGTTGAGAAACAATCCGCTCACCTTCATCGACGCTGCGGGAGGAGTCGCTGAAATCCCCAAGCATATTCATTACATCTGGTTGGGCGCTGCGGAACCACTGATGAAGCACCTGGGAGGGATTGAAAACACTTCTGTGCTGAACCCTGACTATCAATTGACGCTGCATCTGCATCTGGACCTGCGAAAGGGTGATGAAACGGAAATAGTTGCAGCGCTGCGCGGGCGAAGGAACGTCCATATTTCCGATCTCAGGGAAGAAGAATTTTTCAGAAAATTCCAGAAAACCCCGTCGTACGAGATTTATAAGGATTTGTATGGGGATGACCCTCGACACTACTCTGCAGCCAGTGACGTGCTTCGCTACAGCTTGATCAACCATTATGGCGGTATTTATTCGGACACGGACGACATGTTCAAGCGCGGTGTCAGGGATACCGATTTCATTCCCAAGCCCAAGAGGATTTTCACGATGCGCCCGACGGACACACCTTGGAACCGGGATGAAATCGTGATTAACAATAATTCGTTCGCGTCACCTGCCAACAATCCGGTGCTGAGCACCTTGGAAAAGGAGATCGTCGACCGGTACAGCGTTTATCGTGAGACGGGCCTTGGCGCAGTGCTCAGTAGCACCGCCGATGTGAATGACAGGATGAGAATCGTTTCTGCTGTCACGGGGCCCAGGGTGTTCACAGAGGTATTGCTTAAAGAGGGGCGCGGGCTGAGCAAGCTGTTTTCAACGATGATCGATCACGATATTAAAGGTAAACCATTAAAAAACCCGAAGCGTTATCAGGCAGAAGCCCAAAAAAGAATGCCACTCTCGAACTTCATAAACATGGGAGGCAGCCACTCATGGAAATAGCGCCGGTGAGGCCGTATGAGCAACCTGAATATGAGAACCATCTGTTACAGGGCAATGATGGTCTGGATCTCAAGATAAAAAGCCCTCGACAACACGTTGCGGGTAAGGCTACGCAACGTGTTGCCGAGGGCTGTCTCACTTGCAGCTAAAAGCGTCTGTCAGCGAGCGATAGTCTGGGTCTTCACACCCGCTTCAAGCGCATTCGAACGACCGTAGATGTCTTCGAAACGCTCGATGTCATCTTCGCCCAGGTAGCTGCCCGATTGCACTTCGATGATTTCCAACGGGATCTTGCCCGGGTTGCGCAGGCGATGCACCGAGGCGATCGGGATGTAAGTGGACTGGTTCTCGGTAAGCAGGAACACGTTCTCGTCACAGGTTACCTGCGCTGTACCGGATACCACGATCCAGTGTTCGGCGCGGTGGTGGTGCATCTGCAGCGACAGGCAGGCGCCCGGCTTGACGGAGATACGCTTGACCTGGAAACGACCGCCCATATCCACCGAATCGTAGGAGCCCCACGGACGGTACACTTCGAGGTGGTTCTGGGTCTCGGTGCGGCCCTGTTCGTTGAGGGTGGCGACCATCTGCTTGACGCCCTGGACCTTGTCCTTGTGGGCAATCATCATCGCGTCCTTGGTTTCGACGACTACAATGTTGTCCAGACCGATCACCGACACGAGCTTGCCGTTGCCGTGGATCATGCAGTTGCGGCTGTCCTGGATGACCACGTCGCCCTTGGTGACGTTGCCGTTGGCGTCCTTGGCGTTGACTTCCCACAGCGACGACCAACAGCCGACATCGCTCCAGCCAGCCGACAGCGGCACAACGCAGGCGCGCTGGGTTTTTTCCATGACCGCGTAGTCGATGGAGTTGTCCGGGCAGCAAGCGAACGTGGAAGCGTCGATTTCCAGCGCGTCGCCGTCCTGCACGCTGCGCTCAAGGGTCAGCAGGCAGGTGTCGTAGATGTCCGGATCGTGCTTTTTCAGCTCTTCCAGGAAGCGGCTGGCGCGGAACAGGAACATGCCGCTGTTCCAGTAGTAGCCACCGGCTTCGACGAATTCCTTGGCGCGTTTTTCGTCAGGTTTTTCGACGAACTGCGATACGCGGCTGACACCTTCCGGCAGCAGGGCATCGGCGGTGGACTTGATGTAGCCGTAGCCGGTTTCAGGCTTGTTGGCCGGTACGCCGAACAGCACCATTTCGCCGCGTTCTGCGGCTACGGTTGCCAGTGCCAGTGCGCGTTGCAGGGCTTTCTGGTCTTCGATGACGTGGTCGGCTGGCAGCACCAGCATCAGGCCGTCGTTGCCTTCGTTGACCAGCTTCATGGCGGTCAGGGCAACGGCTGGTGCCGTGTTGCGGCCGAACGGTTCCATGAGGATCGCCTGGGTGTCCAGGTTCAGTGCAGCCAGTTGCTCGTTGACGATGAAACGGTGGTCCTTGTTGCAGACCACGATAGGCTCCTGCATGCCCTCGAACACCAGACGCTCCAGGGTTTGCTGGAACAGGGTGTGCTCGCCGGTCAGTGCCAGGAACTGTTTAGGGAATTGTTTACGCGAAAGCGGCCAGAGTCGTGAACCACTACCGCCTGACAAGATAACTGGAATCATTTTGTTTCTCCAAAAGCATTCAATTAGGGCCGTACGAGGTGTCTGTCGTTTCTGTCTTGTTCTTGTTCCGCGCGGGTCGGTTCAGCGCTGATGCCCTGAACCGGCCTGCATAATCCGTTTAGCGGGTTGCGACCGGTGGCTTGACCCACACTGGCGAGAGGCTGCTGCCACTGCCGGTGATGTAGAGCACAGCGGCTTCGCCACGCTCCAGTGCCACTGGTTTCACATCGGTGACTTTCTTGTCGCCGTCGTACAGCGCCAGGCTGACTTTGACCGGGTTGATCTCACGCTCACCGGTGCCTTTGGCCGCTACTGCGTTGACCACTTCAGTCTTGCCGTCGGCGGTTTTCAGAGTCAGGGACTTGTCGCTGAGGTTCTGAACGCGAACCAGGGATTTCTGCTTGTTCTTGAACGGCGGCTCTTCAACCAGCTGCGGTTTGCCGCTGGCGTTGTTGACGATGGTGTAGTAGTGATCACCCGCCAGTTTCACCGGCAGGCTCTGGCTGCCCAGCTTGGCGGTGTAGTCGCCCTGTGGCATGAAGCTGAACGCAGTGCTGCCCAGTGGCGCCACTTCGTTGAGGTTGGTGTTGCCAACGGTGGCGCTGATTTCGGCGTTGCTGGCGTTGTAGACACGCACGAAGGTCGAGCCTTTTGGTGCGGTCGGGCCGTACAGGGCGGAGTCACCGGCAAAAGCTTGCAGGGACATCAGGCCCAGACCTGCGGCCATTGCGCAGGTTTTGAAAATGCGTTTTGCGGTCGAACGGTTGGCAGTAGTGTTAAAAGTCATGAGTCAGTCCTCTCAGTTTTGCGCCCGGTTGGGCGACTCGGATTATTTGGCGTTGAGCGCCACGTTTTCTTGGGTGTCACGCGATTTCTTCAGCTCGGCGATCCACTTCGGATCGAACTCGCCAAGATCGTTGTGTGCTGGCAGGTAGCGCTCCGGGAACTCCCAGATCACCACTTGCGGCGGGGTGTTCTTGAAAGCATCGGTCTGCAGGTACTTGAGCATCGGCAGAATCGGGCCATGGCCGTCTTCGGCGTAGTTGACGACGTCGCTGCGCAGGGCTTCTTTCAAGGCACCGACGAAGTTCCAGTTAGGGTTGGCGCTGTAGCTGGTGCCAACCAGACCCACCGGGATGTCGCTGTCTGCGAACAGTGCGTCACCGCCTGCTGCTTCGCCTGCTACTGGATCGGTGCTGCGTTTCTGCAACTCGTCCGGCTTGGGCAGCAGGTTGCTGAACAGCGGATCGAGCGGCAGGAATGTAGTCAGGTCACCTTTGTAGGCTTCGGTTCCCTTGGCTTGTGTGACGAACTGCTCAGGTTCGCCTTCCAGCGGCGTTTTCTGGGCAATTGCGGCGCTCAGTTGCTGCGCGGCGACTTCGGCACCCATTGGCGTCCAGTGGGTGTCGGTGCGCAGGAAAACCTGGCCCTGTTGTTTGGCAGCTTGCAGCGGTGCCAGCAGGTCCGGGGCAAAGATCCCGGCCTTGGCGACCTGAGCGTGGAACTGCTGATACAGGTCGGTGTGCAGGCTGGCAGGCTTGCTGTCACCGATGTGCTCCGGGTACAGACGGGTTTTTGCCGGAACAATCGCCAGGACCAATTTGGTGCCCTGTTTTTCCAGCGCGTCACGCACACCCTGAATGATCGCCAGGTTGTCGGCTTCGTTCTGCTCGCCGTTGGCAACTGCGTCGAACTCTTCGTCGGTGTACAACCACTGGTCCTTGCCGAGCACAACACCCGGACGACCTTCGTTGAACAGTTTGAAGTCCAGCGCTGCCCACAGGTTGGTGCCCAGGCGCTTGATCGGGAACTCATCGTCGTAATGAGTTTCCGCCGCCTTGGTCCACTTGCCGTTGAGCACGGTGGTCTCGGCCGAGGTCGAGAATGTGCTGAAACTGCGCAACGACCAGACGCCCAGGACCAGCAGAATGGCCAGGAAGATGGCGATATAGAGGATTCGTAATGAACGGGTCATGTCAGGCTCCTCAGAACTGGAAGTAAAGGAACGGCGAGAAGCTTTGCGCCGAGAGTTTGAGAATCGAAGCCACGAACAGCAGCAGGATCAGTGCACGCATGGCGTAACGTGGCCAGTCGGCAACCCAGTACGCTGGCTGCACCTGGGCTTCGCTGCCCACGGTGTAGCCTGGCAGGTGCAGACTGCCGGGAGCATCGCCAGGAACGGCCTTGATGGTGCCCGGTTGTGCGGTCGCAGGACCGTCAGCCTTGGCACTCTTGCCGGTGTCTTTTTCACGGTTCTGGTAGAAGTCACGCAGACCGAAGAACGCCAGGGTCACGTAGGCCACTACCAGTGTCGCAACTTGCAGACCGGTCAGGCTGGCACGGTTGAGTTCCGACAGCTGCCACTCGCCGAAGCTGAACATGGCGCTGTACATACGACCGGCGACATGCAGGTTTTCGGCGCGGAAGATGACCCAGCCTACGACCACCAGCAAGAAGGTCAGTGCCCAGCGAATCGGGTTGAAGCTATAAGGCTTGGTGTTGATGCCGACCGCTTTCTCGATGGCCAGCCACATACCGTGCCAGGCACCCCAGATGATGTAGGTGACGTTGGCACCATGCCACAGACCGCCCAGCAGCATGGTCAGGAACAGGTTGCGATAAGTCGCGAACTTGCCGCCACGGTTGCCGCCCAGGGTGATGTACAGGTAATCACGCAGCCAGGTGGACAGGCTGATGTGCCAGCGACGCCAGAACTCGGTGATCGACTGGCTGATGTAGGGCTGTTTGAAGTTTTCCATGAAGCGGAAACCCATCATCAGACCCAGACCGATGGCCATGTCGCTGTAACCGGAGAAGTCGAAGTACAGCTGCGCGGTGTAGGCCAGCGCACCCAGCCAGGCGTCACCGGTGGTCGGGTTTTGCAAGGCGAAGCAGTGGTCGGCGACCACCGCCAGGGTGTCGGCGATGAACACTTTCTTGATGAAGCCCTGCATGAAGCGCGTGGCACCCTCAGAGAACTTGTCCAGCGTGTGTGTACGGTTGTTGAACTGGTCGGCCAGATCGCGGAAACGCAGCACGGGGCCGGCGATCAAGTGCGGGAAGATCGCGACGAATGCAGCGAAGTCGATCAGGTTGCGCGTGGCCGGGGTGTCGCCGCGGTAAACGTCGATGATGTAGCTGATGGACTCGAAGACATAGAACGAGATACCGATCGGCAACAGCACGTGGGTCAGGATGAACGGTTCAAGCCCCATCGAGGTCATGGCTGCGTTGATGCTGTCCACACCGAAGTTGGCGTATTTGAAGTAGCCCAGAATACACAGGTCCACGATTACGCCGAGCAGCAGCCAGCGCTGTGCCGGTTTGGTCCGCACACCTGCTGCGCCTACCTTGAGACCGATCCAGTAGTTCCAGACGGTCACGCCGATGAACAACGCCAGAAAGTCAACACGCCACCAGGCGTAGAAGATATAGCTGGCAATCAGCAACAGCAGATTGCGATAGCGTTGCCCGCTCAAGTAGTACAAACCGAGGAAGATCGGCATGAACAGGAACAGGAACACGTTGGATGAGAAAACCATCCTTATCTCTCCGTTTGTCCAACATTCAAGGGCTCAAAGCCCCCCCAAACCCCCCGTTGAAATTGGGGGGGTAAAACACGTCGCGTTACGGCTTGTCGGTGAAGCAGCTCAGGCGAAGTCCGGTCTTTTGGATGCATCGCTTGGGCGTGGGGCTTCGCGGACAAGTCCGCTCCTACAAATAACAACAGTGAATCAGGAGCCGTCGTTATCGCCCTTGTCGCCTTTCTCGTGCGTCGGGTCGTAAACCTTGGTCAGGTCACCGCCGAGGCGGAAAGTCTTGAACGGCTGCTTTTCGTGTTTCTCTTCCAGCACGTCCGGGCTGCAGGTGTAGAGCGAGCAGTACGGTTCGAGCCAAGCGAATTTCGGATCTTTCTTCAGGTCCGTCATATCCTGTTTTTCACCGTTGTGTTCAGCAAACGATGCAGGGTCTTTGACGCCGGCCAGAACACGGTCACCCAAGCGCTTCAAAGCACCGTTGTTTTCCGGACGCAGATCGACACCATTGGCCTGGGCGAAGCTTGCGATCATTGCAAGTGGCGGCAAGGCGTAGTTGTGATACGACAGCGCGCGTTGACGACGCTTCATCTCGTTGGGCAGGTAGCCGTCCTTGTCTACCTGATTGGCGGCGACCTTGAATTCCTTAACAGCCCAGTCGAACAGGTCCTGGCGGTTGGTCACGACGGCGGTTGCCATCACCGACCATGCGGCCCAGTACGAGTGGTTGTTGATTTTTTCCAGCGGCAGGTTGCTCCAGTCGCTGACCACTTGGTCGGCCAGCTTGCTGAACCAGGCTTCGATGATCTTCGCGTCCTGCTGACGATTGGCCAGCGGGTGCGACTCGGAGAACTTCAGACGCAGGTAGGCGGAGGACATGCTGCCCAGTGCCCATTTGCGCATGGACTTGCCGGTGTGGTTGAACTCGCGCGACTCCAGCGCATCGGCCTTGGCCCAGGTGGTCATCATGTTCAACGCGCAATCGAGCTGTTCCGGACGACCGTCGCGCATGTACTGCATCACGACTTTGCTGACGCCACGCTCAAGGTCGGTGATGTCCTTGGTAGCATCACGAAAAGCTTCTTCCGACACGGCGTTGAGAGTCGCACGTGCCTTGTCCGAACCTTCGTACTTGCTGCGGAAAACCAGCTTGTCGGTGTACGGCTTCGGAATGGCTTCACAGCTGAAGTTGTGATCGCCAGTCTTCATTTTTTCGATCGGGGCGTCATAGCCCTTGGGTGGAACCAGTGCGGCGGACGCACCCGTAGCCCAGGCCATCGATGACAGGATTGCCATCGACAGCAGGGTAGGGCGTATCAGTTTAGGAGTCTGCATAAGTCACCTCATAGTCCGGCTTGAGCGGTGTGTGTCGCAGCGCTCGGGAACACGTTGCGTTTGCATACTTTGGCTTCGACTTTTTGTGGTGCCGTGCCTGCTTCCGGTCCCTGGATTTCCAGCGCCAGCAATTGCTGGTTAGCCCAGTCCTCGTCTTCGCGCAGTTCGAACGCGAAGCGTCCGTCGGTATCGGACGTTTCCGGTTTTTCGATTTTCAGATCCTCGTGACGCCCGTTCATGTACCAGAGCCTGGCTTGAAGGACTTTCACCGAGGTGTCGTCAAACTTGATGTCGATCTGATTGCTGCCGTTACGAATGTCCTTGATGCCATTCTTGCCGTTGACCAACACTTCGTTGGTGCCCGGCTTGAGGGTGGTGCTGGCGTTCATGACCGCAGGCTTGCCTTCGCAACCGTTGTCCAGCAGCGCCATCATCTGGCGATAGATGGTCTCTTGATCCAGGCGATACAGCGGCGAGAATTCCCAGATGAGAATTTTCGGCGGACGCTTCTGGAAGTCTTCACTGCCCAGGTACTGCAGCATCGAACCTTCCAGACCACCACCAGGGAACGCTACGTTCAACACGTCGGCACCCATGTATTCCTGCAGGAAGCCAGCGAAGTTGTAGTTCTTGCCGCTGTGGCTGGTGCCGACCAGTGTGATCTCCGGGTTGCCGGAATCGCCGAACAGGTCACCGTCGCCCGCCTCACCCTTGGGTTCGGTGGTGAATTGATCCATGTACTGGATCGCGTAGCTGGTGCCGCACAATTGACCCGCCATATTGTGCAAAGTGCCCGTTTTGCCCATGCGTCCGGAAATATGGCTTTCGAACTCACGCTTGGGGATGTCGCTGTAGCCCGGAACCTTCTTCACGGTTTCGGCGACGATCTTCGCAGTGCGTTGTGCGCCGTAAGGCGTCCAGTGCTGGTCACCGCGGAAGTAGAAGTCATGCGCCTGCTGCTCGTTGGTCAACGGTGACAGGTCCGGGACCCAGTAACCCATCTTGCTGAAGCGGCCGAGCATGGCCTGATAGTTTTTCAGCGCCTTGTCGTAGTCGAACTTGTCGCGCTCGGCTGGAAACAGCTTGTTGCGATCTACCAGACCACGGGTCGGTTGATAGACCACGACCAGTTCGACGCCTTTGCTTTTGAACGCATCGTGCAGTTCTTTCATGCGGCGGTAGCCGGCAGGCGTGGTGTCGAATTCGGTGCGCAGGTCTTCCTGAGTCCGGAACAGCCAGTCGCCCTGAGCCTGGACCAGTGTGGTGAAGTTCTGCTGATAGCGCGTGGTGTAGTTTTTCGCATCATGCGCAGCCGGGCACAGAGAGCAGCAAGGCTCGGCCTTGAATGTCGGCGCTTGTGAGTCATCCGCCCGAGCGACACCTGCGGCGGCCATGAGGGCGGCGGTGAGGCTGGACAGGCTCAACAGCTTGATCAGATGTGCGTGCATAAAAATACCCTTCCTCATTCCCGCAGCTCGGTCTGGCTTTCGACGGGGTCGATCAATACGGCTTTTTTCTGGCGTACAAGCAGGTCGAGGATCTCGTCCTGGCGCTCACCGAGGATGCCGTTGAGGCTGATGCCGACCTCTTTGGTGGGCATCAGCATCGAGACGCGATACAGCTCGACACTCAATGGCGAGTCGATGGACAGCGGGCCGGAGCCATTGCTGGACAGTTCGCCACCGACCATGATCAGCGATACCTGAGCGTCGAACGGGTCGAGCTCGATGTCGCGGTCGGTGTCGCTCAAGTCCTTGATGTGGCCGTAGACGCCCATCAGGCCGTTGCCTATGGCGACGTTTTCATACAGCTTGATGTTCACGCTGTTACGCACGCGGATACCGTGGCGGCGGTTGGCGATCACGCGATTGCCCCACAGCAGGTTATTGCCGCTTTCGTACAGGGTGATGCCGTCAGTGTGGTTCTGATAGATCTCGTTGTAGGCGACGATATTGCCGACGCTGTTACGGTCCAGAACCACGCCGGACAGTTTGTTGTTGTGGCTCTTGTTGCGGAAGATGAAGCTGTTGTCCACTTCCCGGGAAATGATGATCCCGTGCTTCTTTTTGGTCCCGTAAACGTCGTTTTCGGCGATGATCAGACCGTGCGAACGGTCATGCGGGTCAATGCCGTAAATGATGTTGTCGCGGTAGGTATTGCCCTTGACCACGAAGTCGCGGGTTTCATAGCAGTAGAAGCCGTACCACATGTCCGAGAACTCTGAATCGATGATCCAGCCGGTCGGCTCGGCACGCTTGAGAATCTTCGCGGTGTTGGGCGTGTACTGGGAAATACTGATGCCGTAGGACTTACTCTGGTCGTAACCCATGCTCGCCATTTTGGTGTTGGCGATCCAGGTTTCCGAGCCACCCCAGGTCAACAGGAACGGACGAAACTCGTCAGGCTTGCGATAGGTCGCCAGGCTGTTGCGGGTTTCACTCCAGGCATTGACCTGAGTGTGGGTGATCAGCATCTTGCCTTCGCTGACGATGAACGAACCTTTTTCCTGAGACAGACGCAATTCCTTGGTCTTGCTGTCGATCTCGAAGATCCCGGTCTCTTTGACCAGGATCGGCAGGCGCGCCACATAGACACCCGGCGACACTTCATTGAGGAACTGCTTGGGCACCTTTTTGGCGAGGTCCTGCAGGTTCACGTAGCCATCGGAAATCATGATGGCCTGCGGGATGCCGCGCTGACGGTTGACCCATTCGGCCATCTTGTTATCGCCGCCGATGAATTCCTTCAGGCCGGTTTCTTCCATCATCCGCGAAACAGTGACCTTGCCCGGCTTGTTGCGCACGATCTTTTTCAAGGCGGCTTCTGCGGTGTAGCCCTTGAGGTCGGGCAGCACAGGCTTGGCCATTTCCAGCGGTTCTGGCGGCGGGCTGGTGATGGTGTAGGTCTTGGCCTCGTGGAGCTCTTTGACCACCGCCTTCTGTGCATCGGTTACGACAGGGGCGTTAGCCAGCGCCACACCGCTGGCCATCAGCAGAGCGCTGGTCAGCAGTGCGCTTTCGAGCAGGGCATGCGGCCAGCTTCGGCTACGCCCATTGCTTGTATGACTGTTCATCTCTGGCACTCCTTTGGCGGTTCGCATCAGAAGCGCCAGATGACGTCGACAACAGCGCGGTGCATGTATTCATCCACGCCGTTGTGATACGCATCGCCGGGCTTGAAGACACCTGCGCGCAAGCGCACCAGTGCCGAAGGTTCGTCGAACGACTGGCTGAGCGAGGCAGGCAGCAGGCCTTGTTTGAAGTACTTGGTCACGACCAGGTCCATTTCCTGACCCAGGTCCTTGCGCCCGTCTTCCAGCGGCAGTGAACTGAATGTGTTGCTGTTACCGTTTTCACGCACGGCATTGATACCCGAACCGCCGATACCGGTGTTGCCGTCCACACGACGGAACTTGTGGTAGATCAGCGACGCGTCGTATTCCTCGTTCATCTGCCAGGAGGCGAATAGCGAGCCGCTTTCCACGTTGGCCATTTCGCCCTGGAACGCTTCGCCGAAGCGATGAATGCGCGAACGCGTGCCGGTCCAGTTCGAACGGTTGCTCTCCAGACCGTTCTGGACGTAATCCTTGCTGGCGCGCGAGTAAGCCGCACCGACTTGCCATTGCGGGTCGAGACGAAGACGCAGACCCAGGTCAGTGGCCCAGCCGTTCATGTCGCGGTCGTTTTTCTCGCCGGCGATGAACTGGTCATTGCCTGCGGAAGTCACGCCGATTTCGTCACGTGTACCGTTCAGCCAGGTCAGGCTGCCCCAGTAATTGAGCGGGGTAGTGTTGCGATAGTTGTAGGCATCGCTGTCGGCCTGCAGACCCAGCCAGGTCAGATTGCCGTTGGACGTCTTGTCCAGATCATCCAGTTGCTCGCCCTGAGACTTGAGCTTGCCGTCGTCATGGCTGTAGTGAGCGCGCACGCCCGCCCAATGGCCGGGAGTCCACTGGTAGCTGGCGGAACCGAACAGGTGCTTGCGGTCTTCGTCGTCAGGTGCCAGTTCGGTCAAGTCGGTGCGGTATTCGCTGAAGCGCTGTGCGGCACCCAGTTCGGCACGCAGCAAGGTGGTATCGAAGTTCCAGTTGATGGCCTCGATGTTGGTGTCGTGCCACTGACCATCGTCGTTGCGCAGACGCTGACGACCCACTTTGAGGATTTCGCCGGGGTAGGGCGTGAAGCCACTGTAGCCAATCCAGAATTCACGCAGCGCAGCATAGGACTTGTCGACTTCGCGTTCGCTGGCAGTGCCGCGGGAGGTTTGCGTGCCGCTGCCGTCGCTGTTGCTCTGCTCCAGCGGGTCGGTCTGAATGGTGTCGGTGGCGGTGACCACCTGGCCCATGGCATAACCGCTCCAGTTGCCGCGCTCACCGTAGACCCAAGGGCGCAGGTCCAGGCCCACACCGTTGACGTCGCCGCCCGAACGGGTGCCCAGATCGCGATCATCCTCGGCCTGTGCCGTGGCTTTCACTTCGATACCGAAATTCTGTTCTTCGGTCAGCGCTGCCAGCGTCGGGCAGGCCCACAACAGGGTGAAGCCAAGGCCCATGCCAGCAGCCATCAGGGGATTCAACTTCATAATGCTTCCTCACCGTCTTTTTCTTCTTGCAGGGCCTGCATCGCCATCGCGTTCTGAGTAGCGCTAGCGCCCCGGACTTTTTGCTCGCGTGCCAACAGGTCTTTGGCAGTGGCGAGTTTTTCAGGCGGCAGTTGTGCGTTGAGTGCCTGGGCAAGCTCGGTTGCTTGCGGGGTTTCGCTGGTCAGCGCCAACTGGGCGAAAACCCAGGCGTTGACCGGATCGGGCAGCGTGCCCTTGCCCTGCGAGAACAGCTGCGCAAGGGCGAAGTCGGCGCTGTTCTGGCCACCACGGGCGGCGGTCAGCAGCTCGTCCACGGCTTTTTGCGAGTAGACCTGGCCCAGGTAGCCGCGACGGTAGATCTGACCCAGGTAGTAATGGGCAGAGATTTCCGTTGCGGTAGCTTTCTTCAGATGCTCTTCGGCCTTGACGGCATCGGGCGTGACCCATTTGCCTTCGTAGTACAGGCGCCCCAGCAGCAGCTCGGCGCGAGGCTGGTCCGCCGCGCGGCCGTTGTTCAGGTATTCCATCATCTTGTTGACGTCACCCAGTTCGGGGAAGTCGTAAAGCAGTTTGGCCAGCGTGACCCATGAAATCGGGTAGCCCGGCGCAACGCTTTCCAGCAATTGCTGAGCGGTCTTTTCGTCCGGCGTACCGATGGTGGAGTCACCCAGTACGCGCGCCACGCTGTCCACTCGCTGAGCGCCGACACGGCCGGCCGCATGCTCGCTCTTCAATTGCGCGATCAGTGCTGCCTGTTGCTCGGTCTGGTTGCGTGTCTGGTAGACGGTGGCCAGCTCGACGTAGCAGATATCGGTTGTTGAAAGCGCCTGCTTGCAGATGCTTTCGACTTCATCCAGATGCTCGGCATAGGTACCTTGCGTGCGATACAGCAGCACTTGGGCCAGACCTGCCTCCGGATAACCGGCAGCGCGCCACTCACTGATCTTCTGCTGCGCATTCACTTCCGGGAAGGTATGCGGGTATTGCAGATAGAGCATGGCCAGCGGGATCAGGGTGCCCGACTCGCCATTGGCGAAGGCCTGTTTCAGCAGGCCTTCGGCTTCGCGATGTTCGGCTTCGGTAGCGTCGGGCTTGGCAGCCAGCAAACGGCCCAGGCGCGACTGCGCCCGAGGGGAGGTCTGCGCGGCAGCGCGATAGGTAGCCTCGGCCTGCTTGAGCTGAGCCGGGTCGCGAGTTGCGACCTGAATATCAGCCAGGCCGACTTGCGCGTCGCTATAGCCCAGGTCCGCCAGCTGCCGATAGTTCTGCTCTGCCAATGCAGTGTCGCCGTTTTTCAGGGCTTCATTGGCAAGGCGTTGATCAGGCAGGCCGGCACAGCCGCTGAGGCCGAGCGCGACGGCAAGGCTCAATAGCGTGGGGGTCGACAGGCGTCGTAGTGGGCTGTTCATGGTTACAGACCCGCAGCCATTGCTTTATCGATCAGCCAGTTCACGGACGGGCCGCGATCGCTGACGACTTCCACAGGGCGACCGGCAAGCGAGCTGCTCAGGCTTTCATCAGGCTTGATCTGCACGCGGATGTCGGTAGACAGGTCGGTGTCGCTCAGGTTGGTGCTGCTAACGATCTGACCGGTGCGCAGTTTGTCTTCACCAGCGATCTGGAAGCTGACACGGGTGCCTGGCTTGACGTCGTTGAACTGGCGATAGGTGAAGCGGGCTTCAACAGTTGCCGGCGCGTTGCGTGGCACCAGTTGGAAGATCACTTGGCCCTTGGACGCGAACTGACCGTCGGCAACCAGTTGGCGAGCTACAACGCAGTCGCACGGGCTGGTCATGGTGCCGCTCATCTGCTTGCCATACAGCTCTTCGATCTTGGCTGGCTGCAGGTCTTCACCGGTCAGGCTACCCTTGAGCATTTCCAGCATGCTGGTATTGAAGGTTGCCAGTGGCGCGCCTTTGGTGGCTTCGCCGTTCTGGGCTACCAGGCTTTGCACAGTGCCTTCACGCGGCATGGTCACGTCCATGCTCGGGATCGATACCAGGCCAGCCGATGCGTGGCTGACAAAGTACAGGCCGTAGACGGTCTTGAAGATGAAGCCGAACGCCGCCAGACCGACAATGAAGATGCCGAGGCTGAACGTTACGGCGCGCAGGCGGCCCAGGGCGCTCATGCCGCTGTCGCTGCCCTTGACCTTGCGTGCCTTGGTGAAGTTGTCACGCTGCAAGGTTGCCAGCACTTCACCCAGGCTGACGATTTCGCCGGACAGGTGAGAGGTGATCAAGTGGCGCAGGGTGGCAATGTCCTGAACTTCCAGATTCTGGAACTGGCAGCCAATGCGGCCGCTGGCGTTATCCACCGAGCGGACCTGCATTTCTACATCCATGGCCAGGCCAAGGTTGTCGATCAGGAACTGCAGGCGGCCTTTGATAACTTCCCCGGCGGTGTAGGTAAGACCCTCTGGAGCAACAAAGCTCAGACCGCCGGCCGACAGATCTTCGATGCGCACCAGCGGTGCGTTCGGCTTGTCGTTCAGCAGGCGCAGTTTGGCCGGGATCTTGATCCGGGCGTGTTGGCGCTGGGCTTCGGATTCATGTACGACGTTCGCATTCACGGCTGTATTCATGGCTAATTTTCCTACTTAAGCGATTAATCCGTTGGCCCGGTCAAACCATCGTCAACAGCACAGCGACGAAGATGGTGCCAGCCGAGAAAGTCATGGTTCGGGACGACCACGTGTTGAACCAGCCTTGAAAGCTGGCCATGTCGCGGCTCAGTTTGGTGTCCTGGCGTGTCCAGGACTGGCGGTCCAGGCGGAAGAAGACATAGATCTTCATCAGCGCGCCGATGATCTGGTTGTAATAGAGAATTATCGGGTAGGCAGGCCCGATCCTGTGTCCCGAGAGGGACAGCAGCAGGGTAAGGATCAGGCGGGTCATGCCGATCCACAGCAAGTACATCATCAGGAACGCGCCGCCATACTTGAAGCTGGCGATGATGGCGACGGTCAGGCCGAGAATCGAGGTCCACATCGACACACGCTGGTCGAACAGCACGATGCTGGTGAAAATCCCCAGGCGACGTACGCCCAGACCCAGTGCACGCGAGTTCTGACGCAGGTTGTTGCCGTACCAGCGATACATCAGCTTGCGGCTGGCTTTCAGGAAGCTTTTCTCGGGCGGGTGTTCCACGGTGTTGATCGCGGCGTCCGGCACGTAGAAGGTGTCGTAACCCAGGCGCATCAGGCTGAACCAGCTGGACTTGTCGTCACCGGTCAGAAACCGGAAAGTGCCCAGACGCCAGTGGTTGAGCGAGTCGCTTTCCACGTCGGCAATGAACTCCGGATCGGTCACCACGGCAGCGCGGAATACCGACATACGGCCGGTCATGGTCAGCACGCGCTTGGACAGAGCCATCGAGCACATGTTGATGTGACGCTGAGCGAAACGCAGCTTGTGCCACTCGCTCATGATGTAGCCGCCACGTACTTCACAGAACTCGTTGGTGGTCAGGCCGCCGACATTGTCGAACAGCTGGAACCACGGCACGGTCTTGGCGACCACACCTTCGTTGAGTACGGTGTCGCCGTCGATCACTGCCACAACTGCACGCTCGTCGGGCAAGTGACGCGAGATGGCACGGAAGCCGTAAGCCAGGCCGTCACGTTTACCGGTGCCCGGAATACGTACGAAGTCCAGTTGCACGCGGTCTGGCGGGTTGGCCTTGGCCCACATGCTTTTGACCAGCAGTTCATCGGACATTTCAACCAGCGAGCAGACGATAGTGGTCGGCAGGCCGCAGTTGATGGCTTCACGGATGACCGAGCTGTACACCTGTGCGGTGGTCAGTGCATCGATGCGAAAGCTGGTAACCATCAGGAACACATGGGACGGATCTGCTGCACTGCCCAGCTTGCGAACCTTGCGGCGCAAATGCGGGTAGACGATGTACAGGAAAATCATCCCGCGCACGAAGTGCGTAATCCCCATCGAGTAACGCCAGATGCCAACGGCGCCAATCAGGAATATAAAGTTCTTCGACTGCGAGTCGAAGATACTGGTAGGCAATGCCGTGGCAAGGCCCATGAGTAAACTTAAGTAAAACAGCCAACCGGCGGCCTGTAACAGGCCGTGCTTGAGCCTCTGCATAATCGTATCCCTAAGTCAGTTGCGAGCCTCAAGCCCCAAGCTGCAAGCACAGTGCTTGAGCTTGTGGCCTGGAGCCTGGCGCTTGTGGCTTGCGGCTGATTTACCAGCAGATACCTTCGGCGCGACCGTCTTCGCTGGTGGCGTTGGTCATGAAACCCACCAGATCGATGACGCGCTTGCCTTCGGGAGTCTTGTTGGCGAGGGCGCGGAAACGCTCATCGCGGTTGCCAAGGATGATCACGTCAGAGTCGTTGATGACCTGATCGAAGTCCGAATTCAGCAGCGACGATACGTGCGGAATCTTGGATTCGATGTAGTCCTTGTTGGCACCGTGAACGCGTGCATATTCGACGTTGCTGTCGAAGATGCTCAGGTCGAAGCCCTTGCCGATCAGCATTTCGGCCAGTTCTACCAGCGGGCTTTCGCGCAGGTCGTCAGTACCGGCCTTGAAGCTCAGGCCCAACAGTGCAACCTTGCGGGTGTCGTAGCTGGCAACCATGTCGAAAGCGTTCTGCACTTGCGAGGTGTTGCTGCGCATCAGCGAGTTGAGCAACGGCGCTTCGACATCCAGGCTGCTGGCGCGGTAGGTCAGGGCGCGAACGTCTTTAGGCAGGCAGGAGCCGCCGAATGCGAAGCCTGGGCGCATGTAGTACTGGGACAGGTTCAGCGCCTTGTCCTGGCAGACCACGTCCATCACTTCACGACCATCGACGCCGACAGCCTTGGCAATGTTGCCGATTTCGTTGGCGAAAGTAACCTTGGTGGCGTGCCATACGTTGCAGGTGTACTTGATCATTTCGGCAACGGCGATGTCCTTGCGGATGATCGGTGCGTCGAGTTCTTCGTACAGCGATTGCAGCACGTCGCCCGAGGCTTTATCGAACTCGCCGATCACGGTCATTGGCGGCAGGTCGTAATCCTTGATTGCGGTACTTTCACGCAGGAACTCAGGGTTGACGGCAACACCGAAATCAACACCGGCTTTCTTGCCGGAGCAGTCTTCCAGAATCGGGATGACTACGTTGGCAACCGTGCCTGGCAACACAGTACTGCGAACAACGATCGTGTGGCGGGTTGCTTTGTCACGCAGGACATAACCAATTTCGCGGCACACCGACTCGATGTAATCGAGTTCCAGATCGCCGTTCTTCTTGCTCGGCGTACCGACGCAGATCATCGACAGGTCAGTGGCGCGAATGGCTTCGGCGAAGTCGGTAGTGCCGCGCAGTTTTCCGGTACTGATACCTTTCTGCAGCAGCTCTTCCAGACCCGGTTCAACGATAGGTGATTTGCCGTTGTTGATCAGATCGATCTTGGTGCTGGAAATATCCACACCAACTACATCGTGACCGCGGGCAGACAGGCAACCGGCACAGACTGCACCGACATAACCCAAACCAAATATGCTGATACGCATCGTATTCTCCTCGATTTTTCACGCCATAAATTGGCTGGATATTAATTTTGGCCAGCAGATGTCACGCGCTATCCGTTACGGCTAACAACGCCGTGGAACTAACGCAGGCATATTTAATAAGTGAGTGCCCAAATAGGTGAGGCGAACTCAAATGACACTAAGTACAAGCGGCAAGTGACCTGTCCGGTGGGCAGGGCCCTGCTCTCCTTGGATGCAGTAAACCACTCCTGTTTGACGATTGACGGCGGACCTCGTTCGGAAAGCCTCAGGCTTAAGCCTTGGCTGACCTTGTCGAATCCTGCGCATCACACCTGTTTGGCGCATCGCCTGTCTACAACATCAACTAGTGATGTGAGTTTAGTTCTGATACCTGACGCCAGTGTCGTGTGAACCTGGCTTCCCTGTCGGTAACTTCCGATTTTTCCGGTCGACCTGTAAGTGATCTCTTACGCGTCAGCCCAGAATTGTTACGGGATGTAGGAGCGTAGGAATTCCCATTTAGTTCCGGGCCGCTCGTCCTGATTTGCGGATTTTGGTGTATCCAGTTTGTGACGGGGGCAGTATCGCGATGATGGCTTTTTTCTTAAAAGCCTTAGTGCGCGGGGATTGCAGAGGGATGGATATGAAAGTGCTACTACGGTAAAAAGCTAAAAAGCCACTACGTAAAAAAATGGATTTTTTTTCATGAAAAAATCAGGCGGGAGTGTGTCGTCGAAAAGTTGACGTTTATCTGGCGTCACGATGTTGGCATTTGCTGTTGGATCGTAGGACAGGTCGTGTAACAGCCATGCGTTACACGACGGTTACATTATCTAGTCTTCTGTAACGTTGCGCAAAAACACCAACTTGTCGGGCGTCGACTGCTCACGGTTATAACGATAGCCCTGAACATCGAACGCCTGTAACGCCTCGGGGCTGTTGATACGTTCCTCAATGACGAAACGGCTCATCATGCCGCGCGCTTTCTTGGCATAGAAGCTGATGATCTTGTACTGCCCGTTCTTGAAGTCCTTGAACTCGGTGTCAATGATCCGGGCGTTGAGTGCTGGGCGTTTGACCGCAGAGAAGTACTCGGTAGATGCAAGATTGAGCAGCAAGTCGTCACCCTGAGCTGCCAGCGCTTCATTCAACCATTCGCTGATCTGCGTACCCCAGAACGCGTAGAGATCCTTGCCACGAGCGTTGGCCAGTCGCGTGCCCATTTCCAGGCGATAGGGCTGCATCAGGTCCAGCGGGCGCAGCAGCCCGTAGAGGCCGGAGAGCATGCGCAAGTGATCCTGGGCGTATTCGAGCTGCGCGTCGCTCAGTGTTTCGGCCTGCAGGCCGGTATACACATCGCCTTTGAAGGCCAGCAGCGCCTGCTTGGCATTGTCGAGCGTAAAGGCCGGGTTCCAGCTGCCGAAGCGTGCCGCGTTCAGCCCGGCAAGCTTGTCGGACAGGTGCATCAGTTCGCTGATCTGCGCCGGCGTCAGTTCACGCAGTTGGGTGATCAACTCCTGAGAATGATCCAGATACTGCGGCTGAGTGAAGCGTCCGGTAGTGGGCGGGGTCTCGAAATCGAGGGTTTTTGCCGGGGAAATCACCATCAGCATGAAGTCGTCTCCTTTGATCGTCCGGGGATTCTAGGGGCTGATGGCCCATGACTCCAGCTATGGTAGCGATAGAATTCGGCGTGTTTCTCACGCCAGCATGTCGTGCGGCTTTGTATGCGCACCGACATAAGAAGCCAGGCTCATATCAGCTATAGTGGCGCGCTGGTCATGATGTTAACGGTTGATCGAGAGGGCGTCGGGTTTGCGTATTGTTTTAGCAGTGTGTGCAGGTCTGTTCTGGCTCCAGGCGCAGGCGGCAGTGCCGGTCACTGCCACCATAGACCGCAGTGTATGGCCTGAGCGCCTTGAAACGCCGGGGTTGTTCGACGTTGCGTCGCGCGCGGAAATCCTCGCCTTTGCCCACGAACTCTACCTCAGCGAGAGGCTGGACGAGGAGGGGCTCAAGCAGCGCCTCGGCCTGCGCTTCGTCAACGTGCCTTCGTTGAACGTGGTCCGCCATCGTCTGTGGCTGCGCTTGCTGGAAAACTATCAGAATGCTCAAAAGAGCTGCGAGCAGGATGCCAACTTCTGCGTGCTGGTCGAGGACATGGACCAGCTGCGTCAGCGCGCTGAAGAGTTTCAGGTGTCGAACGATTCGTTCTACGCCAACTGGGCCAGACCCGCCGCCGCGTTCCATCAGCGTTATCTGAACGAGCTGCTGTTCATGGCTGCCTTGTTCCCGCAGACCAGCAGCGAGATTGAGCGCTACAACTCTGATGAGATGAGTGGCGACGAGATGCCGGACCGTACCTTCATGCTCAATTTCGAAAGCGGCCCGAGCCCTGCCGATGGCGGAACCGACTGGCTGGCCGACTTCATGCGTCAGCAGAAGATGACCGCCACCTTCTTTGTACTGGGCAAGAGCCTTCAGGAGCGTCTCGACAGCACATCGGCCATAAGCTTGCAGGCGCTGTATCGCCAGCAGTGCGTGGGCATTCAAGGGTGGGAATATCGTTCGCATAGCCAGTGGCTGGACTGGCAGGACTCAGTGCAACGCAGCGCGGCACTGGTTCAGCGCTTGCTGCCGGATAACTTCGTGCCGCTGTTTCGTCCGCCGTACGGCCATCGGCGCGCCGACAGCGGAGACTTCTTCCGCGCCGAGCATTTACGCGTGTCATTGTGGAACATCGATGCCGAGGACAATACCGGGCGGCTTTCGGCAGAGCAGGTGGGCGACCGCGTGTTGACCCTCATGCTGCTCTGGCGCAAGGGCACAGTGGTATTCCACGACGTGGCCAACAAGGCGCAGTCTGCACTGCCGTTACTGCTGGCCAATACCGCGCAAAGCGAGTTGACCTGGGACGATTGCCGGAATATCTCTGAAAACCCCGTAGAACAAGGGTCGCAGAGCAGTGAAGAGGCTGCGCCCGAGGGGGAATGAAGGCAGATTCGGCGTGGGCGGACTTCCGACTTTAAACGTGCTGTGTACGTCCGCCAAGCTCTATTCGTCAGGCTGTGAAATAAAGTTCAAAAAACTGTCAAAGAGCTTTTTTCTGTCATCCCTTTTGCTGTATTACGAATACAGACCGCCGAAACCTGCAACACAGGTGGCGTCTTCCAAGACCCACCTTGAGCGACATTTCTCCCCTGCCTGAAGGGAAGAATCCGGCGGCCTTTTCGTGGCGCAGTACTGTCGTGGTTCTGCGTCGCCCGGCTTCTACAAAGGTGAGCGAGTATGGATGATCACGGACGCACCCCTTCCACTAACCAGCCAATCCTTTACGTGCTCGATACCAACGTATTGATTCATGATCCAAACGCACTGCTGAATTTCGAAGAACACCACGTCGCCATCCCCATGACGGTTCTGGAGGAACTGGACAAACTCAAGGCCGGTAAACATTCGGTTGCTGCCGAGTGCCGCCAGGCCATCCGCCTGATCGACAAGACCCTCGGCGAGGCTAACCCTGAAGAAGTTGAAAAGGGCGTGCCGATTGACCGCGGGACCGGTGTTTTCAAAGGTTTTCTGTCGATTTTGATGAGCAAACGCGAGGAACCCAACAGCCTGCTGCCCGAGCACCTCAACGACAACATCATCATCAACCAATTGATCGACCTGCATGCGCGCAACAAGGACTTGAGCGTTGTGCTGGTGACCAAAGACATCAACATGCGCCTCAAGGCCCGCGCCTGCGGCATTGCGGCCGAGGATTACAGCACCGACCAGCTGGTCGACGACGTTTCGCTGTTGTCGCGTGGCTACCACGACATGACCGGTTCGTTCTGGGACCGGGTCAACAAGGTCGACACCCGTCAGGAGCGTGGCCGTACCTGGCACCGCGTGCAGCTCAATGAAATGCTGCCTGCGGTTCATATCAACGAGTTTATTGTCGATGAACAGGGCTTCGTGGGCTGGATCAAGGGCGTCAAAAACGACGAACTGCTGATTCTGGACATGCATCAGGAGCCATTGCTGCATCAGGAAGCCTGGGGCCTGAAACCGCGTGATATCTATCAGGGGCTGGCGTTGTTCGCACTGCTTGACCCGGATATTCACCTGGTCAACCTGTCCGGAGCCGCTGGTTCGGGTAAAACCATTCTGGCATTGGCAGCTGCCATCGAGCAGACCATGGTCACCAAGCGCTACCGGCGCATCATCGCTACCCGCAGCGTTCAGGGCCTGGATCAGGAAATCGGCTTCCTGCCCGGCACCGAGGCGGAAAAGATGGAGCCTTGGCTCGGCGCGATCACCGACAACCTTGAAGCCCTGCACATGGATGATGAAAACACTCACGGCAGCGTCGACTACATCCTCAGCAAGGTGCCGTTGCAGTTCAAATCCCTCAACTACATTCGAGGTCGCAGCTTCCAGCAAAGCCTGATCCTGATCGATGAATGCCAGAACCTGACCCCGCACCAGATGAAAACGATCATCACCCGTGCCGGTGCTGGTTCTAAAGTGGTCTGCCTGGGCAACCTGGCGCAGATCGACACCCCTTACCTGTCAGCCACCAGTTCCGGGTTGACCTACCTGACGGAGCGCTTCAAGGACTTCCCGAACGGCGTGCACATCACCCTGCAAGGCGTGCCACGCTCGATACTGGCCGAATACGCGGAGAGTCATTTGTAAATCAGATGCATGCGGGGAGCCCATGTGTGAATGGGTTCCTTGCTTGCAGCTCACGGCTTGTAGCGTGTAACTGCCACTCCCTCTACACTTCTTGCTTCTGCCAAGGAGTAACGTTGTGCTCACTCATCTCGATTCCCAGGGTCGCGCCAATATGGTCGATGTCACGGATAAAGCCGTGACGTCCCGTGAGGCGGTGGCCGAAGCAGTGGTGCGCATGCTGCCCACCACGCTGCAAATGATTGTCAGCGGCGGTCATCCCAAGGGGGATGTATTTGCTGTCGCACGCATTGCCGGCATTCAGGCGGCGAAGAAAACCAGTGATCTGATCCCGCTCTGCCATCCATTGATGCTCACCAGCATCAAGGTTCACCTCGCAGCTGACGGGGATGATGCGGTGCGTATTACCGCGAGCTGCAAGCTGGCCGGGCAGACCGGTGTGGAAATGGAAGCCCTGACCGCTGCCAGCATTGCGGCGCTGACTATTTACGATATGTGCAAGGCGGTCGATCGCGGTATGGTCATCGAGTCGGTTCGGCTGCTGGAAAAGTTCGGCGGCAAGAGCGGTCACTTCATTGCCGATCAGACACAGGTATCGCCATGAAAATCCAGGTTCAGTATTTTGCCCGCTACCGTGAAGTCCTGGGCCTGGACAGCGAGTCTGTCGAAGGCGAGTTCGCCACGCTGGACGCGCTGCGCCAAACGCTGCTGCAGCGTGGCGAGGCCTGGCAGGTCCTTGACGAGCAGAACCTGATGTGTGCCCGCAATCAGGAACTGTCCAAGCCGACCGAGCCGTTGGCCGATGGCGATGAAGTCGCGTTCTTTCCGCCCGTCACCGGAGGCTGAACATGACCATTCGCGTTCAGGCTGCGGCGTTCGACCCCGGCAATGAAGTCAACGCGCTGCATGCAGCCAACCTCGGCATCGGCGCGGTGGTCAGTTTTGTCGGCTATGTGCGGGACTTCAACGAAGGGCGCGAGGTGTCGGGCATGTTTCTGGAGCATTATCCGGGCATGACCGAAAAGGCACTGGCAAAAATCGTTGCCGAGGCCGAACAGCGCTGGCCGTTGCTGCGCGTCGATGTGCTGCATCGGGTAGGGGCGCTGGAGCCCGGCGAGCCGATCGTATTCGTGGGCGTTGCCAGCGCTCACCGGCAGGCAGCGTTCGAAGCCTGCGATTTCGTCATGGACTACCTCAAGACTCGCGCGCCGTTCTGGAAGCGTGAAAATACGGCCGACGGCCCGCGCTGGGTAGAAGGGCGTCACAGCGACCAGCAAGCGGCCGATCGCTGGAAGTGACCGTCAGGTGTTGCTTCGCACCACGGCCCTGAGCAGATGGGTCGGCGGTGTTTCACAACTGATCTTGCGACCCAGTTTCTCTTCGATGGCGGGCAACTGGTAGGAGTCGTCTTCGCCGGCGAAGCTGATGGAGACGCCATCGGCACCTGCGCGACCGGTACGGCCGATGCGGTGCACGTAGTCGTCCGGCACCTCAGGCAGGGTGAAGTTGATCACGTGGCTGATGCCATCAATGTGGATACCGCGACCGGCCACATCGGTGGCGACCAGAACGCGGATCTTGCCTTCGCGGAAGCCTTCAAGGGTCTTGATGCGCTTGTGCTGTGGCACATCGCCCGACAGTTGCGCGGCATTGACGCCGTCGCGTACCAAGCGCTCTTCGATGCGCCGCACCTCGTCCTTGCGGTTGGCAAAGACCATCACCCGTTCCCAGCCGTTGTCGGTGACCAGGTTATAGAGCAGCTTGTACTTGTCGGCACCGGCAACGGCATAGATATGCTGTTCGACGTTGTCACTGGCGACGTTCAACGATTCGATTTCGACGATGGAAGGGTCCGTCGTCCATTGTTTGGCGAGGTTCATCACGTCTTCGGTGAAGGTCGCGGAGAACAGCAGCGTCTGGCGTTCACCCTTGTGCGGGGTTTGGCGAATGATCTGACGCACCTGCGGGATGAAACCCATATCGAGCATGCGGTCGGCTTCGTCCAGGACCATCACTTCGACCATGTCCAGATGCACTTCGCCGCGCTGGTTGAAGTCCAGCAGGCGGCCAGGCGTGGCCACCAGAATATCGCAGTGCCGTGCTTCAAGTTGTTTGAGCTGCTTGTCGAAATCCATGCCACCGACGAACGTCATGACGTTCAGGTCGGTGTATTTGGTCAGGTCGGCGGCGTCCTTGGCGATCTGCACCACCAGTTCGCGAGTGGGCGCAATGATCAGCGCGCGGGGTTCACCCATGTAGCGTTCGGCTGGGGGGGGAGTCTGGGTAAGTTGCTCGATGATCGAGATCAGGAACGCAGCGGTCTTGCCGGTACCGGTCTGGGCGCGACCGATCGCGTCCTTGCCTTTGAGCGTGAAGCCCAGTACGCCCGCCTGAATCGGTGTGCAGTACGGGAAACCAAGGTCCTGAATTGCGTGCATCAGTTCAGGCGCAAGGTTGAAATCGTGGAAGCGGGTCTTGCCTTCCTGCGGTTCGACGATGAAATCTTCGGGTTTCCA
Organism: Pseudomonas sp. RGM 3321; assembly: GCF_022836805.1. Classification (NCBI taxonomy): domain Bacteria; kingdom Pseudomonadati; phylum Pseudomonadota; class Gammaproteobacteria; order Pseudomonadales; family Pseudomonadaceae; genus Pseudomonas; species Pseudomonas sp. RGM 3321. Next base: position 50,237 of record NZ_JALHBH010000089.1, read on the forward strand.
TGCTGGCGCAGGCGGTTTTGCCACGCGCTCACGACGCGGACGCTCGGCCCTTGGCTTGTCGGTGCGCGGTGCTCTGGCTTTGGAGGGCTCGTTGACGGTGTCCGAAAGCTGAGTCTGGGCATGATCCGGTGTGTCGCCTGCGGCAGCGGGGGAGGCGGGAATAAAGGCTGTCGGACCAGGCGCGCGCTGCTCAGCCTCACTTTTACCGAACATCTTTTTAAGTGCTTTGAGCACGGTCATCTCATCAATTGGTTAAGGAATGTACGCCGAGCAGTGTAAAGCAAGAACCGTGCTCGGCGTAGTGCCATCCGTGGCGAGCTACAAAAGCGGTCAGTTGCAGGCGGGCTCAGGGCGCTTCAGCGCAGCTTTTCAGACAGCCAGGCGCCGATGTCATGGATTTCCTGCGGTAACACTTGGTGCCCCATTGGGTACTCTTGCCATTGAGCGGTTACACCCTGAGCCTTGAGGTGCTCGTACACCGTCCGGCCCATGGGGTTGTGTACCACTTCGTCATGCTGACCATGCAGGCAGTAGGCAGGAATGCGCTGTTGGCTGGCTGAAAGTGTCATCTCATTGCTGAATGTCGGGGCATAAGTGGACAGCGCCAGTACGCCGCCCAGCGGACCCTGCCAGCGTCTATAGCCTGCATGTAACACCACCGCGCCGCCCTGGGAAAAGCCTGCCAGAAATATCCGTGACGGGTCGATGCCGCTGTCGCGTTGTTGCTCGATCAGGTCCAGCACCTTCTGTGCCGAGGCTTCCATCTGATCGTGATCAATGGCGCGCGCCTCGGAACTCATGGCCTTGATGTCGTACCAGCTTGGCATTTCATAGCCGCCGTTGACCGTTACGGCGCGTGTCGGTGCCTGAGGCAAGACGAAACGTGTGGTCGTCAGCGACTCCTGCAGCATCTCGGCGACCGGAAGAAAATCATAGCGGTCGGCGCCCAACCCGTGCAGCCAGATAACGCAAGCATCCGCTGTGCCTGAAGGTTGGATGATCAAAGGTTCGCTCATGTCTGCTCCATTTGTGTGCGCTGGCTCATTTAGAGCGCATTAATAGGGTGCGCGGTTAGGTTGAAAATGAAAGAAGATGTCGCAAGATTACAAGTTTTTGTCTTGACCTGTCGCTAATTCGACATAGCCAGCATGCTGGTACGGGCTTTGCTACAGCAGGACTGGAGTCGAGGCGCTCACATCGTTCGGTAACACTATAAGGCTATTACTTATAGCGATCGAAAAGCAGCTCGGGAGTCCATGCGTCAGGATTCGCGGCACGATTCAACCTGTACCGCTCTGGTCCGGGAAAATCATGGGGTTTCAGTCCACGGGGCCGATTCTGAATGATGAAGACGAATGACGGGATGATCCTGCAGACGATTCGTGATTCAGGCCCAGCGTTGCATGACCCAAAAATAAGCCAGCACGGGTCATTAGCGCCTCACAAAGGTGCGACGCGACTGAGACACCTACACAACAAAGAGCAAACTGGAGGTTTTTGAATGAAGATGTTGAAATCCACCCTGGCTGTCGTCACCGCCCTGGCCGCATTTGGTGTAACCGGGGCTGCTAACGCAGGTGCCACCCTTGACGCTATTCAGAAGAAAGGTTTTATTCAGTGCGGCGTCAGCGATGGCCTGCCAGGGTTCTCCGTTCCGGACTCCACCGGCAAGATCACCGGTATTGACGCTGATGTCTGCCGCGCAGTAGCCGCCGCAGTCTTTGGCGACGCCACCAAGGTCAAGTTCAGCCAGCTGAACGCCAAAGAGCGTTTCACTGCACTGCAATCGGGCGAGATCGACATCCTTTCGCGTAACACCACCTGGACCAGCTCCCGTGATGCGGGCATGGGCCTGGTGTTCACCGGCGTAACCTACTACGACGGTATCGGTTTCCTGGTAAACAACAAGCTGGGCGTGAAAAGCGCCAAGGAACTGGACGGTGCAACCATCTGCATCCAGGCCGGTACCACCACCGAGCTGAACGTCTCCGACTACTTCCGTTCGAACGGCCTGAAATACACCCCGATCACCTTCGACACCTCCGACGAAAGCGCCAAGTCGCTGGAAGGCGGTCGTTGCGACGTACTGACTTCCGACCAGTCGCAACTCTACGCACAGCGCAGCAAGCTGGCCAAACCGGACGATTACATCGTTCTGCCTGAAGTGATCTCCAAGGAACCGCTGGGTCCTGTCGTGCGTAAAGGCGACGAAGACTGGTTCTCGATCGTTCGCTGGACCCTGTTCGCCATGCTCAACGCCGAGGAAGCCAAAATCACTTCCAAGAACGTTGAAGCTGAAGCCAAGTCGACCAAGAATCCTGACGTAGCCCGTATGCTGGGTGCCGACGGTACTTACGGCAAGGACCTCAAGCTGCCGAAAGACTGGGTCGTGCAGATCGTCAAGCAGGTCGGTAACTATGGCGAAGTGTTCGAACGCAACCTGGGCGAAGGTACCCCGCTGAAAATCAAGCGTGGCCAGAACGCTCTGTGGAATGCCGGCGGCATTCAGTACGCTCCACCTATTCGTTGATTGACCCGGCGCCCGACAGGCTTCCCAGCCTGTCGGGCGTTGTTCTGTTGGATTTTTCCTGGGGCATTTCATGGAAAAGCAAATCGTCGCACCCAAGCAAAAGCTCTCTCTGAGCGATCCGAAAGTGCGCGCGTGGTTATTTCAGATCATCACTGTCGTGGCGGTGATCGCGTTGGGCTGGTTCATCTTCGACAATACCCAGACCAACCTGCAACACCGTGGTATTACCTCGGGTTTCGGTTTTCTTGAGAACAGTGCCGGTTTCGGTATTGCTCAACACCTGATCGACTACAGCGAAGCGGACAGTTATGCCCGCGTATTCGTCATCGGTTTGCTGAATACCTTGCTGGTGTCGGTTATCGGTATTGTCCTGGCAACCTTGCTGGGCTTTGTCATTGGTGTCGCTCGCCTGTCTCCGAACTGGATGATCAGCAAGCTGGCAACTGTTTATGTCGAAGTCTTCCGCAACATTCCGCCACTGCTGCAGATCCTTTTCTGGTACACCGCCGTATTCCTCACGCTGCCTGGTCCGCGTCAGGCGCATGGTTATCTGGACATGTTCTTCGTCAGCAGCCGCGGGCTCAATATGCCCAGAGCGTTGCCAGCCGAAGGTGCATGGGCGTTCCTGATCAGCATCGTGGTTGCCGTGATTGCGATCGTGATGATGGTGCGCTGGGCCAACAAGCGCTTCGAAGCCACTGGCCAGCCGTTTCACAAGTTCTGGGTCGGTCTGGCGTTGTTGCTGGTGATTCCAGGCCTGAGCATGCTGGTCTTCGGCAGCCCGGTGCATTGGGAACTGCCGCAACTGAAGGGCTTCAACTTCACCGGTGGCTGGGTGCTGATCCCGGAACTGATCTCCCTGACCCTGGCACTGACCATCTACACGGCGGCGTTCATCGCTGAAATCGTGCGTTCGGGCATCAAGTCGGTCAGTCATGGTCAGACCGAAGCTGCCCGTTCGCTGGGGCTGCGCCCTGGGCCGACGCTGCGCAAGGTCATCATTCCGCAGGCGCTGCGAGTGATCATTCCACCGTTGACCAGTCAGTTCCTGAACCTGGCGAAGAACTCTTCGCTGGCAGCAGCCATCGGTTATCCGGAAATGGTTTCCCTGTTTGCAGGTACGGTGCTCAACCAGACCGGGCAGGCGATTGAAGTCATTGCCATCACCATGAGTGTGTACCTGGCGATCAGTATCAGCATTTCTCTGCTGATGAACTGGTACAACAAGCGCATTGCGCTGATCGAGCGGTGAGGAAAAGCGCATGACGACTCATACTTTCAAACCTGATATGCCACCACCGGGCAAAGTGTTCGGCCCGATGGCGTGGATGCGGCAGAACCTGTTCTCCAGCTGGATCAACACCCTGCTGACCCTGTTCTCGCTTTACCTGATCTATCTGGTCGTTCCGCCGATCATCAGTTGGGCTCTGCTGGACGCCAACTGGGTTGGCACGACCAAGGAAGACTGCACCAAGGCGGGCGCCTGCTGGGTGTTCATCGAGCAGCGCTTCGGTCAGTTCATGTACGGCTACTTCCCCAATGAGCTGCGCTGGCGGGTCGACCTGACCGCTATCCTGGCGATCGTCGGCGCTGCGCCGCTGTTCATTTCGAAGTTTCCGCGCAAGGCTGTCTACGGTATCGCCTTCCTGGTGATCTATCCGGTTGTTGCGTTCTACCTGCTGCATGGCGGCGCGTTCGGTCTGACCAACGTACCGACCAGCCAGTGGGGCGGTCTGATGCTGACCCTGGTGATCGCTACCGTGGGTATCGTCGGTGCCTTGCCGCTGGGTATCCTGCTGGCGCTCGGTCGTCGCTCCAACATGCCCGCTGTGCGCGTGGTGTGCGTGACGTTCATCGAGTTCTGGCGCGGCGTGCCGCTGATCACCGTGCTGTTCATGTCGTCGGTGATGCTGCCGCTGTTCATGCCCGAAGGGATGAACTTCGACAAGCTGCTGCGGGCGTTGATCGGCGTGATTCTGTTCCAGTCGGCGTACATCGCCGAAGTGGTACGCGGCGGCATGCAGGCCATCCCCAAGGGCCAGTACGAAGCAGCCTCGGCGATGGGCCTGGGTTACTGGCGCAGCATGGGTCTGGTGATTTTGCCGCAGGCGTTGAAGATGGTCATTCCCGGCATCGTCAACACCTTCATTGCCCTTTTCAAAGACACCAGTCTGGTGATCATTATCGGCCTGTTCGACCTGCTCAACAGCGTCAAGCAAGCTACCGCCGACCCGGCATGGCTGGGTATGGCCACTGAAGGCTATGTCTTCGCGGCCCTGGTGTTCTGGATCTTCTGTTTCGGTATGTCCCGCTATTCCATGCATTTGGAACGTAAGCTGGACACAGGCCACAAGCGTTAGGAGTTTTGTGATGAGTGAAGTTATCAATAAGCCTCTGGGCGCTGAAGGCATGATCCGCATGGAGGGCGTCCACAAATGGTACGGCCAGTTCCATGTACTCAAGGACATCAACCTGAACGTGCGTCAGGGCGAACGTATCGTGCTGTGCGGCCCATCGGGTTCGGGCAAATCGACCACCATTCGTTGCCTCAACCGTCTGGAAGAGCACCAGCAGGGTCGTATCATCGTCGACGGCACCGAACTGACTTCCGACCTGAAGCAGATCGAGACCATCCGCCGTGAAGTCGGCATGGTGTTTCAACACTTCAACCTGTTCCCGCACCTGACCATCCTGCAGAACTGCACGTTGGCACCGATGTGGGTACGCAACATGCCGAAAAAGAAAGCCGAAGAAATCGCCATGCATTATCTGGAGCGTGTGCGTATTCCCGAGCAGGCCCACAAGTTTCCGGGTCAGCTTTCCGGTGGTCAGCAGCAGCGTGTGGCAATTGCCCGTGCCTTGTGCATGAAGCCGAAAATCATGCTGTTCGATGAACCGACTTCGGCGCTCGACCCGGAAATGGTCAAGGAAGTGCTCGACACCATGGTTGGCCTGGCTGAAGAAGGCATGACCATGTTGTGCGTGACTCACGAGATGGGCTTTGCCCGTACCGTAGCGAACCGGGTGATCTTCATGGACAAAGGCGAAATCGTCGAACAGGCCGCGCCGAACGACTTCTTCGACAACCCGCAAAGCGACCGTACCAAGCTGTTCCTCAGTCAGATCATTCACTGAGTCAGTAGCTGCTACACGGAAAACCGGGCCATGCGCCCGGTTTTTTTTCGACTGGATTTGCCATGCATCTTGTATGCAATTTTGGCTGAACCTTGTATTCGCGATGATTCTCCAACAGGATACCGCCCCCCTGAAAAGGGTCGACATACCTGATTACCGAGAAACCGATGACTGCCAAGGCTCAATCCAGCCCCCAACCGATTACCGATCAAGCCCATCCTGTTCTGAAGCGCCCCTGGCTGTTGCTGCTGGGCCTGGTGCTGGTCGCCCTCAACCTGCGCCCTGCGTTATCCAGCGTTGCGCCGTTGCTTAACGAGGTGTCCGCAAGCCTTGGGATGTCGGCTGCCGAAGCCGGTCTGCTGACCACCTTGCCGGTGTTGTGTCTGGGCCTGTTCGCGCCATTGGCACCGATTCTAGCCCGGCGTTTCGGCAGTGAACGTGTGGTTTTGGTGGTGCTCCTGACTCTGGCGTCGGGGTTGGCAGTACGCAGCCTGTTCGGCGAAGTCGGCCTGTTTACCGGCAGCCTGCTGGCGGGCGCGAGCATCGGGATCATCGGCGTATTGTTGCCCGGTATCGTCAAGCGCGATTTCCCGCGCCAGGCCGGGGCGATGACCGGTGTCTACACGATGGCGCTGTGCCTGGGCGCTGCGATAGCTGCCGGTTCGACGGTGCCGCTGAGCCAATACGTCGGCGACAGTTGGCAAATAGGTTTGGGTTTCTGGCTGGTCCCGGCGTTGATTGCGGCGCTGTTCTGGTTTCCACAAACGCGTGAAATGCATGGCTCACATCGCGATGTCTATCGGGTGCGCGGTCTGTTGCGTGACCCGCTGGCGTGGCAGGTCACGCTGTACATGGGCCTGCAATCGTCGCTGTCGTACATCGTCTTCGGCTGGCTGCCCTCGATCCTTATCGGTCGCGGCCTGACGCCGACCCAGGCCGGTCTGCTGCTGTCCGGCTCGATCATCGCGCAAGTCATCAGCGCCCTGGCGGTGCCCTATCTGGCCACACGCGGTAAGGATCAGCGTCTGGCGATCATGCTGGTCATGTCGCTGACCCTGATCGGTCTGTTCGGCTGCCTGTACGCGCCGCTTGGCGGGCTGTGGGGCTGGGCGATCCTGCTGGGAATCGGGCAGGGCGGCACGTTCAGTCTGGCGCTGGCCTTGATCGTCCTACGCTCGCGTGACTCACATGTCGCTGCCAATCTGTCGAGCATGGCGCAAGGCTTCGGCTACACCATCGCCTCGACCGGGCCATTTGCCGTGGGCGTGGTTCACGACATGACCGGCAGCTGGACCGCGATTGGCTGGATCTTCGCGGTACTCGGGCTGGGCGCCATCATCGCGGGTATGGGTGCCGGTCGGGCGCTGCAGGTGCAGGTGAACAGCGAGAAGGTATAAGGCCATCAACCTCTCGCCATTTTTCTCTGCGCCGCTTATCGTGCACGGATAATTCGCCAAGGGATGTGCACGCATGAACTACGAGGAACAAAGTCAGGCCAACAGCGCACTGATCACCCGCTTTTATGAGGCGTTTGCGCAGCTGGATGCCGAGGCGATGAGTGCCTGTTATACCGATGACGTGCTGTTCAGCGATCCTGCCTTTGGTGAATTGCGCGGTGCTCAGGTCGGTGACATGTGGCGCATGCTGACTTCCCGGGCAAAGAATTTTTCGGTGGTCTTCGATCAGGTGCGAGCCGATGACCAGACTGGCAGTGCGCACTGGGTAGCGACGTACCTGTTCAGCCAGACCGGGCGCACGGTGGTCAACGATATTCAGGCCCGTTTCGTGTTTCGTGATGGGAAGATCTGCGAGCATCGCGATCACTTCGATATGTGGCGCTGGTCGCGACAGGCGCTGGGTTTTAAGGGGCTGTTACTTGGCTGGACACCGCTGGTACGCAACGCCGTGCGCGCTCAGGCACTCAAGGGGCTCCACGCCTTTACCGAGAGTCGCCGTGCCTGAAGTTCCAGTCTCTGCCGGGTCTGCTGACGCTGGACAGGCCGTCGGTAAACCCTGGTTTGTCTATCTGGTGCGCGCTGCCAACGGCTCGCTGTACTGCGGTATCAGTGACGATCCGCAGCGGCGATTTGCTGCGCACCAGAGTGGCAAGGGCGCGCGCTTTTTCTCTTCCAGCCCGGCAATGGCCCTGGTCTACGTCGAACAGTGGCCCAGCAAGGGTGAGGCGTTGCGTCAGGAGCGGCTGATCAAGAAACTCAGAAAAAGCGCCAAAGAGGCACTGGCAGCCAGTTACGTTTGACTCCCGATCCATGAGCGTGATGTCGTGCCATCAGCTTGAGTCTGTGGGCGGGCAGGGTGCTGCGGGTTAAGCTGTGTGCTTCCCGAGTGCGCAGAGGCTGAACATGTCCGAGTTGATTCTTCACCATTACCCCACGTCACTGTTTGCCGAAAAAGCCCGCCTGATGCTGGGTTTCAAAGGCCTCACATGGCGCTCGGTGACTATCCCGTCGATCATGCCCAAGCCCGACCTTACCGCGCTGACAGGCGGTTATCGCAGGACGCCCGTGTTGCAGGCTGGCGCAGATATCTACTGTGACACGGCACTGATGGCGCGCCGCCTTGAGCAGGAGAAGGCTTCGCCAGCGTTTTATCCGCAAGGCCAGGAGTTTTCGGTTGCCGGTCTGGCCGCTTGGGCGGATTCGGTGCTGTTCCTGCATGCCGTGAGCCTGGTGTTTCAGCCTGAATCGATGGCTGTACGATTTGCCAAAGTGCCGCCAGACGCTGCCAAGGCGTTCATTGCTGACCGATCCACGCTGTTCAACGGTGGCACGGCTTCACGCCCGCCTGTCGAGCAGGTCAAGCATCAATGGCCCACGCTGATGTCACGCCTGGAGTTGCAGTTGTCGCGCGGTGGTGATTTTCTGTTTGGCGTACCTTCGATTGCCGATTTTTCGGTCGCCCATACATTGTGGTTTCTCAAGCAGACGCCGGTCACCTCACCCTTTGTCGATGATTACCCGAGTGTCAGGGCCTGGCTCGATCGTGTGCTGGATTTTGGTCATGGCACGTTCAGCGACCTGAGTTCGGCTGATGCCATTGAAATCGCCAGAAACGCAACGCCAGCGCCACTGCCCGGCGAAGTCTTTGTTGATCCGAATGGCTTCAAGGCGGGCGACACGGTCGCTGTCTCGGCAGTCGACTATGGCGTCGAGGCGGTAGAGGGTGAACTGATGTTTACCGGGCGCGAAGAGTTGATCCTGCGCCGCGAAGATGAACGCGCCGGCGTCGTGCATGTGCACTTCCCGAGAATGGGATTTCGGGTCGAGAAGCGCTGAAGTTTACGGTGCTCTGCGTTGCAACGAGGACGCGGAGCTTTGACACGTTATTCCTGGCTACTTCAATGCTGCCAGTATCTGATCCGGGTCGAAACCCCGGATCAAGGTGCCGTTGACGTCGATCAGCGGTATGCCTCTGCCACCCAGTGCTTCGTAGGCCTTACGGCCTTCTTCGGACTTCTCGATGTCGAACTCCTGATACGCAATCCCTTTGCTGTCGAGAAAGCGCCGCGTCTGTTTGCAGTAGCCACACCAGTCTGTGGCGTACATCACCACTTTCGCCTGGCTGTAGCTCTGCGCAACGCTTGCTGGAGGCGGGTGGACGAAGTTCTCGATCTTGCCCCAGTTCTGGTAAACCACCACAACCAACATGATCAGCGCGAACTTCTTGAGGGTGCGTATCAGCATGTCGGTTACCGTCGCTTCAACTGATCGGTCAGTTGGGTCGGCAGCCCCTTGATGATCAGGGTGCCTGCGGTTTCGTCGTACTCGATCTTGTCGCCCAGAAGGTGAGCTTCGAAGCTGATCGACAGTCCTTCGGCGCGTCCGGTGAAACGGCGGAACTGGTTAAGGGTGCGCTTATCGGCCGGGATCTCGGGCGACAAGCCATAGTCCTTGTTGCGGATGTGATCGTAAAACGCCCGTGGCCGCTCTTCGTCGATCAGTTCGGACAGTTCTTCCAGGCCCATCGGCTCGCCCATCTTGCTCTGGCTGCTGGCGTAATCGACCAGGGTCTTGGTCTTCTCGCGGGCTGACTCCTCCGGCAAGTCTTCACTTTCGACAAAGTCACTGAAGGCCTTGAGCAGGGTGCGTGTTTCACCAGGGCCGTCAACGCCTTCCTGGCAACCGATGAAGTCGCGGAAGTACTCGGAAACCTTCTTGCCGTTCTTGCCCTTGATGAACGAAATGTATTGCTTGGACTGTTTGTTGTTCTGCCATTCCGACAGGTTGATCCGCGCAGCAAGGTGCAACTGGCCCAGGTCCAGGTGGCGTGAAGGGGTGACGTCCAGCTCGGCATTCACCGCCACGCCTTCGCTGTGGTGCAGCAGGGCGATGGCCAGGTAGTCGGTCATGCCTTGCTGATAATGGGCGAACAACACATGACCACCGACGGAAAGATTGGATTCTTCCATGAGCTTCTGCAGATGCTCGACCGCCGTGCGCGAGAACGCGGTGAAGTCGTTGCCACCGTCCAGATACTCTTTCAGCCAGCCGCTGAACGGGTGTGCGCCGGATTCTGGATGGAACAGGCCCCATGCCTTGCCTTGTTTGGCGTTGTAGCTCTCGTTGAGGTCGGCCAGCATGTTCTCGATGGCCTGGGACTCAGCGAGTTCGGAGTCGCGTGCATGGAGAACAGCGGGCGTACCGTCGGGTTTTTTATCGATCAGGTGGACGATGCAATGACGGATCGGCATGGGCTTCTCGGCTGAAAAAGGTGAAGAGCGTGCAGCTCGTTGCAAGGCGCCAAGTGTAACGCACGCGTGCACCACTTGGCCCCGGGTAGGCTGGTTTTCGCCAGCAGGGCGTGTTTGCTGGATGTTTTTTGTGCAATTGGCATTAAAACCTGACCAAAAGGATAGGTAGAGGCGGATATTTGTCCGGCTCTGTGCTAGTTTTGCGCGGTCTTGCGCACTTAGCGCGTCAAGCATGCAGTTAGCGCACACGTAGGTCGAACCATTACCCGGTTTCAGTATCTACACTTTCGCGATTAATCGTGGCTGCTAGCGGGTGGCCAGGTTCATTGCCTGGCCACGGGCCGACGTTGCACTCTGCAATCCAAATGAATTTGATAGGGAAGGAACACCACCATGGCTCTTACTAAAGACCAATTGATCGCCGATATCGCTGAAGCTATCGACGCGCCAAAAACTACCGCGCGTAATGCTCTTGAGCAATTGGGCCAAATTGTTGCCGACCAATTGGAAAACGGCGTGGAAATCACTTTGCCAGGTATCGGCAAACTGAAAGTTGCAGAGCGTCCGGCTCGCACTGGCCGCAACCCTTCGACTGGCGCTGCCATCGAAATCGCTGCCAAGAAAGTTATCAAGTTCGTACCAGCCAAAGTGCTGACCGACTCGATCAACAAGTAAGCAACCGCTTGCTGTGAAAAAGCCGTGCACCGGTTAACCGGGCACGGCTTTTTTGTGGGCGTCTGATCACAGATCTGTGCCGCAGGGCACACTCAAGAGAGGACGCAGAGCGTCCAGAACGGCATGCCGACGCGGCGTCGCACGATAGTCGAGGTTAAGGCATGTCGGCGGAGCGTCGTACGGTAGTTGAGATTATCGTTCCTCACGCTCTAGCGTGGGAATGCCTTGCGTGACGCTCCGCGTCACAGATCTGTGCCGCACGGCACACTCAAGAGAGGACGCAGAGCGTCCAGAACGGCATGCCGACGCGGCGTCGCACGATAGTCGAGGTTAAGGCATGTCGGCGGAGCGTCGTACGGTAGTTGAGATTATCGTTCCTCACGCTCCAGCGTGGGAATGCCTTGCGTGACGCTCCGCGTCACAGATCTGTGCCGCAC
>NZ_JALHBH010000011.1:0-255 GCF_022836805.1 Pseudomonas sp. RGM 3321
TGGACTCGGGTTTCATCGCTGTGGATAAACGGGCTTTCGAATAATCGATCACGCATCAAATTCAACAGCGGCTGCAAGTGCTCACTGCACTGGATCACCCAGCGCGCCAGCGTCTGGCGCGGTATCTCGATGCCATGTCGACTCAGCACCGTTTCGAAACGATGCAGAGGCAAACCGTCGACATATTTGGTGGTCAGCAGCATGGCCAGTACGCTCGGACTGGCCATGCTCTTTTCGATCAACTGAGCCGGTTTG
>NZ_JALHBH010000090.1:0-65218 GCF_022836805.1 Pseudomonas sp. RGM 3321
GGAGACCTCGAAGCCTTAACGGCGATCTTGGTCGCGACCCGCACAGCAAGCTCCGAAGAGAGATGGCTGGCGTCTGTAATACTTGGTTCAGTGCTGTGAGGCGGCTGCACCAGCAAGCAGGCGAGGCTGAGCGCAGTCACGAATAATCGCGATGCGGCGTGCGCCAAGTTGGCACGTTTTTGCATGAAAGCATGATTTCCCCCAGAAATTCCGCCAAGACACGATATATCGCAGCTTTTTCAATCTCGCGGTCAATCCCGCCTCATGCGCCAAGTTGGCACGTTTTTGCATGGTCGCATGATTTCCCTCGAAGATGCCGCTGAGGTACAAATCGTACCTTTTTGGGTCTCGCGGTCAAGCGCGCGCCATGCGGACGAACACCGAACTCCACCCTGAAAATAAAGCTGCTAACCGTCTGGTGACCCCAACGTGCAGACAGAGTTACGGTTATTGACGCAGCAGTCGAGTGACGTTCTTTACCACCGGGAGACCTCGAAGCCTTAACGGCGATCTTGGTCGCGACCCGCACAGCAAGCTCCGAAGAGAGATGGCTGGCGTCTGTAATACTTGGTTCAGTGCTGTGAGGCGGCTGCACCAGCAAGCAGGCGAGGCAGACCGATATTAACAAACGATGCGCCGAAAGCTACTGTAATCGCACGGCTACTTTTCTGCCGTCCAAGCGCTCTAACTATAATGGTTAAGAGCGCTCCGGCAGAAGCCCTGCGAGGACCGCAATGCGCGGCAAACGGGCCATCTGCTCCTGCTGGGTCTTTAGCAAATGGCGCTCGCCATAGCCCCGACTCACAGAGCCATCATCATGACCGGTTATTGCGTCGTGGATTTCTTCTGGGATGCCTGCCTCTCTACACATTGTCTTGAAGCTGTGGCGGAATCCATGGGACGGACTTACAGGCGTCTCAAGCTCTGCAACGTCACGAAGGTACACGCCCCATCGTTTCCCGAAGTTGTGTCCGTACCAGCCTGTAGGGTTGGGCTTGAGGGCCGGGAAGAGCTGCCCGGAGGCGGGTAGGTCAGCGACGTAATCCAAGAAGCCAAGGCCGATGATGTCCTGGTGGATAGCAACCAAGCGGTGACTACCCTTGGTCTTCAAGGTCCTGTCGTCATCCGCCCCATCCTCAGAGATTCCAAGTAGGTCCAAGTGCCAGATGCCGTCCTCGGACTTGCGGACCTCATTGGCTTTCATCTGGGCAATCTCTTCCCGTCGAGCGCCTGTGTAGCAGAGCAGGAGAGGCAGCCATTTCCAAGCTGCACCAAACGATGCCCGAGGAGCGACCCACTCGCCTTTGAACAGCGGGCTGGAGAAAACCTTAATGAGCTCTGCTTGGGTGTAGCCTTTGCGAGTGGCGGTGCGTGATTGCTTGGCGCTCGCTTTTCGCAATAACTTGGTGATGCCTGATGCGACCACCGGGTTCTCGGTTATGTATTCCATCTTCACTGCGTAGGCCAGGACCGAAGAAAGCCCCATGAGCTTGTTCTTGATCGTGGCACTACTCAGCAAAGGCAAATCAAGCTGTTTTGCTCGGGCAATCTGCTCGTGAGCGTTGAGCGCTTTGAGGCCTTCACCCTTGGAAGGCATCTGGCGAAGCAGTCCGTAAAACTCTTCAATGGTCTTGCGCTTGATCTGCTTAACAGGGAGGTCACCCAACAGCTCCACGAATCGAACGATTGTGGTCTGGTATTCCCCAGCGGTCTTTTCAACGTCGCGCTTTCCGTCGCCCATGTGACGGTGATTACGAGACCAATGCTCGAAGACTATCGATAGCGTCTCTGCGGGGCTCTCTGGCTTGATCCTGTCGATGCTCAAGGGCGCCTCATGGGGCAGCTCAAAGACCGAAGAGTAATCGCCATAGTGGCGCTTGTAGGCAATCTCGGACAGCTCCAGATGCTGTGCCAAGAATGCTTCATACAGATACTTGTGGAATGGCGTACCGGGTAAAGGCATCGGCAGCAAGACCTTCGCCAGCTCACCGGCTACCGTTTGATCAAGGCGCTGTCGAGCGCGTGGCTCCAGACCATCCGGGCCCATCAAGGCTTTCGGGCTTCTGATGTTGAAGTGATCGCGCAGGGTCTCGTGGCCTAAATCTTCCGAGCCGATGAGATATCCCTGAAATCTTCCGGTGGATTCCATATGATCAAGCTCAGCCTTCGCCCATCTCGCGGCGAGCTGAATAGCGTCTTGAAGGGTAGGGGTGTGAGTGCCGGAAAGCTGGAGGCGAATGTTCAGGAAGAACTCTTCCGATTGACCCCATGCAGCTGCAAAACGGGTCTTTGCCTCGCGGGTATCTTTAGTGCCCAAGGTCCGCTTGTAGGTCTCGCCTGCCTCAGGAAGGAGCGGCTTAATGTCCTTCGGGATACGGCGGCGGATGTAGTAGGTCCCGGTGCGGGGATCTTTCCAAGGTTGTGCCATAAAGCCCATCGTGTACCCGCCGTGTGTACTCACGCGTGACGGGTTACAGCAACTCCAAAAGTAAAAACCCCCGAGACCTTGCGGAATCAGGGGTTTTCGGTATTTGGTGCCCAGAGACGGAATCGAACCGCCGACACGGGGATTTTCAATCCCCTGCTCTACCGACTGAGCTATCTGGGCAACGGGGCGAATTAGACGTGTTTTTCAGGAGGTCGTCAAGCGTGTTTTTTAAAAAATTTGAATTATTACCGACGCTTACGACCTTCACTGCGTGAAACGCTTTATTTTTCGGGGGGAACGTAGCCTTCGGCCTGGGCGTATTCTTCGCCCGAGAGAAACTTGTCCATCTCGGTCTGGAGGAATTTCCGGTCTTCGGCGTTCATCATATTCAGGCGGCGCTCGTTGATCAGCAGGGTCTGGTGTTTCTGCCAGTCGGCCCAGGCTTTTTGCGAAACGTGGTTGAAGATGTCTTCGCCCTTTGCGCCAGGGTATGGGGCGCGTTCCAGGCCGGGCAGTTCTTCTTTGTACTTGCGGCACATTACGGTGCGGGTCATGACGACTCTCCTGCGTTCAATACGTCGGCTGCGCGTTTGAGCAGCTTTTTCACCGGGGCAGCTAGGCCCAGGCGTGGCGGGGTGGCGAGGTTATACCAGAGCCAGTCGGCCTCGGCCACGTGATCGGCGGACTCCTGGACCTTGACCAGCCAGGGTTCGATGCTCAACTGGAAGTGGCTGAAGGTGTGGATCAGCCCTGGCAATTCATGATGCTCGCCCAATTGCAGTGCGTGTTGCGTGGCCAGGTGCTGCAGGTCATCGAAGTCATCCAGTTCCGGAAGGCTCCACAAGCCGCCCCACAAGCCGCTGGAAGGGCGACGATAAAGCAGAATCGCGCCGTCTTGGTTGGCGAGCATCGGCATGAGCGTGCGTTTCTGCGGCACGGTCTTGCGTGGTTTGGGGATGGGGTAGCGGGTTTCCAGGCCCAGCATGTGCGCCTCGCAACTGCGCTCCAGCGGGCAGAGCAGGCAGCTGGGTTTGCTGCGGGTGCAGAGCGTGGCGCCGAGGTCCATCATGGCCTGGGTATAGTTGTTGACCCGGCTGTGCGGTGTGAAGCGTTCAGCTGTGGCCCATAGCTGTTTGGCCACCTTGGGCTCGCCGGGGTAGCCCTCTTGCGCGGTAAAGCGCGCCAGCACGCGTTTGACGTTGCCGTCGAGGATCGGCGCGCGAAGGCCCATGCTCAGGCTGGCGATTGCGCCTGCGGTGGATAGACCGATGCCGGGCAGCAGGATGAGTTTTTCGACGTCGCGGGGAAACTCGCCATCGTGATCGGCAACCACGATTTTTGCGGTCTTCTGCAAGTTGCGGGCGCGGGTGTAGTAGCCCAGCCCGGTCCATAGGTGCAGCACTTCGTCTTCCGGTGCCTCAGCCAGCGCCTGCACGGTCGGCAGAGCCTCCATGAAGCGGTCGAAGTAACTCAGAACGGTGCTGACCTGGGTCTGCTGCAGCATGATTTCCGATACCCAGACCCGATACGGCGTGATGTCTTGTTGCCAGGGCAGGTCATGTCGGCCATGACGGTCGTACCAGTCCAGCACGGCGCTGGAGAATTGTTCGGGTTGCATGGCCTGAAGGGCTCTCGTCGTCGGGATATGAGTCGGGATAGGAAAGGTTGCGCCAGTGGAGCGCCGCGAGGGCGCTCCTGAGCTGTTTACATTGCTCTAGCGCTTGAACAATCCCTTGAGGGCGTCCTTGAGTTCGGGGCTGACCTTGTCACCGAGTTTTTCATTCAGCTTGTCCTCAAGCTTCTCGCTGATCCGGTCGCCCGCCAGCTTGGCAGCGATCTGGCCGACGCCTTCCTTGTCCAGGCGGCAGGCTTTGGCACCCAGTTCCACCGGGCCACGGCACTGCACCGGCCATTCGATGCCGACGTAGCGCGGGTTGATCTCGCAGGCCGGGTCCGGCATGTCGCTCTTGTCGCCTTCGATGATGATACCGACGCGGTAATTCATACCCAGAACGCGCAAATCGATATCGCCGTTACCGTTGACGGTCAGGCCTGGAATACGCACTTTGAGGTCCGGGTTGCTGGCCACGCCGTTGCGTACTGTCAGGTTGCCGTTGAGCTGCTGGAACGGGGTGTCCTTGGCGCGCGGTTCGCCGGTGAGCGGTTTGCGGTTCAGGGTCGAGATACCCTTGCACAGTTGCTGCTCCAGGTTGGCATTGACCAGCACGCCGTTATTGAGCGCGAAGCTGGCGGTGCCGTTCAGGCTGTCGATCAGGGCTTTTTCGCTGTTGCCCGTACCGGTCAGGTTGCTGTCGAGCGTCAGCAGGCCACGTACTGGCGGCGTCTGGCCCTGGCTTTCCAGGATGCGTTCGACCGGCACTTTGGCAATGCGCGTTTGCACAGTTGCTACAGGTGTGTCCGGACGCGCGTCCAGATTGCCCTTGACCTCGAAGTTGCCGTTGTAGAGATCGCCACTCAACGTATCAACCTTGATGACGCCACCACTGGCCTGCGTCTTGAGCGCTGCGTTGTCGATGGGCAGTTTGTTCAGGGTCAGCTTGCCAAAGCTCAGGTCCGCTTCTATATCCAGCGTACGCAGGCGCTCCAGTGGCAGCAGCTTTGTGGTGCTCCAGGCAGCCTTGGTCGGTTGCTCGGGCAGCGGTGAGTCGCCCGCAACGGCTGCGGCTTCGCCCGACTGCACTTCGGATTTGCGTGCCGCCTTGGCGCCTTTGCTTTCTTCACTTTCAGCCGGGCGGTAGCGGTCGGTGTCGAAGGTATCGCCCTTGAGCTGAACGCGCAGCGCCTGCTTGGCGAAATCGTCTACCGCGATGCGACCGGTGAAAGTGCTGTCGTCGACTTTCAGATTGAGGTTTTCCAGCGCAAGGCTGGTGGGCGTGCCGGCTAGGCGCGTGACCATTTCAACCTTGCTCAGCGCGCCCTCGGACATGGCTGGCAATGGCTGGCCGATGTTTTCGAAGAAGGTGCGCAAGTCGAGCTGGGCGATGGACAGGCCGCCGCTGATCTGTGGCGTTTTATCCAGATCACGGGCACGCAGTTCGCCCAGTGCGCGCAACTGGTTGGCTGACACTTTGAGGCTGTTCCATTCGGCGATATTGGCGGCAAGGTCTACCAGCAGTTGGCCCTGCGCCGAGAAGGTCACGGTCTTGCCCTGCAGCGGCTCGCCTGCGACTTCGCCGGACAAGCGCATGTCTTCGAATTGATAGCGCTTGAGTACGCGGTCCATGCGCAGTTCGCCGACCAGTTCGGTCTTGGCGCGCACGACTGGCTGGTTGGTGCTCAGGAAGGCCGTCAGTTTGATCGGGATGTCGGACGCTTCACGAATCGGCCCGGTGCTCAGTTGAATGCTCTCGGCCGTGAAAGTTCGGCCTTTTCGGGCATCGCTGTAATCTACGCGGGCGTTGTTGACGGTCAGGCTGTCGATATCCAGCCGGATGGGCTGGGAAGGGCGGTCGGCCTTGGGCGCGTCCGGGGCCGGCGCAGGAGCTGGTTCGCCGGGCGCTGTAGTGGTTGCGACAGCGGGCTTGCCGATGTCTTCCCAGTTGCCATGACCGTTTTCATCACGGTGCAGGGCCAGGTTAAGGCCTTCGACGCGGATGTCACTCATCTGCACCTGGCGACGAAGCAGCGGCAGGACACGCACGGACAGGCCGAGCATCTGCACATCGGCAAACGGCTGATCGGGGGTGGTCAGGGTGGCGACATGGGCGTCGTGCAATTCCAGGCCGAGCCAGGGGAACAGGCTCCAGCCGATATCACCGTTGAGCGTCAGCTCGACGTTGGCCTTGTCGCGTGCCAGCTGGCGAATCTCGTCTTTGTAGTCGTTGGGATCAAACAGGTGGGTCAGGGCGAAGCCGAGAGCCACGATGATCAGCAACAGCCCGAGAATAAACAGCCCCAGGATTTTGCCGAACGCTTTCATGGGCGAGTCCTTGTGTCGATGTTCAAAAATAGCCCGTGAGTATACCGCTCTGACGCGCGCACCGGGCCGCGGATGCCGTTATTGCTGTCCGGTCTCCGGTTTGAGGTGCCCGCGCACCTCTCGACCAGACCGCCGAACAGTTTTTTGCCTCAACTAAGGTTCTGACAGTTTTTTCTTAGCATTTAATTGATTGCATCTATGGCGTCATAGAGCGCGCGGATTAACCCATGAGATAGATAATAAAAAGCATGTAACGAGATGCTTATTTGCCATCAGACAGTGATAGTCTCCGTTTTTGCTGGCTCAGGTGCGTCTTTTTGTCACGTATCTGAATAACCTGCCGATAAAACAGACATGGCCGCTCGGCATGGAGTCTGTGGCGGACCAGCGGACCATCTGCGAGCTTCACACATTGGGGTAATTATAATGAGCACAAGCACAGCCTTGGGCGGCGACGCCGTTCAGCCTGCGTTCTTGTCCAAAGAGCGCATTATCGCCAAGCCCGGTTTCAACCGTTGGCTTGTTCCACCAGCAGCATTGGCAATCCACCTTTGTATCGGTATGGCTTACGGCTTCTCGGTATTCTGGTTGCCGTTGTCCAAGGCCGTGGGCATTACTGCACCCGTCGCCTGCACTCCAGACATGGGGTTCTTCGCGCAGATGTTCGCGTCGACCTGTGACTGGCAGATCTCCATGCTGGGCTGGATCTACACCCTGTTCTTCATCTTCCTGGGTTGCTCGGCTGCCATCTGGGGTGGCTGGCTGGAGCACGCAGGTCCACGCAAGGCCGGTGTTGTTTCTGCCGTGTGCTGGTGTGGCGGTCTGCTGATTTCCGCGTTGGGTATTTATACCCACCAGATCTGGCTGATGTGGCTGGGCTCTGGAGTGATCGGCGGTATTGGTCTGGGGCTGGGCTATATCTCCCCCGTATCGACTCTGATCAAGTGGTTCCCGGACAAGCGCGGCATGGCGACCGGCATGGCGATCATGGGCTTTGGTGGCGGCGCAATGGTGGGTGCGCCGCTGGCCACTGCGCTGATGGGTCACTTTGCTTCGGCTGAAAGCGTTGGCGTCTGGCAGAGCTTCGTGGTGATGGCGGTGATCTACTTCATCTTCATGATCGGTGGCGCGCTGGGCTATCGCGTTCCGCCAACCGGCTGGAAACCTGAAGGCTGGACCGCTCCGGCTGCCAAGGCCAAGAACGCGATGATCACCAACCGTCATGTGCACGTCAGCGTGGCCTGGAAAACACCGCAGTTCCGTCTGGTCTGGCTGGTGCTGTGCCTGAACGTATCGGCCGGTATCGGTATCCTGGGCATGGCTTCGCCGCTGCTGCAGGAAGTGTTCGCCGGCAAACTGCTGGGCAACGATCTGACGTTCAGTCAGCTCAGTGCCGATCAACTGAAAGCCATCGCTGCGATTGCAGCCGGTTTCACCGGTCTGTTGAGCCTGTTCAACATTGGCGGTCGTTTCTTCTGGGCGTCGTGCTCGGACTTCATTGGTCGCAAGGCAACCTACTTCGTGTTCTTCGCGCTGGGCTTCCTGCTCTATGCGTCGGTTCCGACACTGGGTCACATGGGCAGCATTGCGCTGTTCGTTGCAGCGTTCTGTGTCGTGCTATCGATGTACGGCGGTGGTTTCGCGACGGTTCCGGCTTATCTGGCCGACCTGTTCGGTACGCAGATGGTCGGTGCGATCCACGGTCGTCTGCTGACTGCGTGGGCGGCGGCAGGTGTGCTGGGCCCGGTATTGGTCAACTACCTGCGTGAGTACCAACTCAGCCACGGTGTTGCGCGTGCCGATGCCTACGACATCACCCTGTACATCCTCTCGGGTCTGCTGGTGCTGGGCTTTATCTGCAACCTGCTGATTCGTCCGGTTGCCGACAAGTACTTCATGACCGACGCCGAACTGGCTGCTGAACAAGCCATCGGTCACGACAAGGGTGCCAACGCCACTACTTCGCTGGAGTGGAAAGCATCCGCAGGCAGCAAGCCGGTGGTCATCGCCGCCTGGCTGGCGGTCGGTATCCCGTTGGCGTGGGGCGTGTGGATTACCCTGCAAAAGACCGCAGTGCTGTTCCACTAAAAGCCTGTAGGTAACAGATAAGCGCTTGCACCTCGGTGCAGGCGCTTTTTTTGTGCGCAGACTTCTTGTTCCGCGCACTCTGAATCGGACGCAGAGCGTCCAGAACTGCATGCCGACGCAGAGCGTCGCACGATAGTTGAGGCTATCGTTCCGCACGCTCCAGCGTGGGAATGCCGTTCGTGACGCTCTGCGTCACCTATCTGCGGCTCAATGTGTTTGATGCACTGCCCGTTTCCCCGCAGACGCTGCTACATTAGCAACCCCTGTTTTTATTGCCTGTAGGAGTTGTTTGCATGCTAGCCCACGTGGAGTCATACGCTGGTGATCCGATCCTTTCCCTGATGGAAACCTTTGGCAAGGATTCCCGTGCGGACAAGGTCAATCTGAGCATCGGCTTGTATTACGACGCGCAGGGCCGTATCCCTCAGCTGGCATGCGTAGCAACGGCACAACAGCAACTGGCCCAAGGCGAGCAGGCGGCTTCTGTCTATCTGCCGATGGAAGGCCTGGCGGCGTATCGGCAGGCAGTGCAGACCCTGTTGTTCGGGGCGGATCACCCGCTTGTGCAGGCAGGACGCGTAGCGACCATCCAGACCGTGGGCGGCTCCGGCGCGCTGAAAATAGGCGCCGACTTCCTCAAGTATGCCTTCCCTGACTCGCAGGTCTGGGTCAGCGATCCGACCTGGGAAAACCACAACGCGCTGTTCGGTGGTGCGGGCTTCAAGGTCAACAGCTACCCGTATTTCGACGCGCAGACTGGCGGGGTCAGGTTCGAGGCCATGCTCGATACGGTGCAGGGTCTACCTGCGCAGAGCATTCTCCTGCTGCACCCGTGCTGCCATAACCCGACCGGTGCCGATCTGACAGTTGCGCAATGGGACCGCCTGATCGAAGTGATCAAGGATCGTCAACTCATCGCGTTTCTGGATATTGCCTATCAGGGCTTTGGCAAAGGCATTGATGAGGATGCCTATGCCATCCGCGCAATGGCCAACGCAGGTGTCACAACGCTGGTCAGTAACTCGTTCTCGAAAATCTTTTCGCTGTATGGCGAGCGGGTGGGTGGCCTGTCGGTGGTCTGTGAAGACGCGGCCTCCGCTGCCAACGTATTCGGCCAGCTCAAGGCCACTGTACGTCGCAACTACTCCAGCCCGCCTGCACACGGTGCCTTTCTGGTGTCAAAAGTGCTCAACACGCCGCACCTGCGCGAGCAGTGGCTGAGCGAAGTCGAGGCCATGCGCGTGCGCATCATTGACATGCGCACGCGGCTGGTTGAGGTGCTGGCGCAGAAGGTTTCGGGGCGTGATTTCAGCTTTATCCTCAGGCAAAGCGGGATGTTCAGCTACACCGGTCTGACGCCAC
This sequence comes from Pseudomonas sp. RGM 3321, assembly GCF_022836805.1. Taxonomy (NCBI): domain Bacteria; kingdom Pseudomonadati; phylum Pseudomonadota; class Gammaproteobacteria; order Pseudomonadales; family Pseudomonadaceae; genus Pseudomonas; species Pseudomonas sp. RGM 3321. Next base: position 9,819 of record NZ_JALHBH010000090.1, read on the forward strand.
AGCAGGTCGATGAACTGAAAGACGTTCACGGCATTTACATGCTGCGCAGTGGCCGGGTGTGCATGGCGGGCCTGAATGAAGGGAATATCGACAAGGTATGTAACGCAATCGCGAGCCTCTTCACCCACTAAATGCCCTGCTGGTCGTCTGTTTGCTTCATGGCGGGCGCATCTGGGCCTATAATGCTCGCCTTTTTTCGCCCAATGATTTTGCGGAGCTGGTGATGGCCGAACGTAAGGCGTACGTCGAGCGTAATACTCTGGAAACCCAGATCAAAGCCTCGATCAACCTGGATGGCACCGGAAAGGCCCGATTCGATATCGGTGTGCCTTTTCTTGAGCACATGCTCGACCAGATCGCCCGGCACGGGCTGATCGACCTGGACATCGAATGCAAGGGTGACCTGGCGATCGATGATCACCATACGGTGGAAGACGTCGGTATCACCGTGGGGCAGGCGTTCAGCCAGGCCATCGGCGACAAGAAAGGCATTCGTCGTTACGGCCACGCCTATGTGCCGCTCGACGAAGCGCTGTCGCGCGTGGTCATCGACTTCTCCGGGCGTCCGGGCCTGCAGATGCATGTGCCGTACACCCGTGCCACGGTGGGCGGCTTTGATGTGGACCTGTTTCAGGAGTTCTTTCAGGGCTTCGTCAACCACGCGAACGTGACGCTGCACATCGACAACCTGCGTGGCACCAACACTCACCACCAGATCGAAACCGTGTTCAAGGCTTTCGGTCGCGCGCTGCGCATGGCGGTCGAGCTGGATGAGCGCATGGCCGGGCAAATGCCATCCACCAAGGGTGTGCTCTGATGCAGACGGTTGCGGTCATCGATTACGGCATGGGCAACCTGCACTCTGTCGCCAAGGCGCTTGAGCACGTAGGCGCAGGCCGTGTGCTGATTACCAGTGACGCCAAGGTGATTCGCGAAGCCGACCGTGTGGTGTTTCCGGGTGTGGGCGCGATTCGCGACTGCATGGCCGAGATCCGCCGTCTGGGCTTTGATTCGCTGGTCAGGGAAGTCAGCCAGGACCGTCCGTTTCTGGGCATCTGCGTCGGCATGCAGGCGTTGCTCGACAGAAGTGAAGAGAGCGGCGGCGTGGATTGCATCGGTCTGTTTCCCGGCCAGGTGAAGTTTTTCGGCAAGGACCTGCACGAAGAGGGCGAGCACTTGAAAGTGCCGCACATGGGTTGGAATCAGGTCGCTCAGGCGGTAGATCACCCGCTGTGGCATGACATTCCGGACCTGGCACGTTTCTACTTCGTGCACAGTTTCTACATTGATGCCGCCAATCAGCGTCAGGTGGTCGGGCGCGGTCACTATGGCCTCGACTTTGCCGCCGCGCTGGCCGATGGTTCGCGCTTCGCCGTGCAATTTCACCCGGAAAAGAGCCACACCCACGGTCTGCAATTGCTGCAGAACTTCGCTGCCTGGGATGGTCGCTGGTAATCGTATGAGCAAAACCAAGAGCAAGCCGCCGATCCTGACCCTTTCGCCCGAGCATGAGCAGCAGGCGATCGACAAGCTCAAGCGCCTGTTCGCAGAGCGCTTCGAGCTGGAGCTGGGTACATTTGAAGTGGCTGAGGTACTGGAATTGTTCACCCGCGAGATAGCCCCGCATTACTACAATCGCGCCATTTTCGATGTTCAGCAGCAGCTCAAGGAGCGGTTCGAGAGCATCGAAAGCGATCTCTGGGCGCTCGAAAAGAATTGAATAGAAGCAGCTTTGAGCTTCAGGCTTCAAGCCGCAAGAATCAGTGAGTACGCATACTTGCAGCTAATCGCTTGCAGCTTGCCGCTCTTTTTGACCAAGGAATAAGCATGCTGATTATCCCCGCTATCGACCTCAAAGACGGTGCCTGTGTGCGTCTGCGTCAGGGCCGGATGGAAGATTCCACAGTGTTCTCCGATGACCCGGTGGCCATGGCCGCCAAGTGGGTCGACGGTGGTTGCCGCCGTCTGCATCTGGTCGATCTGAACGGTGCGTTCGAAGGGCAGCCGGTCAACGGTGATGTGGTCACGGCCATCGCCAGACGCTACCCGAACCTGCCGATCCAGATCGGTGGCGGCATCCGCTCGCTGGAAACCATCGAGCACTACGTCAAGGCAGGTGTGAGCTACGTCATCATCGGCACCAAGGCCGTCAAAGAGCCCGAGTTCGTGGCTGAAGCCTGCCGTGCGTTCCCCGGCAAGGTGATCGTCGGTCTGGATGCCAAGGACGGTTTCGTCGCCACCGATGGCTGGGCTGAAGTCAGCTCGGTTCAGGTCATTGATCTGGCCAAGCGCTTTGAAGCCGATGGCGTGTCGGCCATTGTCTACACCGACATCGCCAAAGACGGCATGATGCAGGGCTGCAACATCCCGTTCACCGCCGCGCTGGCGGCCGCCACGCGGATCCCGGTGATTGCTTCGGGTGGCATTCATAACCTGGGCGACATTCAGGCGCTGCTGAACGCCAGAGCTCCGGGCATCATCGGCGCAATCACCGGTCGTGCGATCTACGAAGGCACGCTGGATGTGGCCGAAGCCCAGGCGCTCTGCGACCGCGAACAACGCTGAATAGCTGGAGACTGACCCTGTGGCCCTAGCCAAACGCATCATCCCTTGCCTGGACGTCGACAACGGTCGAGTGGTCAAGGGTGTCAAGTTCGAGAACATCCGGGATGCAGGCGATCCGGTGGAAATTGCTCGCCGCTACGATGAGCAGGGTGCCGACGAAATCACTTTTCTCGACATCACTGCCAGCGTCGATGGCCGTGACACCACGCTGCACACCGTCGAGCGCATGGCCAGTCAGGTGTTCATTCCGCTGACTGTCGGTGGCGGCGTGCGTACCGTGCAGGACATCCGTAACCTGCTCAATGCGGGCGCGGACAAAGTGTCGATCAACACTGCAGCGGTGTTCAACCCTGAGTTTGTCGGTGAAGCCGCCGCTCGTTTCGGGTCGCAGTGCATTGTGGTCGCTATCGATGCCAAGAAGGTCTCCGGCCCGGGCGAAACCCCGCGCTGGGAAATCTTCACCCACGGCGGACGCAAACCCACCGGGCTGGACGCGGTGCTCTGGGCGAAAAAGATGGAAGACCTGGGGGCTGGCGAGATCCTGCTGACCAGCATGGACCAGGACGGCATGAAAAACGGCTTCGACCTGGGCGTTACTCGCGCCATCAGTGATGCGCTGGGCATTCCGGTAATTGCTTCCGGTGGTGTCGGCAACCTTGAGCATCTGGCTGCCGGCGTCATTGAAGGTCACGCCAGTGCCGTGCTGGCGGCGAGTATTTTCCACTTTGGCGAATACACCGTTCCCGAAGCAAAGGCTTACATGGCCAGTCGCGGGATTGTGGTGCGCTGATTACTGCGCATCAAAGCGGGCGTCGCTTGTTTCAGACCATGGGTTTGAAGCAGTCGGCGCTCGCTCTGTTTCAGCCCTGTGGCATTCGAGTATTACCTGTAAACGACATCGCTGGACAGCGCGCTAGACAGTGCGCCGGGTTCACGGCACTCTGCATGCGTCGTTCATGATCGAGTGCCGGAACATGTTCAAACGTCTATTTCTCGCACTGATCGGTGTCGGCTTGTTGCTGAGTGAAACTGCGCGAGCCAGCGACTCAGCGCCTTATTCCATGGTGTTGCTCACCGAGAATTTTCCGCCGTTCAACATGGCGGTCGATGGCAAGAATTTCGCGCAGGAAAACAACATCGACGGTATTGCCGCTGAAGTGGTGCGTGAGATGTTCAAGCGCGCAAACATTGGTTACAGCATGACCCTGCGTTTTCCGTGGGACCGGGTTTACAAGCTTGCCCTCGACAAGCCCGGTTATGGCGTGTTCTCCACCACTCGCCTGCCTGAGCGCGAAAAACTGTTCAAATGGGTAGGTCCGGTAGGCTCCTATGACTGGATAATGCTCACTCGCGGCGACAGCCCTATCACGTTAACGTCGCTTGAGCAGGCAAAGAGCTACAGGATTGGTGCCTATAAAGGCGACGCCATCGGCGAGCGTCTGAGCGCGATGGGCCTGAACCCGATTTTGATGCTGCGTGACCGGGATAACGTGAAAAAGCTCGCCACTGGTCAGATCGATCTGTGGGCCGTGGGCGATCCGGTTGGCCGCTATCTGGCGAAACTGGAAGGCGTCACCGGCTTCAAGACAGCGCTGCGTTTCAACAGCGCCGAACTTTACCTGGCGGTCAACAAAAGCACGCCTGACGACGTTGTGGCTCGCCTGCAGAAAGCGCTCGACCAGATGCGCGCCGAGGGGTGGGTCGATGCTGTCAAGGCGCGCTATCAGTAATCGCTCAACCTGCTGCGGGAATGATGTCTTCGCGTACGGCGGAAGGCTGCCCATTGATGTCATGGGCGTAAGTGCAGATCTTCAACGGCAGCGATTTTGCACGCAATGTCAGATCGCGGAACTGGGCCTTGAAACCTTGAGGGTCCGAGCAGTCGGTAGTGTGTGGCGGGCCCATCTTGACCGTGTAATGGTCGATCAGGCGATGCTCGTACGACCAACTGACCGATAATGCGCCTAACCGGTTTTTCACAATAATCACCTGTGGCTCGGGCGTCGGTCCAGCCGGTTGCAGCTCTATGGCAAGCGTCAGTGCATTGCGCATCAAGCCGACAGTAGGAAGATGTCGCGCCGAAGACACGCCGATCATGCACAGCCAGTTGATGCCGATCTGTTTATCCACAGGGTCATTGATGGCCGCATTCTGTGAGCTGATGGTGTGGCTGTACCCCACCGGGTCTTCGCACTGCATGGCAGAGTCGACTTTCTTGTAACGGTACAGCGGCGTGTTGATCAGAAACCGCAGGTCCCAGGATGGATAGACATTCCGGCCTTCGGCATCCAGTTGCACCCTTGCACGTCGTGCAGGCTGCCTGCCGAGCGTGTCAAAATCGATAGAAAACACTGGAAAAAGGTCACAGATTGCCGGGGCCGTACTTAACGTACCGCTAACAAAGCACTTCTTCAGCAGCGTGACCGGGTTGCCATAGTTGCTGTCGGCGACCATGGGTGGAAAGCCGGGTATTTCGTCACTGAAGTCTTCGGTTGCGTTATCCGATGAAGCTTGATTGGTGAGGTTCAAGACCGCGTATATCTCCCCGCTGTCGCGTGTCAGAAGCGGGCTGCCTGAGGCTCCGGTATTGACATCCCTGCATTGATTGCGAACCGTGTGGCGCCAGACCCAAGGCTGTTCCATGATCACCTCCGACGTCTGATGAACACAGGCCGCCATACGCAGGTGCCCGGTTTCCTTGGCGAGCGGGGCGCCCACCCAGAGGATTTCGCGGTCCTGCTCCGGTATCTCGCTGGCAAGCGCAAGCGGCTGGATGCCATCGTCGATCAGCGTTTCGAGCGTTGGCTGCAACTCGACAATCGCCAGATCCACGCCCTGCATGCTGCTCCAGCTGACGCGTTTCAATGGATAGCTGCGTGCCACGCTGTCAGTGAAAAAATTGAACTGGACGCTGCCTTCGATCTCTCCGTCAGTAATGATCAGACCGTTCTGCCGACTGATGCAGTGGCCGCTGGTGAGTGCATAGGCAGGCGCATCAGGCGGGCTATCGGCGCTTCGAGTATCGATCAGCGTCGCCGTACAGTTTGAGCCCGACCTGCTGTTAATACGGCCGATACCGTTCCAGTGGTCGCGTGAGCCGTCGGCGTTCAGCAGGACTCTGGACGGGGCAAGGGAAAGCAGTCCTTCGCCAAAATCCGAGGCATTAGCCGAAAAGGGCATGAGTGCAGCGATGCAGAATGCCCCTGTAGTTGTGTGTAGTTTCATCATTATCGTCCTTGATAACCGTGTCCTGCTCTCCGTTGTGGAGACCTCATCCTTTAAGCCGGAACTGACAGGGTTATCAAGGCTGAAACGGCGCGGGACATGGAAAACAGACGTTGCCTACTTTGCGTGCGGAACGTGCTGACTCGGTTTTGGCGGGATCGACGATAAAATCCGTCAGCGTCATGTCTGGAGAGGCGAGCACAGATTGGCGAAAGCCAATTATATGCAATTAAGAGCTATTTATATGCATCATAAGTGTTGCCAGTGCTGCATAAGTGCTGCATAAGTGCTGCATATTGCCGTTGCCGAAACGGTAGGATTCAAGCAATGAAGTGCAACGAGTTTCGGCGATAGTTGCAGGCTCAAGGCGCTGAGTTCAGGGCGGCCAAGGGTAGTCATTTCAAGGTTTACCTGAATGGTAAGGCAACCATCTTTGCAGACCATGGCAGCAAAGAAATGCACGAAGGGTTACGCAAGTCGATCATCAAGCAGCTCGGCCTTAAGGATTGACGTCGAGCTGCTCCACTGCAGGTGAGGCCTTATGTATCAATATCCATTGGATCAGCATCGGGAGCCGACAGGCGTTTGGCTGTCGTGTCCAGACATTCCCGAAATGAGTGCCTCTGGCGACACCCTGCCTGAAGCATTGAGCGAAGCTCTTGACGGCATGGAATCGGCTCTATCGCTCTACGTCGATCAACGTCGCAAGATTCCCCAGGCCTCAGTCGTACCCGGCCATGAACTGTTGATGCGTTTGCCTGCGCTGACTGTTGCCAAAATCATGCTATGGAACAGCTTGTTGGAAGAGGGCGTTAGCCGTGCTGAGCTGGCGCGTCGCCTGGGTTGCACGCGGCAAGTGGTGGATCGGCTTGTGGACTTTCTGCATGCCTCGAAAATCGAGCAGGTGGAGCGAGCGCTGGCTGAGCTTGGTCGGCGTATTACGTTGAGCATTGAGCGGGCCGCTTGATGTTTAACACCCTCATTTGAAAGACCCGCTGACGGGCGTTTCGTCGTTCGAAGGCTCAGCGATACACCCCATCCCTTCCATGCGCCGCGCTCGCCTGATTGCCGCGTTCGCTGATCATGCTGCGCAGGTCGATCCATTCGACGCCCTGGTCCTTGAGTTTGGGCAACTCGCGTTCCAGTACGTCCAGAGTGACAGGGTAGGGGTGACCGATGACCACTGCCGAGCCATGCTTGCGGGCGATTTTGATGGCAGTCTGCAATTGGCGGGTGATGGCTTCTGCGGTTCGTTCGTCATCCAGAAACACGTCGCGCGAGACGCTTGCGAGGCCGATACGCTGCGCCTCGGCGGCGGCCACGGTTTTTGCGCTGGTGCGGCTGTCGACGAAAAACAGGTGACGACGCTGTAGCTCGGCCATCAGCCAGGTCATGGCGACCGGCTCGGCGGTCATCCGGCTGCCCATATGGTTGTTGATGCCAGCTGCATACGGCACCTTCAGCAGGGCAGCATTGAGACGGCTTTCCAGCTCAGGCAGTGGCAGCTCGGGGTGCCAGGCGTAAGGCCCGGTCGCCGGGTCCATCGGCATGTGCAGCATGACCGTCTTGCCTGCGCGGTGAGCCTCGCGGGCAAATTCGGTGGCGTGCGGAGTGTCAGGCATGATCGCCAGCGTTACCGGGCCGGGGAGCGCCAGTGTACGGCTGTCCCGCGCCGGGTTCTGACCCAGGTCGTCGATGATCAGGCTGAGATAGGCCTTCGGCGGCTTGCCGGTGTTCTCGGCTGGCGCTGCATGAGCAGCGCCAGTGATCGAGAGTGTCAGCAGTAACAGAGCGAGAGCGCGCATCCGTCAATTGCCGCGAGTGATACTCAGCCCTTTCAGCAGGCTGAGCGCCTGACTGAGCTGGAAGTCGTCATCCTGTGGACGCGCCTTGGCTGCTGCGCCACCCTTGACGGTCGGCTTGTCGGCACCGCCGTTGCCATTGCCCAAGTGACCCATCAGGTCGGCTTCCTTGTAGTTCTCGCCGTCCGCTTCGCTGGTGACCTTGGCCCGACGTACCACGATGTCCGGGTTGATGCCCTGCGCCTGGATCGAGCGGCCGTTCGGCGTGTAATACAACGCTGTGGTGATCTTCAGAGCGCGATCGTTGTTCAGCGGCAGAACGGTTTGTACCGAGCCTTTGCCGAAGGTATCGGTGCCCATCAGAATCCCGCGTTTCTGGTCTTGCAGGGCACCGGCGACGATTTCCGACGCAGAGGCGCTGCCGCCGTTGATCAGCACCACCAGCGGCACGCCTTCGCTGGCGTCTGCCGGGTCTGCCGAGAAACGCAGTTCGGAGTTGGCGATGCGACCTTTGGTGTAGACGATCAGGCCTTTGGTGAGGAAGTGATCCGCCACCTGCACCGCCGATTGCAGCACGCCGCCCGGGTTGTTGCGCAGGTCGAGAATCAGGCCGCTCATCTTCTTGCCGTTGTCCTTGCGGAATTTGGCCAGTGCCTTGCCGACTTCGTCACCGGTCTTGACCTGGAACTGGGTGATGCGGATGTAGCCGTAGCCATTTTCCAGCATCTGCGCCTTGACGCTCTTGACCTGAATGGTCGCCCGCGCCAGCGTCACGTCAAACGGCGTACCGCCATCGCGCACCAGTGTCAGTGTGATCTTCTCGCCGATCTTGCCGCGCATCTTGTCGACCGCTTCCTGCATGTTCTGGCCCTGGGTCGGCGTACCATTGATCTTCACGATCAGGTCGCCTGCCTCAATGCCAGCCTTGGAAGCAGGTGTGTCGTCGATGGGCGAAACCACCTTGACGAAACCGTCCTCGACGCCCACTTCGATGCCCAGGCCACCGAACTCGCCGCTGGTGCTTTCCTGCAGCTCCTGGAAATCTTCCGGGCCCAGGTAAGCGGAGTGTGGATCAAGGTTGCTGAGCATGCCCTTGATGGCGTTTTCCAGCAGGGTCTTGTCGTCCACCGGCTCGACATAGGCCGCCTTGACCCTATCCATGACCTCGGCAAAGGTGCGCAACTCGTCGAGCGGCAGCGGTGGCTTGGCGTTGGCATTGGGCTTGGCGGGCGAGACTGCTGCAGGCGTGGCTGGCGCGGTCTTTTCGGCAGCTTGCGCCAGAGGCGCGCCGATAACGATGGCAATTGCCAGGGCCAGCGAGGTGAGGCGGGACAAATGCAGCATGTCTAACGAACTCCTACAGATATTGACGCCGGCTTATCCTTGAGTGCGGCACCATTGGGCCGGATCGCTGGGGCGACCCTGCTGACGAATAGCAAAGTACAACGCTGCCGTGTCCTGACCGCCACTATTGCCGACCGTGGAAATCGCTTCACCGGCTTTTACAATGTCACCTGCCGACTTGAGCAGGCTCTGGTTATGCCCGTACAGGGTGAGATAACCGTTGCCATGGTCGAGAATGACCAGAAGCCCGGCACCACGCAACCAGTCGGCGAACACCACTCGTCCGCCATGCACGGCATGTACCTGGCTTCCGGCGGCAGCGCTGATCATGACGCCGTCCCATTTGGTTCGCTCGTCATCACCGCGGGCTTCACCGAAACGCGCAAGCAGTCGACCATCGATAGGCCATGGAAGTTTTCCCCGTGCCTCTGCAAAAGGTCCGCCGTAGGAAACTCCGGCACTGGAAACGACTGCGCCGGGGGCTTTGACCGGGCGACGCGGTGCCGGTTCATCATCGCTTTTGCTACTGCTGTTGTTGCTGTTATTGCGGGCGACGGCTTGCGCTTCGCGCTGACGCTTTTCTTCCGCCTCGCGGGCTGCAACCAGCGCCTTTTGGCGAGCTTCTTCGGCTTCACGTGCCTGCCGGGCCAGGGTCTCCTCGATGGTCTTGAGAACCTTGGCCAGGTCGGCCTGATCCTGCTGACGGGCCTGCAGTTTCTGATCGCGGGCCTTGTAGTCCTGATTCAGCTTGGCCAGTGCCTGCTGACGCTCCTGGCGCACCTTGGCCAGTTCTTCGCTCTGGCTGTCCAGGTTGCTCTTCTGCACCAGCAACTGTGCCTGTTGCAGGTCGATGTCTTTTACGACATTGGCCAGCTGGCGCAGGGTTACATTGAAGTTGCGTAGCTGCTCCAGGCGCGCCTGACTCAGGTAGTCGTAATACGTGAGGGTTCGGGCGAACTTCTCGGGGTGCTGCTGATTGAGCAACAGCTTGAGGTATTCCTGACGGCCACTCTGGTAGGCGGCGCGGGCCTGGATAGCGATCAGGCGTTGCTGTTCAACACGGGCGCTGTTCAGTTTCTTTTTTTCATTGTCGAGCTTTTGCAGCTCGGTTTCCGTCTTTTTTAGTTCCTTTTGCAGGACCTCGACCTGCTTTTCCAACTTGCCCATTTCGGTTTCGGTGGTGCGCAGGTCCTTCTGGACGCCTGCACGTTCTTCCTGAAGCTTACCCAGGACTTTCTGCAGCTCCGTCACATCCTGACGCGCAGCATCTATCTGTTTTTGGGTTTGCACACGCTCGTCTTCGGCAAACGCCGGATTGAGCAGGCAGATCAGAGCAAGGGCAATCAAGGCGCGAAGCATGTGGGTGGGCGATACCGAGGAATTGTGAGAAAAAATGTCAGGCCTAGTATGCCCGCCATGCGCTGCAAAAAAAACGCCTCGCAGCCACTGCTTTGAGGCCTGAAACATAAAAAACCGGCCTTGCCTGATGGCTAAAGGCCGGTTTTGACCGGGTTACTCGCTCACGAGGATCGAGTGACCGGTCATTTCCTGCGGTTTCTCCATGCCCAGCAGATGCAGCATGGTCGGCGCGACATCGGCCAGAACGCCGCCCTGGCGAACTTTCAGCTGACGTTTGCCAACATAAACGAACGGCACCGGCTCGGAGGTGTGCGCGGTGTGCGCCTGGCCGGTGTAGTCGTCAGTCATTTGCTCGACGTTGCCGTGGTCAGCGGTGATAAGCGCTTCACCACCGACTTTTTCCAGCGCCTCGGTGATGCGCCCGACACACACGTCCAGGCATTCCACAGCCTTGACCGCGGCTTCCATGATGCCGCTATGGCCGACCATGTCGCCGTTGGCGTAGTTGACGATAATCACGTCATAACGCTGATGTTTGATGGCATCGACAATTTTGTCGGTCACTTCCGGTGCGCTCATCTCAGGCTGCAGGTCGTAGGTGGCGACTTTCGGCGACGGGATCAGAATGCGCTCTTCACCCGGGAACGGTTCTTCACGACCGCCGGAGAAGAAGAACGTGACGTGCGCGTATTTTTCGGTTTCGGCGATACGCAGCTGAGTCTTTCCGTTGTCTGCCAGGTATTCACCCAGCACGTTTTTCAGGCTGCCGGCCGCAAATGCCGAGGGCGCAGGGATGCTTGCCGCGTACTGGGTCAGCATCACGTAGTTGACTTTGGGCTGGCGGGCGCGCTCGAAATCCTTGAAATCGTCTTCGACGAACACGCGGGTCAGCTCACGGGCGCGGTCGGCGCGGAAGTTCATGAACACCACAGCATCGCCGTCCTCTACACGGGCTGGCTCACCGATGCGTGTGGCTTTGACGAATTCGTCGTTCTCGTCACGCCCGTAGGCTGCTTCAAGCCCGGCAACACCGCTGTCTGCGTGAAATTCGGCGGTGCTGTCGACGATCAGGTTATAGGCAGAGGAAACCCGGTCCCAACGGTTGTCGCGGTCCATGGCGAAGTAGCGGCCGACGATTGTGGCGGTGCGACCTTTGCCCAGGCGGGCGAAGGTCGCGTCCATCAGCTCAAGGGATTTCTTCGCGCTGCGCGGTGGCGTGTCGCGGCCATCAAGGAAGGCGTGCAGGTAGATTTTTTCTGCACCACGTTTGACCGCCAGTTCAGCCATCGCAACCAGATGATCCTGGTGGCTGTGTACGCCGCCATCGGAGAGCAGGCCCATGATGTGCACGGCCTTGCCGGCGCTGACGGCTTTATCCACAGCGGCGCAGATGGTTGGGTTTTCGAAGAACTCGCCATCGCGAATCGCTTTGGTCACCCGAGTGAAGTCCTGATACACCACACGCCCGGCACCCAGGTTCATGTGCCCGACCTCGGAGTTGCCCATCTGCCCGTCCGGCAGACCGACATCCATGCCCGACCCGGAAATCAGGCCATTGGGCATGGTTTTGTAAAGACGATCCATGACCGGCATCTTCGCGGCCAGGATGGCATTGCCTTCATGGCTTTCGCTGTGTCCGAAGCCATCCAGGATGATTAGAACCAGAGGTTTTGGCGTGGCAGTCATAGAACCCACTCGATGCTGGTTGAATAAAGAGAGTAACAAAGTACAAGGGAGCGGCATTTTAGGGACAAGTTCAAACGGCGTCACTGCCGTACGGACTTTGGCCCACCTTGGCTGCTGTGTATACTGGCCGACATTTTAACGCCCTGGAACCTACTGATGGTTGCTCACCTGCTTGAATTCGCCACTAACCACTATTTGATCACCGGTGCCTTCGTCATTCTGCTGGGACTGCTGATCGCTTACGAACTGAGCAAGGGCGGTGCCAGCCTGAGCACTCGCGAGCTGACCGCGCTGGTCAACAGCGACCAGGGCGTGGTCATCGACGTGCGCTCGAAAAAGGATTTCACTGCTGGCCACATCGTGGGCTCCCTGAACTTCCCGCAGGACAAGGTGCTGACCCGTACCACTGAACTGCAGAAATACAAGGACAAGACGTTGATCATCGTCGATGCAATGGGGCAGCATGCTGGCACTACCGCCCGCGAGCTGCTCAAATCCGGCTTCAAGGCTGCCAAGCTGTCCGGCGGCATTTCCAGCTGGCGCGGCGACAACCTTCCCTTGGTGAAGTGAACATGGCCCAAGTCATCGTCTATTCCAGCGACTATTGCCCGTATTGCGTACGTGCCAAACAGCTGTTGCAGAGCAAGAGCGTGGCCTTCGAGGAAATCCGTGTTGACGGCAAGCCGCAACTGCGTGCCGAAATGACCAAGAAGGCCGGTCGCACTTCCGTACCGCAGATCTGGATCGGCTCGACCCACGTGGGCGGCTGCGATGACCTGTTTGCTCTGGAGCGTGCCGGCAAGCTTGATGCGCTGCTGGCCTGATTTCCCTTAAACTTTCAGCCCTATCTGACAAGGATCCGAGATGACCGATCAACCGAACAACGGCGCTGTTGCCAACGAAGAAAACGGCCCACAATTTTCCCTGCAGCGTATCTACGTTCGCGACCTGTCGTTCGAAGCGCCAAAAAGCCCGGCAATCTTCCGCCAGGAGTGGACACCGACCGTCAGCCTGGACCTCAACACCCGTCAGAAGCAGCTGGAAGGCGATTTCTACGAAGTCGTGCTGACCCTGTCCGTGACCGTCAACAATGGCGACGAAGTTGCTTTCATCGTTGAAGTGCAACAGGCCGGTATCTTCCTGATCAAGGGGCTGGACGACGGCGCAATGAGCCACACTCTGGGCGCGTTCTGCCCGAACATCCTGTTCCCTTACGCTCGCGAAGCCATCGACAACCTGGTTGTACGTGGCTCGTTCCCTGCGCTGATGCTGGCCCCGGTGAACTTCGACGCCCTGTACGCGCAAGAACTGCAACGCATGCAGGAAGCTGGCGAAACGCCGACTGTTCAGTAAGCGTTACCGCTGCAAGCAAAAAGCGCCTTTCGGGGCGCTTTTTTGTGTCTGTTCAAGAATGGCGGTCAAGAATGGCGGCTGGACCACATGGATGCTTTTTATCGCGAAGGAACCCGACGAAGTCGGGCCGGAAACAGGAGCGAAGGAGTTTGCTCACTTTGGTCCCTCAAAGTGAGTCGCCGAGAGGCGAAAAGGTGACCTGAGTCGAGCCTGAATCTCACTGAATCGCAGAACCGCTATATGATGCGGAGCATCAGTCAGATTAAGCAAATGCCACACTTAGGCCTAAGCAAATCCGTGCTGACGCCACGCCTCATAGACGGCCACGGCCACTGTGTTGGACAGGTTCAGACTACGGCAGCCTTCACGCATGGGCAGTCGCAGACGGTGCTCGCTGCTCAGCGAGTCGAGGATGTCGGCGGGCAGGCCGCGGCTCTCCGGGCCGAACAGAAATGCGTCGCCTGGTTCGAAGCTGGCGTCGTGAAAGGGGCGCGAGCCTTTGGTGGTGAAGGCGAACAACCTAGGGTTGCCGATCTTCTCCAGACAGCTTGCCAGGTCAGCATGCGTCTGCAGCGTGGCATACTCGTGATAGTCGAGCCCGGCACGGCGCAAGCGCTTGTTGTCCAGTTCGAAACCCAAGGGTTCGATCAAATGCAGGATGCAGCCGCTGTTGGCGCATAGCCTGATGACATTGCCGGTATTCGGCGGAATTTCTGGTTGAAAAAGGATGACGTGAAACATGCACGGCTCCGAACGAAAGGACGGGATGCATTCTACCCCTGAAGAGGACCCGAGACCGAAGCTATGGCCGCGAGTTCTGGGTTCGATGGCGATTGTCGGCTTTACCGTGGGCACCATTATCGGTCGTCTGCAGCAACCTGACCCCGTTGAACTTGAGCAGATCGAGGAACTGCCTGCCGGGCTGGCGCTCTGGTTCAATGAGGAGCCGAAGTACCAAGGGGCGACGGTGGATGGCGCTGTGGTGCTCAACGTCGATGCTTCAGGGCGGCCGTGGACGGGCCAGCTGAGGTTCGACAACAGGGTTGCACGCTGGAAGGTGGAGCGAGGTGAGAAGGGATTGGTGCTGACGTTCCTGGCAGCCCGTCCACTTCATGGCGACTGGCGCACGGAGAAGGTGGACGGGCGCTGGAGACTGGAGGTCAGTCTCCGGGAGGAATAAAAGAGGGGAATCCCCGGCCTGCCTGTACCAAGGTCCCCAAAACTGGTGATGTAATACCTATTGCAGAGTGCGTGCCAGTTTTGAGAATTAATCCGAAAGAACAGGCTGACTTAGTCATATCCGGTTAAGCACTTCTTGAGTTCAAAGCCCTTTAACGTCATCAAAGTACTGAATTTATTAAGTATTTTTCATAATAAAAGCCTTGGACTGGTTGATGAGTCAGCCGGTGTGAATGCTCGGCGCAGGCATCTGGGCACCCCGAATGTCGCGCCAGGCCCCGCGATGCGGTATCAGCGCATGCACTCAATTTGCGCACCGCAACGACGCACACACCCATACTGATGCATTAATGCTGCTGACCCTGCCAGGGCACCAGCCTGCGTTGCAGCGCGCGAAGGCCCAGCTCCATGGCAAAAGCGATCACGGCGATCACCAGAATCCCCAGCACCACAACGTCTGTCACTAGAAACTGCGCCGCCGACTGCACCATGAATCCCAGCCCGCTGGTGGCAGCAATGAGCTCTGCGGCCACCAGTGTCGACCAGCCCACGCCCAGGCCGATGCGAATCCCGGTAAGAATGTCCGGGAGTGCGCTGGGCAGGACCACATGTCGAATCAACTGCCAGCGCGTCGCGCCCAGCGACTGTGCCGCGCGCACTTTGGTCGGCTCCACGGTGCGAACGCCGGTAGCCGTGGCAATCGCAATCGGCGCGAAGATCGCCAGATAAATCAGTAGTACCTTGGAGAATTCGCCGATACCGAACCAGATAACGATCAGCGGCAGGTAGGCCAGCGGTGGTATCGGCCGATAAAACTCGATCAACGGGTCGAATATCCCCTGAGCAATGCGGTTATGGCCGATTGCGATTCCTACCGGGATGGCCGTCACAATTGCCGCGCCCAGCGCCAGACCGATGCGTTGCAGACTGGCGTCCAGATGCTGCCAGAGTGTGGAGTCCATGTAGCCCTTGGTTGCCAGCAGCCAGCCTTTGCCCAGTACATCCGCTGGCGGTGGCAGGAACAGCGGTTCGATCCAGCCTCCGGCAGTTACGGCCCACCAAAGAATCAGCAGTACGGCGAGGGTCAGGATGCTGATCGCTCGGGTACTCAAATAAACCTCTGGCCTGTGTGTGGCCGGTCGTTCAGCGAATGGTTTGGCGACGCCGGTCAGTTCGCGGCTATCTATAAGCTCGTGGCTGCCAACAGGCTCAAGGCTACTCATGCACGCTGCTCCCGGGTGCGCTGGGAAAACACCCTGGCCAGCACATGCTCGCGGGTTTCGATAAAGCGCGGGTCGGACTTTATCGCGCGGGCCGATTCGCCAGCGGCGTAGCGACGGCCGAAGTCCAGGTGCAGATGCTCGGCGATACGACCGGGGTTTGGGGCGAGCAGAACAAGGTCGGTGGCGAGGAAAACCGCTTCTTCTATATCGTGGGTTATCAGAAACACCGGCTTGGCGGTACGTTGCCAGACTTGCAGCAATAGCTCTTGCATCTGCTCACGGGTGAAGGCATCCAGTGCACCGAATGGCTCGTCCATCAACAGGATGCGCGGGTCGGCTGCCAGCGCTCTGGCCAAACCGACGCGTTGCCGTTGTCCGCCGGACAGCTGCCATATTCGCCGCTGGTCAAAATCGACCAGATCCACCAGTGCCAACATCTCCCGCGCTCTGGCTTCACGTTCCGAACGGCCGACACCCGCCAGTTCCAGGCCAAACGCAACATTGCCCAACACGTCCTGCCAGGGCAGCAAGGCATCATCCTGAAAAACTACGCCACGCTCTGCGCTCGGCCCCTCTACGGGAATGCCGTCGAGAGTAATGCGGCCGCTGCCGGGTTTGATGAAGCCAGCGATGAGGTTCAACAACGAGGTTTTACCGCTGCCGGAAGGGCCGAGCGCAACCAGCAGTTGCTGTGGACCCAGGCTCAGGTTGATGTCCGCCAGCACGGGTGCCGCGGCACCGGGATACTGAGCGCCAATACGCTCCAGCTGCAACAGCGCCATACGTGTCTCCTTGTGCTGAGAGCGCTTAGCGTGGGATGAACCGGGCGCTGACGTACGGTGAGTAGTCAGGCAGTACCGCGTCGACCTTGCCCTGCTCTTTAAGGAAGGCTGCGGTTTTGGTCACCGCCTCAATGGTCGGTGTACCCAGCAGCGCCGTCTGCTCGGCAGCCAGCGGGTAGACATTGCCTTGCAACAGGCCAGGGACGTCAGACGCCTTGGCGCCAGACAGTCGGGTCAGCTTGTCGACGTTGGCCGGGTTGGCGATCCATGCAGCGGGGTCCTGGCGATACTGGGCGTAGGCATCGAGCGTTACCTTGGTGAAGGCGCTGACAACTTCCGGGTGTTTGCTGGCGAAGTCCTTGCGCACGATCCAGGCATCGAAGGTCGGTGCTCCGACTTTCGCCAGTTCGCCTGAGGTGATCAGCACCTTGCCGGTTTCCTTGGCGACGCCCAGTGCAGGGTCCCAGACGTAAGTGGCATCAATGTCGCCGCGCTTCCAGGCCGCAGCAATGGCGGGCGGCGCGAGGTTGAGGATCGTGACCCTGGCCGGATCGATATTCCAGTGTTTGAGCGCTGCAAGCAGGCTGTAATGGCCGGTGGAGACAAAGGGCACGGCCACTTTCTTGCCGATCAGGTCCTGCGGTGAGTTGATCCCCGAGCCATTACGGGCAACCAGCGCCTCAGCCGCGCCGATCTGCGTGGCTATCAGAAAGGCCTCCACCGGGAGTTTGCGTGTAGCGGCGGCTGTGAACGGACTTGAGCCGAGATAGCCGATCTGTACGTCGCCGGATGCGATTGCGGTGATGACGTCCGCACCATTATCGAACTTGCGCCAGGAGATTTTTGAGGCGGTGGCTTTTTCGTAGGCGTTATCGGCCTGGGCAACCTTGGCCGGGTCGACGGTGGTCTGGTAGGCGACGGTAAAGTCTGCTGCCTGTGCAATGAATGTTGCGCCAGTCAACGACAGCGCAGTCAGCAAGCGCAGTGAAAAATGCAGTTTCATGATGGAGCTCCGAATCGGACGAGCCGAGGACTGGCTGGATAAGGAGACTAAGTGATCTAAGAATCTGAAAATAAATAACTTTTGGGAATTAGCTTATGAAGGGTTTTTAGAGCCATCTGCAGAACCGATCTGCACATCAGGGACCTGTTACGCATCTGCCAATCGGCTCGGGCGTCACGGCCCGGACACCAAAATTGCTTTTTTGTTCGCCTGGGCTACAGTTGAGCGCAAGTTTGAGACGGTAAAAAACGCTGAAAAAGCGTATTTGGAGCAGTTTTCAGAAAATATTTCATGACCGTAGGGCGCTGGCCATCAAAGTGGTGACAACTGTCATATTTCTTCACTAATTTCTCTGAAGTGCCCGTTTTACAAGGCTTTTACTGACAGGCAAATTGCGTTCTGTCGTTGGGGACTATGACCGGTTGGTCGCGATTTGGCCGGTCACTGATACAAAACCAAAAGATCTGACGAACGGTACCGAAATAAATTTTGGGAATTACCCGATTAGGTCGATACACTCCGTGACGTCCTGGCTGACACGAGTTGTGACATATGCCTGATTGTTCTTAGGATCTGCTAAACAGTTCCTTTTGGGCATGAAGAACTTTCACTAACGTGCGGCCACCGACATGCGCGGTCTAGTCAAAAGTCGGGGTGTACAGAATCCATTGACCTCCAGGTCGGGACTGTCACCTATCGCAATATCTCTGGGTCAGGGCCAACGCCCGGCACCGGAGACATAAAAAATTAGATTCACGAGGAGCGTAGTTAATGAAGAAGTCCACCCTGGCCTTGGCCGTAACCGTCGGTGTATTGGCCCAGCAGGCCGGTGCAGCTGGTTTCCTTGAAGACAGCAAAGCGTCCGTTAGTTCTCGTACTCTGTATTTCGACAACGATTTCCGCGAAGGCACTACCCACAACAACCGTGAGACGGCCACCGGCCTGAAATTCGACTACCTGTCGGGCTTCACTCAAGGCACTGTTGGTTTCGGTCTGGACGTCCAGGGATTGGTCGGTGTTCACCTTGATGGTGGCCGTGGTAACCACGCAGCTGCTGCCAACGGCGGCATTCTGCCTACCGACACTGACGGTTCTGCTGTCAGCGAGTGGAGCCGTCTAGGCGCCAACGGCAAGGTACGCTTCTCGAAAACCGAGCTGAAAGTCGGTAATGCACTGGCTCCTAACCTGCCAATCCTGGTCAGCAACGACGGTCGTCTTCTGCCTCAGGCTTTCCAGGGCGGCATCCTGACCTCCAAGGATCTGGACACCGTAACCTTCACTGCGGGCCAGTTGAACAAATCCATCGGCCGCGCATCGAGCAACTGGACTGACTTGTCCATTGCCGGCGCTTCCGAGACTGCCGACCAGTTCCGTTTCGCCGGTGCTGACTGGAAAGTCACCAAAGACCTGACCCTGCAGTACTACTACGCCAACCTGGAAGACTTCTACAAGCAACACTTCCTGGGTCTGGTTCATGTTTACCCGATCAGCGACAACCAGTCCTTCAAGACTGACCTGCGTTATTTCAACAGCAGCTCTGACGGCAAAAACAGCGACGCAGCGACCGGCTACCGTTTCAACAACAACAACGGTTATGCCAAGAACGCTGGCGAAGTGGATAACTCCACCTGGTCCGCCATGTTCACCTACTCCTTGGGTGGCCATGCACTGATGGTTGGTCATCAGCAGGTTGGCGATGACGGCGGTATGGTTTTCCTGAACCAGGGCAACGTCACCAAGAACGGCACCAGCACTTCGAGTCTCGAAGGCAACGGCGGTTCGAGCTTCTACCTGTTCACTGACTCGATGATCAACGGTTTCAACCGCGCTGGCGAGAACACCACGTTCGGTCAGTACTCGTATGACTTCGCCAAGGCTGGTATTCCAGGTCTGAAAGCAGCGATTGCCTACCTGCACGCTGACGACATCCGCGACCGTACTACCGGTAAGGAAGAGTACTCGGAGTGGGAAACCGACATGCGTGTTGACTACGTGATTCAGAGCGGCCCGTTGAAAGGCTTCGGCACCACCTTGCGTCACGGCACCTACCGTGCCGATGGTGATCTGAACAACTCGACCAACACTGATCAAACCCGTCTGATCTTCAACTACACCTACAACTTCATGTAAGTGTATTGAAGTTCAAGGAAACCCCGCCCCGTGCGGGGTTTCTTTTGCCCGGTTTTTGATATTCCTGTCAGGTCTATCAATCATATTATTTATTCTTTTTAACTTTTCTCAGCAGGGCGCACAGTAACGTCATACCAAGGCCTACCCGATAAAGACAAGGAGCAACACCATGACACTGCGACTTGGCGACATCGCCCCTGATTTCGAACAGGAATCCAGTGAGGGGCGTATACGTTTTCATGAATGGCTCGGCGACAGCTGGGGTGTGTTGTTTTCTCATCCGGCAGACTTCACGCCTGTGTGCACCACAGAACTGGGTTTCACCGCCAAATTGAAAGACGAGTTCGCCAAGCGCAGCGTGAAAGCCATTGCGCTGTCGGTGGACCCGGTCGGTTCGCACATCAAGTGGATCGACGACATCAACACCACGCAAAACACCCTGGTCAACTTCCCGATTCTGGCCGATGCCGACCGCAAGGTCTCCGACCTGTACGACCTGATTCATCCCAATGCCAACGACACACTGACTGTGCGCTCGCTGTTCGTGATCGATCCGAACAAGAAGGTGCGTCTGACGATCACCTATCCGGCCAGCACCGGGCGTAACTTCCACGAGATTCTGCGCGTTATCGACTCTCTGCAATTGACCGACAACTACAAGGTAGCCACGCCCGCCAACTGGGTGGACGGTGATGACGTAGTGATCGTGCCGTCGATCAAGGATGAAGCCGAGATCAAGCAACGCTTTCCCAAGGGCTATAAGGCTGTCACGCCTTATCTGCGGCTGACACCACAGCCAAACCGCTGATTTTCGATACACCAAGCGTGGGGTTATTCGGGCCGATTTATCGGCCCTTTTTTATTGTTACCTGCTGCTTGCTGCGTCGCTGGATCAAGCGCGGGCGCAGAGCATGGGCACGATAGTGAGATTATCGTTCCTCACGCTCCAGCCTGGGAATGCATGTCGTGACGCTCTGCGTCACAGGTCCGCAACGTGCAGGCAACGGCACTTCCCTTATATTCATTTATGGAATAACTAAATGAATAAATAAGATTTATAGATATAAAAAAGTGCTGTTAATGTCGTTCCTATTCCCGTCTTGTTCGTCTGTGACTGGCTGAGCAGGCACTACCCAACACCCGCTAAAGGAGCGCATATGCGCACTGTCATTTTGCGTCGAGGCCTTGTCGCTCTGTTTGCTGCTGCGGTCGCGCTTGGCGCGGTCACCCAGGCCCAGGCGGAAGATCTGCGCATCGGTTATCAGAAATACGGCACGCTGGTGCTGCTCAAGGCCAAGGGTTCGCTGGAGAAGCGCCTGGCCGAGCAGGGCGTAAAGGTTCAGTGGACAGAATTTCCGGGCGGTCCGCAGTTGCTTGAAGGTCTGAACGTGGGCTCGATTGATTTCGGCGTGACCGGTGAAACACCACCGGTCTTCGCTCAGGCCGCAGGCGCAGACCTGTTGTACGTGGCTTACGAGCCGCCAGCGCCGACCAGTGAAGCCATCCTGGTGCCCAAAGACTCCCCGATCAACTCGGTCAAAGACCTGAAAGGCAAGAAAGTCGTCCTCAATAAAGGCTCGAACGTCCATTACCTGCTGGTCAAGGCACTGGAAGATGCAGGCCTGAAGTACACCGATATCCAGACTGTCTTCCTGCCTCCGGCCGATGCGCGTGCCGCTTTCGAGCGCGGTAGCGTAGACGCCTGGGTCATCTGGGACCCGTACCAGGCTGCCGCGGAAAAACAATTGCAGGCGCGAACCTTGAAAGACGGCACCGGCATTGTCGACAACCACCAGTTCTATCTGGCGACCAAGCCTTACGCGCAAAAGAATCCGAAGGTGATTCAAGCCCTGATCGAAGAAGTCCGTGCAGTGGGCGAATGGTCCAAGGCCCACCCCGATGAAGTGACCAAACAGGTTGCGCCGTTGCTGGGGCTGCCCGCCGACATCACCCTGACCTCGGTAAAACGTCAGGGCTACGGTGCGCTGTTCATTACTCCGCCGGTTGTAGCGGCTCAGCAGAAAATTGCTGACACCTTCTACCAGCTCAAACTGATTCCGAAGCCGCTCAGCATTGCTGACGTGGTCTGGACACCTCCTGCTGCTGTTGCTCAAGCACAGTGATCGTCAGGCCCTTCGAGGAGACAACTCCATGAGCCTCAGTGCTTCGCAACGCATCATTCACCGACTGGCGCCCTGGGCACTTCCAGTCCTGTTGTTGGCCGTCTGGCAGCTGTCGGTCAGCGCCGGATGGTTATCCACACGCATTCTGCCCGCACCCAGCGCAGTCATCGAGGCGGGTGTCAATCTGGTCGCGAGTGGCGAAATCTGGACCCACCTGGCTATCAGCGGCTGGCGTGCCGGGATCGGTTTCGCCATCGGCGGCGGCATCGGTCTGGCTCTGGGCTTTATCACCGGCCTGAGCAAATGGGGCGAGCGCCTTCTGGACAGCTCGGTGCAGATGATCCGTAACGTGCCGCACCTGGCGCTGATTCCGCTGGTCATCCTGTGGTTCGGCATCGACGAGACAGCGAAGATATTTCTGGTCGCGCTGGGCACGCTGTTTCCGATTTACCTGAACACCTACCACGGCATCCGCAACATCGACCCGGCGCTGGTAGAAATGTCCCGCAGCTACGGTTTGTCCGGTTTCAGCCTGTTCCGGCATGTGATCCTGCCAGGTGCCATGCCTTCGATTCTGGTCGGCGTGCGCTTTGCGCTGGGCTTCATGTGGCTGACGCTGATCGTGGCGGAAACCATTTCTGCCAGCTCCGGCATCGGTTACCTGGCGATGAATGCACGGGAATTCCTGCAAACCGACATCGTGGTACTGGCCATTGTGTTGTACGCCGTCCTCGGCAAACTGGCCGATCTGGCGGCGCGAGGCCTTGAACGTGTATGCCTGCGCTGGCACCCGGCCTATCAAGTGAGCAAAGGCGGTGCCGCATGACCAGTCTGAAACAGCAACCTCCACATTTGCTGCGTGGCATCCCGCTGGCGGTACGCAAGCTGAAAAAAGCGTTCGGTTCCCGTGAAGTGCTCAAGGACATCGACCTGCATATTCCGGCCGGTCAGTTCGTCGCCATCGTCGGCCGTAGTGGCTGCGGTAAAAGTACCTTGCTGCGCCTGCTTGCCGGTCTCGACAAGCCAACCGAGGGTCAATTGCTCGCAGGCTCTGCGCCGCTGGACGACGCTCGCGAAGACACGCGTTTGATGTTCCAGGAGGCGCGTTTGCTGCCTTGGAAGAAGATCATCGACAACGTCGGCCTTGGCCTGAGCGGCGACTGGCGTGCGCAGGCGCTTGAGGCACTTGAGGCCGTCGGCCTGGCCGAGCGTGCCAACGAGTGGCCAGCGGCATTGTCCGGTGGCCAAAAGCAGCGTGTTGCTCTGGCTCGTGCGCTGATTCACAAGCCGCGCCTGCTGTTACTCGACGAGCCGCTGGGTGCGCTGGACGCTTTGACCCGTATCGAAATGCAGCAACTGATCGAAAAACTGTGGGGCCAATACGGCTTCACCGTGCTGCTGGTTACTCACGATGTCAGCGAGGCGGTTGCCATCGCTGACCGCGTGATTCTGATCGAAGAAGGCCAGATCGGCCTCGACCTGTTGGTCGACCTGCCGCGGCCACGTGCTCGCGGCTCGCACCGCCTTGCTGCGCTGGAAGCCGAAGTGCTCAACCGCGTATTGGCCATCCCCGGCTCGCCACCCGATCCGGAACCGTTTTCGCCACTGCCCACGCAATTGCGCTGGGCAAATTAACCCTGATCCCCAAAGGAAGACATGCCATGACTATCAAAGCCATCAACGTTCGCAACCAGTTCAAAGGCACCATCAAGGAAATCGTCCACGGCGACGTACTGTCGGAAATCGACGTACAGACCGCATCGGGCGTCGTGACCTCGGTCATCACTACCCGCTCGGTCAAGGAGCTGGAGCTGGTCGTCGGCAGCGAAGTCATCGCCTTCGTGAAGTCGACTGAAGTCTCCATCGCCAAGCTGTAAACAATGGGTAAAAAACGCTCCGGACGGTCCTGGCCCTCCGGGGTTTTTTGCTTTTTACCTAGCAATTATGTGAGGTAGGCGAAGTATCGGTATTGCTGGATGCTGATGGCTGGTTCTATTTGAAGCATAGCCATGACCTCTTCAGCCCAAGCAGTTTTATGCCGTTATCGCTACGACCCGTTGGACCGTCTGGCTTCCAGCTCGCTGGCGGGGCTGGCTGACGTCCAGCGCTTCTATCAAACGAACCGCTTGGCGACCGAGATAGAGGGCGCGCTGCGGCGTACGGTCTTTCAGCATGAAGACCTGTTATTGGCTCAGCAGCGGCATGTTGATGGTGTGGTAAACACGACGCTGCTTGCGACGGATCAGCAGCGCTCTATCCTGCGGCTTATGGATAAGTCTGGAATTGAGCCTGTGGTGTACAGCGCCTACGGTCATCACCCGGCGGAAAGCGGCTTGACCAGTTTGCTGGGTTTCAATGGCGAACGACGTGATCCGGTGACCGGGCATTATCTGCTGGGGAATGGGTATCGGGCTTATAACCCGGTGCTGATGCGGTTCAACAGTCCGGACAGTTTGAGTCCGTTTGATGAGGGTGGGTTGAATGCGTATGGGTATTGCGGGGGTGATCCGGTGGGGTTTGTGGATGAAACGGGGCATGTAGGTGCCGGGCTGTTAAAAAAGTTATTAGGATTAGGAAAGCTTAAGCTCTCATACAGTAAAAACCCCCCGTTATCACAGTTACAGGGCATGGTTGATGGGCTTCCCGCTACTTCATCTAGCCCTTCGCCAATTGCTTCGTCAAGCGCGGGAGTCTCATCGAGGGGTGCTGGCAATGTCATTTCAGCTAACTCAACTAAAAAATTAAATTTGTTGGCCCCGTCGCATGGTAATAAAGCAGGTTCATCGAGGCCTCGTAAGAACGGAGGTAGTCGGGTAGGCTTTGCCAGCAGAGATCCTGCCGTGGGGAGTGCACGCCAAAAATATCGTGACGCACTTACACGCGCTAGTATTAAAAAGCCTAAGCTTGATAATCCTGTTTATATTGATGGCAGGCTAGAAACTGAAACTTTCACTACGAGAATTGAGTATCTTAAGGCGCAGATTAACTATATGTCTAGTATCAAAGGCTCTGCTGATTACAATAGATTTACCTGGAAGAATAAATTATTGGAATTGAGGCGGGAAAGAGGAAACTATGCTGAGTATCTAAAAAACCCGAGAGAAGAACAAATATCCATTCGGTCGTAACTCTCAGTCGGCTCTCTTCACCAAAAACACCGGCAAATACAACCCCAGATAAGCATCAAACACCCGCATCCCTTCCTCGGCCATGCGCGGTGTGATCTCGTCATGCAACTGCACCGACCGCGCATACACGCGATCCCCCAGTTCCATCGCCAGCGCAAACACGTCTACATCGTCCGGCAGTGCGGGCAACTGGAAGTGGCGGTCAAACACTTCAAGCATCAAGTGCCCCAGTTCAATGTCGTGCTGTCGATCGGCCTGGTTGATTTCGGTCAGGCCGTGCTGGGCGAGGATCAATTGGCGGGCGGCGGCGTCGGCGTTGTAGATGGCGAGCATGCGCAGTTCGACGATGCGTGACAGATCGCGCCAGGTGGTGAGCTGGTCGTGATCGATGGGTGCTTGCAGCGATGAGCGGAAGGCGGCGTGGATATCGGCGGTCAGTGCTTCAAGCAGGGCCGGAACGCTGGCGAAGAAGTGATACACCGACGACGGCGGAATGCCGGCGCGCTCGGCAACGCTGTAGATCGACAGGCTGGCCACCCCTTGTTCGGCAAGCAGCGTGCGCGCGGCGTCGAGAATCGAATCGATTCTGGCCTGGCTGCGTGCTTGAGGTTTGCGAGGAGTGGCGGTGCGTGTCATGGGCGGTGCTCTTGGCTGGGCTGCGGGCATTGTAAGGGATTCTGACGGGATGAATCGCTGCCGTCGCCAACCGATTATCGCTCCCACGCCCCGCGCTCGTCGGTATACACAAATCTAACTGTTTATCGTGCCAATGCTCCGCGTTGGCATGCAGTTCGTGACGCTCTGCGTCACAAATCTTCAGTCTGGCGAGACAGCGTGCGTAAATGAAACTCGGGCTTTAAGAGTGCCGCAACTCGTACAGCCTGAAGTAGGCGTCAACGCTCCACTGTGTGACGCGGAGCGTCACGAACTGCATTCTCACGCTGGAGCGTGCGAAACGATAAGCGTGCGGCCATATGATTATCGCTCCCACGCTGGAGCGTGAGGAACGACAGGTGTCCGGGGGAGGGCATGCACGCCAAACCAAAACGCCGCAAGGCTCAAGGCCTGCGGCGTTTTGTGTTACTCGGCCTCAATCAGACCGTATGCAGGTACCAGTTGTACTCGAGGTCGGAGATGGAGTGTTCGAACTCTTCCAGCTCGCTCTCTTTACAGGCGACAAAAATGTCGATGTATTTCGGATCGATGTACTTGGCCATGACCGGGTTGTCGTCCAGCTCGCGCAATGCGTCGCGCAGGTTGTTCGGCAGGCTTTGTTCGTGTTGCTCGTACGAGTTGCCTTCTACCGGGGCGCCAGGCTCGACCTTGTTGACCAGGCCGTGGTGCACGCCTGCCAGTACGGAAGCCATGACCAGATAAGGGTTGGCATCGGCACCGGCAACGCGGTGTTCGATACGCACGGCATCTGCGGTGCCGGTCGGTACACGAACGGCTACCGTGCGGTTGTCGAGGCCCCAAGTGGGCGAGTTGGGCACGTAGAACTGAGCACCGAACCGACGATACGAGTTGACGTTCGGGCACAGGAAGGCCATTTGTGCCGGCAGGGTCTCGAGCACACCGCCGATTGCGTGACGTAATGCGGCGTTCTGCTCGGGATCCTCGCTGGTGAAGATATTCTTGCCATCGCGATCCAGAATCGAGATGTGGACATGCAGACCATTACCCGCCTGACCCGGATAGGGTTTGGCCATGAAGGTCGTATCCATCTCGTGATCGTAGGCAATGTTCTTGATCAGGCGCTTGAGCAATACGGCGTAATCGCACGCCTTGATCGCGTCGGCGACGTGATGCAGGTTGACTTCGAACTGGGCTGGGGCGCTTTCCTTGACGATGGCGTCGGCAGGAATGCCTTGCTCCTTCGCACCTTCGAGTATGTCCTGAAGGCAGTCGACGTATTCGTCGAGGTCGTCGATCAGGTAGACCTGTGTCGAATGCGGGCGTTTGCCGGAAATAGGCGAGCGGGGCGGTTGTGGGCGACCGTTCACGTTCTCCTGATCGATCAGGTAGAACTCCAGCTCGAACGCGGCGCAGATGGTCAGGCCCATTTCGTCGAATTTGGCGACGACCTGACGCAATACTTCACGCGGGTCGGCGAAAAACGGGTCGCCTTCGAGTTCGTGCATGGTCATCAGCAATTGCGCGGTAGGGCGCTTTTGCCATGGCTCGTTGCACAGGGTGTCGGGGATGGGATAACAGATTCGGTCAGCATCACCGATATCCAGGCCCAGGCCGGTGCTTTCCACCGTGGAGCCATTGATATCCAGAGCAAATAAAGAGGCAGGCAGGTTGATGCCCTTCTCGTAAACCTTATGGAGGCTGGTGCGTTCGATGCGTTTGCCACGCACCACACCATTCATATCTGCAATCAGAAGGTCAACGTACAGAACCTCAGGATGTTCCTTAAGGAACGCGTTCGCTTCGTTAAGCTGAACGGCACGCGGGGGTACCGACATGATGCAACACCTTTGTTGTTAAAAATATCAATCATCAATGATTGCGGATCTCAGTCAATCCGAAAGCCATGATGAAGTCAATAGAGCCTTTTTTTGCCCTAAAACTGCGCCATATGGCTTTTTTTGCCGCTATTTAGGGCGTTTTATTCCGTTTCTGACCGTTGTTAAATACGAGCTAGAGCGGCCTGTCTTCTATTTTTAACGGGTTGTTGTATAAAAAAATGAACGAGGCTAAGCTCGATCGCAACCCAGTAGAGCAACAATAGCGGGGGTCCAATGCTTCACCTTTCCCTGGTCGACACGCGATTATCAAGCCCGTACAGCGCTCATCATGCCTGTGATATCGGTGCTCGTGGCGGGTTGCCACACCTTGCGACATCCCTGAACGGCTATCTAAGCCAGTCTGCTCTACTCTCAATGCTCGACATTACCACTATAACGGCTTCGTCAGTGTGACTGCGGCCGTCTGGAAATCCGGCCCCGCAGCTGTCACCTTACCCCTAATCGGCGTCTGCCGAAACGAGTTGTACAACATGACGCCGATGCGTCTGGAACGCCTGATCACGATCAGGACAATAAAACCCTGAGGTATTTATGAGTACCAACCTCGACCAGCTCACCGATTGGTTGAAAGAACACAAGATTACCGAAGTCGAATGCATGATGTCCGACCTTACCGGCATCACCCGCGGCAAGATCTCGCCGACCAACAAGTTCATCGCTGAAAAAGGCATGCGTCTGCCTGAAAGCGTGCTGTTGCAGACGGTGACCGGCGACTACGTAGAAGACGATATTTACTACGAGCTGCTGGACCCGGCAGACATCGACATGATCTGCCGTCCCGACCAGAACGCGGTGTATCTGGTGCCCTGGGCGGTCGAGCCCACTGCGCAGGTGATTCACGACACCTACGACAAGCAGGGCAACCCCATCGAGCTGTCGCCGCGCAACGTGTTGAAGAAGGTCCTCAAGCTCTACGCCGATCAGGGCTGGCAGCCAATCGTGGCGCCGGAGATGGAGTTCTACCTGACCAAGCGTAGCGACGATCCGGACTACCCGCTACAGCCACCGATCGGCCGCTCCGGGCGTCCGGAAACCGGCCGTCAGTCGTTCTCGATCGAAGCTGCCAACGAATTCGATCCGCTGTTCGAAGACGTCTATGACTGGTGCGAACTGCAGAACCTGGACCTGGACACGCTGATCCACGAAGACGGCACGGCGCAGATGGAAATCAACTTCCGTCACGGTGATGCCCTGTCGCTGGCCGACCAGATTCTGGTGTTCAAACGCACCATGCGCGAAGCCGCCCTCAAGCACGACGTCGCGGCGACCTTCATGGCCAAGCCGATGACCGGCGAGCCGGGCAGTGCCATGCACTTGCACCAGAGCATCATCGACATCGAGACCGGCAAGAATATCTTCTCCAACGAAGACGGGACCATGAGCGAGCTGTTTCTGAACCACGTCGGTGGTCTGCAGAAGTTCATTCCCGAGCTGTTGCCGCTGTTCGCCCCCAACGTCAACTCGTTCCGCCGCTTTCTGCCTGACACCTCGGCGCCGGTGAACGTCGAGTGGGGCGAAGAGAATCGCACCGTCGGCCTGCGTGTGCCGGATGCCGTGCCGCAGAACCGTCGCGTGGAAAACCGTCTGCCGGGTGCCGATGCCAACCCTTATCTGGCCATCGCCGCCAGTCTGCTGTGCGGCTTCATCGGCATGGTCGAAGGCATCAACCCGAGCGCACCGGTGGTCGGACGGGGTTACGAGCGACGCAATCTACGCCTGCCGTTGACCATCGAAGACGCGCTGGAACGCATGGAAAACAGCAAGACCATCGAAAAATACCTGGGCAAGAAATTCATCATCGGTTACGTCGCGGTCAAGCGCGCCGAGCATGAAAACTTCAAGCGCGTGATCAGTTCGTGGGAGCGGGAATTCCTGCTTTTCGCCGTCTGATCGCGCAGAGCGCCGCCGCGATTGATGCGCGGCGCTCTGCTAACTGACCTGAATGAAAGGAAGTGCTGCATGAGTGCCAACAACCCGCAAACCCTCGAATGGCAGGCCCTGAGCAGCGAGCATCACCTGGCACCGTTCAGCGACTACAAACAATTGAAAGAGAAAGGCCCGCGCATCATCACCCGTGCCGAGGGCGTTTATCTGTGGGACAGCGAGGGCAACAAGATCCTCGATGGGATGTCTGGCCTGTGGTGTGTGGCCATCGGTTATGGCCGCGAAGAACTGGCCGACGCAGCCAGCAAACAAATGCGTGAGCTGCCTTACTACAATCTGTTTTTCCAGACCGCCCACCCGCCAGTGCTGGAGCTGGCCAAAGCCATTTCCGAAATCGCTCCGCAGGGCATGAACCACGTGTTCTTCACCGGTTCAGGCTCCGAAGGTAATGACACGATGCTGCGCATGGTTCGTCATTACTGGACGCTGAAAGGCCAGCCGAACAAGAAAACCATCATCAGTCGCGTCAATGGCTACCACGGCTCCACTGTCGCCGGTGCCAGTCTGGGTGGCATGACCTACATGCACGAGCAGGGCGACCTGCCGATTCCGGGTATTGTCCACATTCCTCAGCCCTACTGGTTCGGCGAGGGCGGCGACATGACGCCTGACGAGTTCGGTGTCTGGGCAGCCGAGCAACTGGAAAAGAAAATTCTCGAGCTGGGCGTCGAGAACGTCGGTGCGTTCATTGCCGAGCCGATTCAGGGCGCAGGCGGTGTGATCGTGCCGCCCGAGTCCTACTGGCCGAAGATCAAGGAAATTCTTTCCCGCTACGACATCCTGTTCGCTGCCGATGAGGTGATTTGTGGCTTCGGCCGCACCAGTGAGTGGTTCGGTAGCGATTTCTACGGCCTCAAACCCGACATGATGACCATCGCCAAAGGGCTCACCTCCGGGTACGTGCCGATGGGTGGCCTGATCGTGCGCGATGAAATCGTTGCGGTGCTCAATGAGGGCGGCGATTTCAATCATGGCTTTACCTACTCCGGGCACCCGGTGGCGGCAGCCGTTGCGCTGGAGAACATACGTATCCTGCGCGAAGAAAAGATCGTCGAACGGGTCAGGTCGGAAACGGCACCGTATTTGCAAAAGCGTTTGCGTGAGTTGAGCGATCATCCGCTGGTGGGCGAAGTCCGGGGTGTCGGGCTGCTCGGGGCCATTGAACTGGTGAAGGACAAGACCACCCGCGAGCGCTATACCGACAAGGGCGCTGGGATGATCTGTCGAACCTTCTGCTTCGCTAATGGCCTGATCATGCGGGCCGTGGGCGACACGATGATCATTGCGCCGCCACTGGTGATCAGTTTTGCGGAAATCGATGAGCTGGTAGAGAAGGCGCGCAAATGCCTGGATCTGACGCTGGCGGTGTTGCAGGGCTGAAAATGCCAAAAAAAGCGTCGATTCAAGCGCAATGTGCATTGTTTGAGGGGGCTTCGGCTTGAAAGCCTGCCCTGGAAGTTGCCAGACTAATGGCTACAAGCCGCTAACTGACGGTCAGTGATAAAAATACATTGGAGCTACGCATGAAAAAATTTGGCAAGACCCTTCTCGCGCTGTCCCTGATGGGCGTTGTGGCCGCCGCTGCGCAGGCCGATGATAAAGTGCTGCACGTCTATAACTGGTCCGATTACATCGCTCCGGACACCGTTGCCAAGTTCGAGAAAGAATCGGGCATCAAGGTGGTCTACGACGTTTTCGACAGCAACGAGACGCTTGAGGCCAAATTGCTCGCTGGCAAATCCGGCTATGACGTGGTCGTGCCATCCAACAACTTCCTCGCCAAGCAGATCAAGGCTGGCGTTTATCAGGAGCTGGACAAGTCCAGGCTGCCGAATTGGAAGAACCTCAACGAATCACTGCTCAAGGCCGTGTCGGTCAGCGACCCGGACAACAAGCACGCATTCCCGTACATGTGGGGGTCGATCGGTATCGGCATCAACCCGGACAAGGTCAAGGCCGCTCTGGGTGCTGACGCGCCAGTCAATTCCTGGGACCTGCTGTTCAAGCCCGAGAACGCTGCCAAGCTGAAGTCGTGCGGCATCAGCTTCCTCGACTCGCCGACCGAAATGCTGCCGATTGCCCTGCATTACCTGGGCTACCCGACCGACTCGCAGGACAAGAAGCAGCTCGCCGAAGCTGAAGCGCTGTTCATGAAGATTCGTCCGTCGATTGGCTATTTCCACTCGTCCAAGTACATCTCGGACCTGGCCAACGGCAACATCTGCGTAGCGGTCGGTTACTCGGGTGATATCTACCAGGCCAAATCCCGTGCTGCCGAAGCCGGTGGCAAGGTAAAAGTCGCTTACAACATTCCCAAAGAAGGTGCCGGTAGCTTCTACGACATGGTCGCCATTCCCAAGGATGCCGAAAACGTCGAAGGTGCCTACAAGTTCATGACCTTCCTGATGAAGCCCGAAATCATGGCTGAAATCACCAACGCAGTGCGCTTCCCGAACGGTAACGCGGCAGCAACGGCGCTGGTCGACAAGGAAATCACCAGTGACCCTGGCGTTTATCCGCCTGCCGACGTACAGGCCAAACTGTATGCAATCGCGGACCTGCCTGCTGCCACACAGCGGATCATGACCCGCAGCTGGACCAAGATAAAGTCAGGTAAATAAGCCTGTAATCAAACCTGTGGATGCTGCGTAGCCTTGGCCGCGCAGCCTCCAGCAGACAGGAATATTGCCTAAACCTTTGCTGGTTGGACGCATAGACGGTAAGTTGCGCGCCGGTTTGGTTTTCCGGACGCCCTCCGGCGCTCAGGCCCCTCTGTTAAAAGGACTCATTCTTTGTCTATTTCTATTTTTTCCAAAGCCTTGCTGGCGGCTGCCGGGCTGACACTGTCGATCAGTGCTCAGGCTGAATCCACCGTGCATATTTATAACTGGTCCGATTACATCGGCAAGACCACCCTGGCGAACTTCGAAGCCGCGACCGGCATCAAGCCGATGTACGACGTGTTCGACTCCAACGAAACCCTTGAAGCCAAGCTGTTGGCCGGACGCACCGGCTATGACGTGGTGGTGCCGTCCAATCACTTCCTCGGCAAGCAGATCAAGGCGGGTGCGTTCCAGAAGCTCGACAAGTCGCTGCTGCCCAACTACAAGAATCTCGACCCGGCGCTGCTCAAGCGTCTGGAGAAGAACGATCCGGGTAACCAGTACGCCGTGCCGTACCTGTGGGGTACCAACGGCATCGGTTACAACGTCGAAAAGGTCAAGGCCGTGTTGGGCGTCGACAAGATCGACTCCTGGGCCGTGCTGTTCGAGCCGGAGAACATCAAGAAGCTCTCCAGCTGTGGCGTAGCGTTTCTTGATTCTGCCGATGAAATGTTGCCAGCGGTGCTCAACTACCTCGGGCTGGACCCCAACAGCACCAAGGAAGCCGATTACAAGAAGGCCGAAGCCAAACTCATGGCGATTCGTCCTTACGTGACCTATTTCCACTCGTCCAAATACATCACTGATCTGGCCAATGGCGACATCTGTGTTGCCGCAGGATTTTCGGGCGATGTGTTCCAGGCCAAGGCTCGCGCAGAAGAGGCAGGCAAAGGCGTGAAGCTCGCTTACAGCATCCCGAAAGAGGGCGGCAACCTGTGGTTCGACATGCTGGCTATTCCGGCTGATTCGAAAAACATCAAGGAAGCCAGCGCCTTCATCAATTACATGCTTGACCCCAAGGTGATCGCCCAGGTCAGCGATGAAGTCGGCTACGCCAACCCCAATCCCGCCTCCGGCGAGTTCATGGACCAGAGCATCCGTACCGATGAAGCGGTTTACCCGCCTCAGGAAGTGCTGGACCGCCTGTTCGTGAACAGCGAGTTGCCCCCCAAGGTGCAACGTCTGATGACCCGCAGCTGGACCAAGGTCAAGTCGGGCAAATAAAAATCCAGCACCCGGCCGTATTGGCCGGGTTGCCTACCTGTTGGGAGTTTCACCAATGGCAGTTGCCTCCGGCGCCTACAAGAAAGCCCTCGAAGGCGGTCAGCAACCCAAAGAGGTGCTGGTCAAGATTGATCGGGTTACGAAGAAGTTCGACGAGACGATTGCGGTGGACGATGTGTCCCTGCAGATCAAAAAGGGCGAGATCTTCGCCCTGCTTGGCGGCTCCGGTTCCGGAAAGTCCACACTGCTGCGCATGCTGGCCGGTTTCGAGCGCCCGACCGAGGGGCGTATCTACCTCGACGGCGTCGACATTACCGACATGCCTCCGTACGAACGGCCGATCAACATGATGTTCCAGTCCTATGCGCTGTTCCCGCACATGACCGTCGCGGACAACATCGCCTTTGGCCTGAAACAGGACAAGCTGGCCAAGCCGGAAATCGAAGCTCGTGTGGCGGAAATGCTCAAGCTGGTGCAGATGACCCAGTACGCCAAGCGCAAGCCGCACCAGCTCTCCGGCGGCCAGCGTCAACGTGTGGCCCTGGCACGCTCGCTGGCCAAAAAGCCCAAGCTGTTGCTGCTCGACGAGCCGATGGGCGCGCTGGACAAGAAACTGCGTTCGCAGATGCAGCTGGAACTGGTGGAGATCATCGAGCGCGTCGGCGTGACCTGCGTGATGGTGACTCACGATCAGGAAGAGGCCATGACCATGGCCGAGCGCATCGCAATCATGCACCTTGGCTGGATCGCGCAGATCGGCAGCCCGATCGATATCTATGAAACCCCGACCAGCCGTCTGGTCTGCGAGTTCATCGGCAGCGTCAACCTGTTCGAAGGCGAAGTGATCGAGGACATGGAAGGCCATGCGCTGATCCGCAGCCCCGAGCTGGAGCGCAATATCTATGTCGGCCACGGCGTCAGTACGTCGGTGGAAGACAAGCACATCACCTACGCCTTGCGTCCGGAAAAACTGCTGGTTACCACTGAGCAACCCAGCTTCGAATACAACTGGTCGCGCGGCAAGGTCCACGACATCGCCTACCTGGGCGGTCATTCGGTGTTCTACGTCGAGCTGCCGGGCGGCAAACTGGTGCAGTCGTTCGTCGCCAACGCCGAGCGTCAGGGCGCGCGGCCTACCTGGGGCGATGAAGTCTACGTGTGGTGGGAAGACGACAGCGGCGTGGTACTGCGCTCATGAAAATCCGCAAGATCAAGCGCGCCTTCGAGCGCATAAAGCCCAACGGGCGGCAGATGGTCATCGGCGTGCCGTTCCTCTGGCTGTTCCTGTTCTTTGCCTTGCCGTTTCTGATCGTACTCAAGATCAGCTTCGCCGAAGCCGACGTCGCGATCCCGCCATACACCGAGATCTTCAGCTACGCCGATGAAAAGCTGCAGATGGTCCTCAACTTCGCCAACTACACCTTGCTCAGTGGCGATGACCTGTATGTTTCGGCCTATCTGGGCTCGCTGAAAATGGCCTTCATCAGCACCTTGCTGTGCCTGCTGATCGGCTACCCGATGGCTTATGCCATTGCCAGCGCTCGTAAAGATCTGCAAACCGTACTGTTGCTGCTGATCATGATGCCGACCTGGACCGCGATCCTGATCCGCGTCTACGCCTGGATGGGCATTCTCAGCAACAACGGGCTGCTCAATGCCTTCCTGATGTGGCTGGGCCTGATCGACGCGCCGTTGCAGATCCTCAACACCAACCTGGCGGTGTACATCGGCGTGGTCTATTCCTACCTGCCGTTCATGATTTTGCCGCTGTACGCCAACCTCGTGAAGCACGACACCAGCCTGCTGGAAGCCGCGTCCGACCTGGGTTCGAGCACCTTCAACAGCTTCTGGAAAATCACCGTGCCGCTGTCCAAGAACGGCGTGATCGCCGGCTGCATGCTGGTATTCATTCCGGTGGTCGGTGAGTTCGTGATTCCCGAGCTGCTCGGCGGCCCGGAAACCCTGATGATCGGCCGCGTGCTGTGGCAGGAATTCTTCAACAACCGTGACTGGCCGGTGGCTTCGGCGCTGGCGGTCATCATGCTGCTGGTGCTGATCGTGCCCATTATCCTGTTCAACCGCAGTCAGGCCAAAGAACTGGAGGGCAAGGCATGAACCGCTTTCGATTCTCGAACCTGATGCTGGTTCTGGGTTTACTGTTCATCTATGCGCCGATGGTGATTCTGGTCATCTACTCGTTCAACGCCTCGCAACTGGTGACGGTCTGGGGCGGCTGGTCGGTGAAATGGTACGTCGGCCTGCTGGATAACTCGCAACTGATGGGCTCGGTGATGCGCTCGCTGGAGATCGCCTGCTACACCGCCGTTGCTGCGGTGGCGCTGGGGACCATGGCTGCGTTTGTGCTGACCCGCATCAGCCGCTTCAAGGGTCGGACGTTCTTTGGCGGGCTGGTCACGGCTCCGCTGGTAATGCCCGAAGTGATCACCGGCCTCTCGCTGTTGCTGCTGTTCGTGGCTATGGCGCAGATGATTGGCTGGCCGCAGGAGCGCGGGATCATGACCATCTGGATCGCGCACACGACGTTCTGCGCGGCCTACGTGGCAGTTGTGGTCTCGGCGCGGCTGCGTGAGCTGGACCTGTCGATCGAAGAGGCGGCGATGGACCTGGGGGCGCGTCCGTGGAAGGTGTTCTTGCTGATCACCATCCCGATGATCGCACCGTCACTGGCAGCCGGTGGCATGATGTCGTTTGCG
The DNA here is from genome assembly GCF_022836805.1 of Pseudomonas sp. RGM 3321. NCBI lineage: Bacteria > Pseudomonadati > Pseudomonadota > Gammaproteobacteria > Pseudomonadales > Pseudomonadaceae > Pseudomonas > Pseudomonas sp. RGM 3321. Next base: position 45,800 of record NZ_JALHBH010000090.1, read on the forward strand.
CTGTCGCTGGACGACCTTGTGCTCGCCAGCTTCGTCTCCGGGCCGGGCTCGACAACCTTGCCGATGGAAGTGTTCTCCGCCGTGCGACTGGGCGTTAAACCTGAGATCAATGCGGTTGCCAGCCTGATCCTGCTGGCGGTCTCACTGGCAACCTTCCTGGTCTGGTTCTTCACCCGTCGCGCGGAAAACAGCCGCAAGCGTGCTATCCAGCAAGCCATCGAGGAAAGCGCGGCAGACGCCTGGAAACAACCAGACCCAAGGCGTGCTCCGGCGGCGTGAAGACCTGATTGCGTGAGCGATACGCAAGTCCGCTCCTGATGCTGCCCGCAGGGCGTAGGAGCGAACTTGTTCGCGAACTGCCGGGGACCGGCAGCAAAACCAGCGACCCCGGTTGTGCCTGATGTACCGTACGTGAAGGTTTCACTGTCGGTTCCCGACAGTTCGCGAGCAAGCCTCATTTCCTGGTTCGGCACAGAGAGTGTCGCTACGCCCCCGGCACCAGCCGCAAAACCCCTTCCGTATGCTCTGCCACGTCCTTCTCGCTGAAGCGCTGTGGCAGGTACTCGCCACTCACAAACGCCTTGGCCTGATCCGAATAATGCTTGTCGAACGGCACGCCGCTTTGTCCCACCGGATTTATCCCCAGGCTGTGCGCCGGGTCGGCGAAGTCGATCAGGCGGCGGGTCGAGGGGCCGTAGCCGACGGGCCATGGGGCAGGGCGGATGCTGGATGACAGGTTGTTCGGCACTTCATGAGTGCCCGGCGCTGCATACGGGCCAACGTTGAAGATCATGTCCAGCGGCTTTTGCGACCCCATCGGGTGGCCCTGAGTAAGGGTGTGCGCCTTGCCCCACACCCATTCATCCGGGTTGGTGCCGTACAGCGACCGCAAGTGCGACACGCTGGCTCGCCAGGCTACCTTGACGGTATTGGCGCGGCTTTCTTCATGGGGTGAATTGCGATTGTTCCACCACGGCGAATCGGCGTCGGCGGCCAGACGCGGCAGTGCGGCGTCCAGTACGCGGGTCGACAGCAGGGTTTCAAACATCGCGTCGCCCAGTTCGTCGTGGAAGGTCTCTTCGGTCAGGTCGAACAGGAACTGATTGAACAGCGTGGCGCCTACCGAATCGACAGGGTAATCGCCTTTCCAACTGGCCAGTCGCTCCACGAGTGCCAGTTCGTCCGGGTCGCTGACAACGCTGCGCAGTACCGGAATCAATGGCCTGAGAATGCTCGGTGCATAGTCGGTCTGCGTGCCCAGTTGCAGCGCCTTGCTGGTGGCCAGGTCCCACTTGATGGTGGCGTCACTCAGTTGCCGGTTAAGCTCCTGGCCACGCTCGGCCGGGTTGTAATAGCCGGGAATCTGCATGCCGGTCGGCGACAGCGGCTGGAAGTTGGCGGACACGATGTAACCACGCGCCGGGTTTTCTTCGTGCGGGTTGGCGCTGAACGGGTAAAAGCCCGATTTGTCCGCCTGCGCGGTGCTGCCGTCGAGGATGAAGCTCGGGTTGACGCCTTGCGGACGAATCGGCAGTTGCGCCGCAGCCCACCAGCCGATGTCACCTTTGGCATTGGCCCAGACAATGTTGAGGCCCGGTGACTGGATCTTCTCGGCGGCGCTGCGCATCTTCTCCAGCGTGTCTGCGCGGTTGGCTTCGTAGAAACCATCCAGTACCGGGTTGGCAGACACCAGAAATGACCACCACATGGCAATCGGCGTCTGCCCGGCATTCTTGCCCATCACGGTGTTGACGATAGGGCCGTGCGGCGACTCCAGCAGGGTCAACGGGACTGGCGATTGGCCTTTGACTGCTATCTGCTGCTCGGTGCGGGTCATGTCCACCCATTGCCCGTGATACCAGACCTGATTGGGGTTATCAGGATTGGTCTTCTCGGCGATCAGGTCCACGTCATCGTTCTGGAACATGGTCAGGCTCCAGCCGAAATCCATGTTGTGGCCCAGAAACGCGAACGGATTGAGCCCCGGGAAGTGCCCATAAAGCTCAAAGCCCGGCGCAGAAAGCTGTGCTTCGTACCACACCGAAGGCACCGAGAAGCGGATGTGCGGGTCGCCCGCCAGTATCGGTTTGCCGCTTTGCGTGCGGCTGCCGGAAATCACCCAAGCGTTGCTGCCCTCGAACTGCGGCAGACCTGCGCCTTCCAGCGCCTTGTGGCTCAACTGGGCCAATTGCGCCAGGCCTTTCCAGTCGGCGCTGGCCAATGCCGGTTTAGAACCGAGCATGCCGTCCGGATGCCAGTCCAGATCAAACACTTTCAAATATTGCGGGCCCAGTTGATCGCGCACATACGTCAGCAATGGTTCGGTTCTGAACGCTGCCGCAAAGCTGTACGCCAGATAGCCGCCGATGCTGACGGTGTCTTCGGTAGTGAAGCGCCGCTTGGGAATACCCAGCGCGTCGAACTCCATCGGTCGTGCGTGGGTGTCCTGATACTGATTGACGCCGTCGATGTAGGCTTCCAGCGCTTTCCAGGTCGGGGTGTTCTTGTCCTGGCGTGCGACATACGCGTCGGCATGCTCGCGAATGCGCAGCGTGCGAAACAGTTTGTCGGTCTCGACCAGGTTCGGCCCGAGTATTTCCGCCAGTTCGCCACGCGCCAGACGCCGCAGCATTTCCATCTGGAACAACCGGTCCTGAGCATGGGCATAACCCAGCGCTCGATACAGATCTGCTTCGTTCTCTGCCCGGATGTGCGGCACGCCACGCTCGTCGTAGCGCAGGGTGACGGGGGCCTGAAGACGGCTCATGGCGATCTCGCCATCACGTACCGGCAGTTTGCTATTTACGTACCAGCCCGCGCCACCCGCAAGCAGGGCGATGATGATGGCTAGAATGAAGAGGCTGCGTTTCATCCGGTTTCTCTGTAAATGGCGTAGGCAGGAATGGAGACTATCGTTGTGACGCAGTTGACTCGATGAAACCCGACACACGAGCCGGTTTGAAACGGCTTCAGGGCGAATTCGGGCGGGTGAATTCGCGAGCATCGCCCAGTGTGCAGACAACAATGTGCACGTTCGATGACAGATGTCTGCGATTACAGCCGCTTAGCTTGCCATGCCGGAGCATACAGAAGAATATCGTTACACAATTTTACTTACCGCTTGCCGGAATCTGGAAGCCACATGTCCGCCACGTTTGACCCCGATAAACTGCGCGCCAGCCTGCTGCCGCTGAATATCATCGACCCGCTTTCCATGGACGGACTGGCCTATCAACGCTTCTACGGTCTTGCCGGACTGTGTGGCGAAAACGTCATACGCAGCTGGCTGGGGCGCCTCGATGTCGCGGGCTACGAGGTTGTCGGGCAGGTGTGGATGCCTGACAGCCCGGTCGCCACGCTGTTTCTGTTTCACGGTTTTTACGACCACATGGGGCTATACCGGCATGTCATCGAGTGGGCGCTGGAGCAGGGGTTCGCCGTGATCGCCTGCGACTTGCCGGGCCATGGCCTGTCTAGCGGCAGTCGGGCCTGTATCAATGACTTCGCCGAGTATCAACTCGTGCTGCAACGCCTGCTGCTTGAAGCCGAAGGCCTTGGGCTTCCGCATCCCTGGCACCTGTGCGGACAAAGCATGGGTGGGGCCATCGTGACCGATCACCTGCTTCATCAGGGGCATGACACGCCTGCGCAAGGTGAGGTGATCCTGCTGGCACCGCTGGTCAGGCCAAGGGCCTGGGGATGGTCGCGGTTGAGTTATCACCTGCTCAAACCGTTCGTAAACGGCATTGCCCGGCGTTTCACCGAAAACTCCAATGCGCCTGCGTTCCTGCCTTTTCTCCTGGCGGACCCTTTACAGCCGCGTCGCCTGCCCACTGCCTGGGTCGGCGCGTTGTCGCAATGGATCGTGCGTATTGAGCGCGCGCCGCGCAGCCTGCGCAGCCCGTTGATCATTCAAGGTGACGCAGACATGACGGTCGACTGGTCTCACAACCTCACGGTTCTGAAAGGCAAGTTCAGCCAGCCGCAAATCCTGATGCTGGGGCACGCTCGGCATCATCTGGCCAACGAATCGCCGGAGCTGCGAGCTCGGTACTTTGATTTCCTCAAAGGGCGATTTCGTTAGACTTTTTCAGCCTTGCCGGCCTGCAGCGCCTTTACCTGTCTGCGCAGGCGAGAGTTTTCGACGGCCAGTACGACGAGCATCAGCGCCCCAAACACGGCAAAGGCGTCCTGCCCCAGAGAACTCCAGAACAGCCAGGCGAAAAAGGCCATTACGATACCGGTGGCGAGCAAAGCCAATGAGTCTTTCATACGATGGTGTCCATTCCTTTGACCTCAGGCGCTTGAGGGCCTGACGGTTTTTACTGTCCGGGATTCAGGCTCGACGCACTTTGCCCAACCGCCAGTCCGGCGCGGATCGCAGCCAGTGCGGCCTGATAATAGGCTTTGCCTTCCGGTGACTCGGCGAAGGTCGAGAACTCTTCAAGTTCAGGGTCGGACAGGTCACGGTAGACGTACAGCAGCGTGTTGTTCAGGTCGGCGCTGATCTGCGCCATCAAGCGTTCGCGCTGGCCTTCGAGCATGCCTTGCGCCTGACCGCCGCCCAACAGGCCGGGAATCATCTGGCTCAGGCTGTCGGCGGCAACGCCTGCGATGGCCAGGCTGACTTCCGCACCGGCCTGTCTGGCTGGCAGCGCCTGGGCCAGGTGGCCAATCAGCAGCTGACGCGTGGCATCCGCTTCTATATGTGGCAGCCCTTGCGCGTGCTTGGCCAACTGGTCGGCGCGGGTGGCGGTCAGCTCGGCGTTGACGATCTTGCGGCCCAGCGGTGACTGAAAGAATTGCAGCGACGGTGTGGGGTCCTTGAGGCTTTCACGCAGGCGCCTGGACGCGCGCTGGTCCATGGCCTGTGGGGAAAAACGCTGATTGCTGTTATTGACCAGCGCTTGATAAACCGCAGGCGGCAGGTTGTTGCTGTAGCGCTGTTGGGCAGCCTTGAGAGCATCGTTGAAATGCGCGCGCTGTTCCGGCCAGCCTGCGGCCTTGTACAACTGATCGTAGCTGTCTGCCCAGGCAGGGGAGGTGCAGAACATCAACAGCAAAACAAACAAACGACGCATTGGGGACTCCTGTCGGCAGGCCGCTATTCTCCGGGTGTTAGCGTGGATTTGTCGAGTTATGAGTGCCGCCAGCGAGTGAAATCTCCCGCGTGTGATACCGCATGTATACGCCTCTGTCGGATTTCATGGCTTATCGATACTATGCACGCCATGCGCATACCCTCTGACCACCCACTGCTGTTGCGAATCGTCGACGACCTGGCCGCCAACGGCTGGTCGCAGCAGAATATTTTTCTGCCCGAAGCTCTGACTCTTGAACTTGAGCAAGAGTGCCGAAAACGTGCTGCCGAAGGTGAGCTCGAGCCTGCCGCTATTGGCAAGGGTGCAGCGCAGGAAATACGCGAAGGCATTCGTGGTGACCGCATTCAGTGGCTTGAAGCGGGGCAGGTGCAGTGTTGCGACAGCTATCTGGAATTGATGGACAGCTTGCGTCAGGCGCTCAATCGCGGCCTTTTTCTGGGGCTGGAGGATTACGAAAGCCATTTTGCGCTGTATCCACCGGGTGCCCGCTACCTCAGGCATGTGGATCGCTTTCGTGATGATGACAAGCGCATGGTGTCGGCGGTGCTCTACCTCAACAATGCCTGGCTGCCTGAGCATGGCGGCCAGTTGCGCATGTACCTCAAGGACGATGTAGCTTACGACGTCCAGCCTACAGGCGGCTGCCTGGTGGTTTTTCTGTCCGGTGATATTCCCCACGAAGTCATGCCTGCCAGCCGTGATCGACTGTCACTGACAGGCTGGTTCAGGCGCCGCGGCAATGAGTTGTTCCAGTGAACTGTAGCCCGTTCATGAAAACTGTTTCATCAATGCAGTGAGCCATTGAGCCCGGCTGCGGTCTATCGTGAGCACTCCTGAACCGACGGATTTGTTGAGTGAGGGTCGACTTACGTCAACTGCAATCGGAGCAATCATGAAATCCTTATTTTCTGGAACGATGGTCGCGGGCCTGTTGCTCAGCGCATCCATGCTGGTCAGCGCCGCCGATATGCCACGCGCTGCATCCCCTGAAGGCGCCGAGGTGTACATCATCTCGCTCAAGGACGGTGAAACCGTGACATCACCGTTCAAGGTGCAATTCGGTCTCAAAGGCATGGGCGTCGCACCTGCGGGTGTGGATGTTCCCGAGACCGGTCACCATCACCTGCTGATCGACGTGAACGACCAGCCAGCGATGAATGCGCCGCTGCCGGTCAGTGACAACATCCGCCACTTCGGCATGGGCCAGACCGAAACCGAAATCAACCTGCCGCCTGGTCAGCACACATTGCAATTGCTGATGGGCGACAAAGGCCACATGCCGCTGAACCCTTCGGTCGAGTCGAAGAAGATCACGATCAATGTGAAGTAGGGCTGTCAGTGCTTGTGTGACGCAGAGCGTCACGAATGGCATTGCCACGCTGTAGCTTGAGGAGCGATAGGTCTTCGGAAGACACTTATCGTGCCCATGCCTGGAAGAACACTTATCGTGCCCATGCTCCGCGTGGGCATGCAGTTCTGGACGCTCTGCGTCCTATCTTGAGGGGGCTTGTAACGGAATGCGCGCCCATGCAGAGCATGGGCACGCTGATCACGGCGATCAGAACAGAACGCGGCTGCGGATGGTGCCTTTGATCTGTTGCAGCTTGGCCTGGGCAAGGTCCGAGTATTCGGCGTCGACGTCGATGACCACGTAACCGACTTTCTCGTTGGTCTGCAGGAACTGACCGGAGATGTTGATGCCGTTTTCGGCGAAGACCTTGTTGATCTCGCTGAGCACGCCCGGGATGTTTTCGTGGATGTGCAGCAGGCGATGCTTGCCAGGGTGAGCAGGCAAGGCCACTTCCGGGAAGTTGACCGAGGACACCGACGTACCGTTGTCGCTGTACTTGACCAGCTTTTCCGCGACTTCCAGACCGATGTTAGCCTGCGCTTCGGCAGTGGAACCGCCGATGTGCGGGGTCAGGATCACGTTGTCCAGGCCACGCAGCGGACTTTCGAAGATGTCGTCGTTCGAGCGTGGCTCGACCGGGAACACGTCGATTGCAGCGCCGATCAGGTGTTTGTCCTTGATCGCGTCGGCCAGGGCGTCCAGCTCAACCACTGTGCCGCGAGCCGCGTTGATCAGGATGCTGCCCTTTTTCATCGCGCGAATTTCTTTTTCGCCGATCATCCACTGGGTTTCCGAGGTTTCCGGCACGTGCAGGGTAACGATATCGGACATGCCCAGCAGCTCGTTCAGGCTGGACACCTGAGTCGCGTTGCCCAGTGGCAGCTTGGTCAGCGTGTCGTAGAAGTACACCTGCATGCCCAGGCCTTCGGCCAGCACCGACAGTTGCGTACCGATCGAGCCATAGCCAATGATGCCGAGCTTCTTGCCACGGATTTCGAAAGAGTTGGCCGCGCTTTTGATCCAGCCGCCACGGTGGCAGGAAGCGTTCTTCTCGGGGATACCGCGCAGCAGCAGGATCGCTTCGGCCAGCACCAGTTCCGCGACCGAGCGGGTGTTGGAGTAGGGCGCATTGAACACTGCAATACCACGCTCACGCGCTGCATTGAGGTCAACCTGGTTGGTGCCGATGCAGAAGCAGCCGACGGCAACCAGTTTCTTGGCGCAATCGAACAGCTCTTCAGTCAACTGAGTGCGGGAGCGGATACCGATGAAGTGTGCGTCGGCGATCTTTTCTTTCAGTTCGGCTTCCGGCAGAGACTTGGTGTGGTACTCGATGCTGGTGTAGCCGGCCGCCTTGAGGACGTCGACAGCGGACTGATGGACGCCTTCGAGAAGAAGGAACTTGATCTTGCTCTTGTCGAGGGAAGTCTTGCTCATCTGCGTAAACCTGTGTCCCGAAGAAAATTGGCAGGGGGTGCCCGGTTCGGCTCTGGGCACGACTCACGGGGGGCGTATGCTAGCATATGAGCCCCGCGAAACCTCATCCCGTAACGTGAACCGTTCTCAGGATGCCCATGAATTGTTCGAGAGTTGAGTCCATGACTGATCGTGCTTTGATTGATGAGCTGCAGACCCTGGTTGACACCGGCAAGGTGCTGACCGATGCCGATTCTCTGCAGACTTACGGCAAGGACTGGACCAAACAATTCACCCCCGCGCCACTGGCTATCGTGTTCCCCAAGACCACTGAACAGGTGCAGGCGATCGTGCGCTGGGCCAACCAGCGGCGTGTGGCGCTGGTGCCGTCTGGCGGGCGCACCGGGCTTTCTGCGGCAGCAGTGGCAGCCAACGGTGAAGTGGTCGTTTCGTTCGACTACATGAATCAGGTGCTGGAGCTGAATCTGACCGACCGTACGGCAGTCTGTCAGCCTGGTGTGATCACTCGCCAGTTGCAGGCGCTGGCTGAAGAAAGCGGCCTTTATTACCCGGTCGACTTTGCCTCTTCGGGCTCCAGCCAGATCGGCGGCAATATCGGCACCAATGCTGGCGGGATAAAGGTCATTCGCTACGGCATGACCCGCAACTGGGTCGCGGGCCTGAAAGTGGTCACCGGCAAGGGCGATCTGCTGGAGCTGAACAAGGACCTGATCAAGAACGCCACCGGCTACGACCTGCGACAACTGTTCATCGGTGCCGAGGGCACGCTGGGTTTTGTTGTCGAAGCCACCATGCGCCTTGATCGTGCGCCGAAGAACCTCACCGCGATGGTGCTGGGCACCTCTGACTTCAACTCGATCATGCCGGTGCTGCATGCCTTTCACGGCAAGCTCGACCTGACGGCGTTCGAGTTCTTCTCCGACAAATCCTTCGCCCGCGTCATGGCGCGCGGTGACGTACCGTCGCCCTTCGACACGCCATGCCCGTTCTATGTGCTGCTGGAGTTTGAGGCGACCACCGAAGACCTTGCCGATCAGGCGCTGACGACCTTCGAGCATTGCGTGGAGCAGGGCTGGGTGCTGGACGGGGTCATGAGCCAGAGCGAACAGCAGTTGCGCAACCTGTGGAAGCTGCGCGAATACATCTCCGAAACCATCTCGCACTTCACCCCGTACAAGAACGACATCTCGGTCACTGTCTCGAAAGTGCCGGAATTTCTGGCTGAAATCGATGCCATCGTCGCCAAATACTATCCGGACTTCGAAGTGCTGTGGTACGGCCACATCGGCGACGGCAACCTGCACTTGAACATCCTCAAGCCCGAAAGCCTCGACAAGGACGAGTTCTTCGTCAAATGTGCGAAGGTCAACAAATGGGTATTTGAGACCGTAGAAAAGTACAACGGCTCGATTTCCGCCGAGCACGGGGTCGGGATGACCAAGCGCGACTATTTGACGTACAGTCGCTCGCCGGTCGAAATCGAATACATGAAGGCGTTGAAAGCGGTGTTCGACCCCAATGGCATCATGAATCCGGGGAAAATATTCGCCGTTTGAGCTGCCACAACCATTTGATCCGTCGCAACAACAAGGTCGCAACAATAAGCAGGCTACCTCTTACAGCCTCAGGAGACGTCATGAGCTACCAGCACAAATATGTCGATGGCACCAACATTCACTTCCCGCTGGGTAAAGTGGTCTGCATCGGGCGTAACTACGCCGAGCACGCCAAGGAACTGGGCAACGCGGTGCCTACCGAGCCGCTGCTGTTCATGAAGCCCGGCAGCGCGGTGGTTGCGCTGGAGGGTGGCTTCACCATCCCTGCAGACCGCGGTTCGGTGCATTACGAAGCCGAGATCGTGGTGTTGATCGGCAAGCCCCTGAGCAAGAACCCTTCGCGCGAAGAAGTACTCGACGCGATCAGCGGCTTTGCGCCTGGTCTGGACCTGACGTTGCGTGATGTCCAGTCGCGTCTGCGTGAGAAAGGCCTGCCGTGGGAGCTGGCCAAGTGTTTCGACGGCGCTGCGGTGATCCCGCCGTTCGTGCCCGCCGAGACCTTCCCTGATCTTGAGGACATCGGTATCCGCCTGACCCTCAATGGCAAGGTGGTTCAGGACGGCAACAGCAACATGATGCTCAACCCGATCGTGCCGATGATCCAGCACATGGCAGCCAACTTCTCGTTGCAGGCCGGTGACCTGATCATGACCGGCACGCCTGCTGGCGTGGGGCCATTTGAGGCCGGTGACGAAATCGTCCTGGAGCTGGTTGGGCAGGCGCCGTTCAGCAGCGTCGTTCGCTAACTGCGCAGCCGCTTGATGCAGTACCCAAAGCCACGCGAGGTCATTCTCGGGTGGCTTTTGTTTATCCGGTGGTTGATAGTTCGGTCGATTTTGCGTTTTTTTCACACCTGCTCTGGATAATCCCGCCGACCCTCGCGGGCACCCATGTCGTCATGAAGTCTCATCTGCTCAGGAATACTTGAATGGCCCTTCCTGCCTCAACGCCCCCTCGCGCAAAAAAACGCTTCGCCTTCATACGCACCCCGCGTTGGTATTCGTGGCTGCTGCTGGCTGTCGTGCTGGGCTATGGCCTGTCTCACATCATGCATTGGGATGATCGCGGGCTGCTTTGGCTCAAGGAACGGTTCGAGAGCAACGAAGAGCGCAGCGCAAGTATCTGGCTGCCTGGCTATCATGTAGATATCGATGCCAAGGCGCTGCCGGGCATGGAAAAGGACGAGGCTTCTGATCTGTCCTACAGCCCGGCCACCAAAACGCTGTTTGCGGTCATGGGCAAGAATGCATTTCTGGTGGAGTTGACGCTCACGGGCGATGTACTGCGCAAGATCCCGCTGGTGGGCTGGAGCAATCCGGAAGGCGTTGCCGTCATGAACGATGGCCTGATTGCGATCACCGATGAGCGCCAGCACAAGTTGACCATCGTTAAAGTGAATGCAGACACCACCATCCTGAACATCGCGGATTTCCCCCAGTACGAACTCGGCAAGTCCGCCAACCAGAACAAGGGCTTCGAAGGCATCGCCTGGGATCCGCAGCGTCAGCAGCTGATACTGGGCGAGGAGCGACCTCCCGCGCTGTACACCTGGAAAAGTAATGGCAGCGACGTGCTGGCAGGCGACAAGCAGCCGCTATCGAGTCGCTCGCTGGACATGCGCAATCTGTCCTCGCTGAGCATCGACCCGCGCACGGGCCACATGCTCGCGCTGTCTGCCGATTCGCACATGTTGCTGGAAGTCGACGAACAGGGCGAGCAGGTCAGCTTCATGACATTGTTGGGCGGCATGAATGGTTTGAAGGATACAATTCCGCGCGCAGAAGGCGTGGCCCTCGATGAGGCCGGTACGCTGTACATGGTCAGCGAACCGAACCTGTTCTATTCGTTTCGCAAGCACTGAGCCAGGACGGCAGCCACATAGCTGATAATCAAATAGCACTGCGCCATTAAGTTTGCTTTCAGAATGGCGTGGTATCAATGCCGCCCGCTCAACCTGTCCGAGTCACCTCAATGCGCCGCTCTACCCGCTCTTTACTCCTGCTTCTGGCCCTTGTTCCGTTGGCGGTGCTGTTCATGATCGCCAATGAGCGATACCGCTACGTGGAACGCGTGCTGTTCGACTGGCAAGTTTTCTGGCAGTCCGACTCGCTCCATTCCATCGGGCTCGATCAGTATCGTGTCGTGACGGAAGAAAAGGTGATCGAGGGGCTTGAGGATGATGTTTCCGGCCTCAGCTACGACCCGGACCGCAAGAGCCTGTTCACGGTGACCAACCAGAACCCTGAATTGGTCGAACTGAGCCTGGATGGCAAGGTGTTGCGGCGCATTCCGCTGGTTGGTTTCGGTGATGCCGAGGCTGTCGAATACATCAGCCCCGGCGTTTACGTCATCAGCGACGAGCGTCAACTGCGGTTGATTCAGATTCATGTGGATGACAGCACAAAAAGCCTGAACGCCGCCGATGCCGAGCAACTGACACTGGGGATAAGTACCAGCGGTAATAAAGGCTATGAAGGGCTGGCTTATGACTCGGTCGGCAAGCGCCTGTTTGTCGCCAGGGAGCGTGACCCGGTGCAGATCATTGAGGTGCGTGGCTTTCCAAAGACCGATCTTCAGGCCCCCGGCAACCTGCAGGTCATTGCCAACAGCAAGCGCGATGGCCGACTTTCGGTTCGTGATCTTTCCAGCCTGCAATTCGATGAGATCAGCGGCCACCTGCTGGCCTTGTCCGATGAGTCGAAGCGGATTCTCGAACTCGACACCAGTGGTCACCCGATTGGCAGCAGCTCACTGGCAAAAGGGGCGATGGGCCTGAGCAAGGGCGTGCCGCAGGCTGAAGGGATGGCCATGGACGCAGAGGGAACGCTGTATCTGGTGAGCGAGCCGAACCTGTTTTACGTGTTCCGCAAGCCTTGAGCCTGTGAGGCGCATGCCCACCTTGCGTGGGCATGACCGGTTTTATCAGCGCTTCAGGGGCTTCACGCCTTCAGCAGTGCCGAGCAGCAGCAGATCAGCCGGGCGAGCGGCGAACAGGCCATTGGTGACCACGCCGACAATGGCGTTGATGTTCGCTTCCAGCTCCACCGGGTTGGTGATGCTCATGTTGTGCACGTCGATGATGATATTGCCGTTGTCGGTCAGAACGCCCTCGCGATAGACCGGGTCGCCGCCCAGCTTGACCAGTTGGCGGGCTACGTGGCTGCGTGCCATCGGGATAACCTCTACCGGCAGCGGAAATGCGCCCAGCACCGGCACCAGCTTGCTGCCATCGGCGATGCAGATAAAGGTCTTGGCCACTGCTGCGACGATTTTCTCGCGTGTCAGCGCCGCGCCGCCGCCCTTGATCAGGTTCAGATGCTCGTCGCTTTCATCGGCACCATCGACATAGAACTCCAGGTCGCTGACCGTGTTCAGCTCATACACCGGAATACCGTGGCCCTTGAGGCGCGCGGCGGTAGCTTCCGAGCTGGCGACCGCGCCATCGAATGCCGCCTTGTGTTTAGCCAGTGCATCGATGAAGCAATTGGCCGTGGAGCCGGTGCCGACGCCTACAATGCTTTTGTCATCGAGCTTCGGAAGGATGAAGTCGACAGCTGCCTGGGCGACTGCCTGTTTGAGTTGATCCTGGGTCATGCGGGCTCCACGGTGCCTGATGTAGGTAATAAAGAGGGGGTATGTAAAAAAGGCCCGCATTATAGCGGCGACTGCGCTGCAAAGCCCTGTCATTCGTATGGTCGTCTTTCGGCACGCAGGGTAGACTTCCCGACCTTGCCCGCTTCGTCAGTGATGCCGCCCCGATGCTCGAACACTACGTCAAGAAAATCCTCACCTCCCGCGTGTACGACGTGGCTGTCGAAACCCCGCTGCACGGCGCTCGTCAGCTGTCCGAGCGGCTGGGAAACCGGGTATTGCTCAAGCGCGAAGACCTGCAGCCGGTGTTCTCCTTCAAGATTCGCGGCGCGTACAACAAGCTGGCGCAATTGACCGCAGAAGAGGCCGCACGCGGCGTGGTCACGGCCTCGGCGGGCAATCACGCACAAGGCCTGGCACTGGCGGCACGCGAACTGGGCATTCTGGCGACCATCGTCATGCCGCGCACCACGCCGGAAATCAAGGTTGAAGGCGTGCGCTCGCGGGGCGCCACAGTGGTGCTGCACGGCGATTCATTCCCGGAAGCGCTGGCCTACTCGCTGAAACTGGTCGACGAGCAGGGTTTGGTCTACATCCATCCTTATGACGACCCTGACACGATTGCCGGGCAAGGCACCGTGGCGATGGAGATTCTTCGTCAGCAGCCAGGGCAGCTGGACGCGATCTTCGTACCGGTCGGTGGTGGCGGGCTGATCGCGGGTATCGCGGCGTACGTCAAATACCTGCGGCCGGAGATCAAGGTCATCGGTGTTGAACCGGACGACTCCAACTGCCTGCAAGCGGCGATGGCGGCGGGCGAGCGTGTGGTATTGAGCCAGGTCGGGCTGTTTGCCGATGGTGTGGCAGTGGCGCAGATCGGCCATCACACGTTTGAAGTGTGCCGTCATTATGTCGATGAAGTGATCACCGTCAGCACCGACGAAATATGTGCGGCAATCAAGGACATCTACGACGACACCCGCTCGATCACCGAGCCCGCAGGCGCACTGGGTGTTGCCGGGATCAAGAAGTATGTCGAGCAGCGCGGCGTCAGCGGCCAGACGCTGGTGGCCATCGACTCCGGGGCCAACGTCAACTTCGACCGCTTGCGTCACGTTGCCGAGCGCGCCGAGCTGGGCGAAGGCCGCGAAGCGATCATCGCCGTGACCATTCCCGAGCAGCCGGGCAGCTTCAAGGCCTTCTGCGAGGCCATCGGCAAGCGCCAGATCACCGAATTCAACTACCGCTACCACACCGATCGCGAGGCGCACATCTTCGTCGGCGTGCAGACCCACCCCGAGAACGACCCGCGCAGCGCCCTGATCGCCAGCCTGACCGGGCAAGGCTTCCCGGTGCTCGACCTGACCGACAACGAGCTGGCCAAACTGCACATCCGTCACATGGTCGGTGGGCATGCCGAGCGCGTCGACGATGAAGTGGTGCTGCGTTTCGAATTCCCTGAGCGACCGGGCGCGCTGTTCAACTTCCTCAACCGCCTGGGCGGCCGCTGGACCATCTCGATGTTCCATTACCGCAACCACGGCGCAGCAGACGGCCGTGTGGTCGCTGGTCTGGTAGTGCCGGAGGAAGAGCGGCACCTGGTGGGCGCAGCGCTGGACGAGATCGGTTACCCGTATTGGGACGAGAGCGAAAACCCGGCGTACCGCTTGTTTCTGGGCTGACGTTGGGCGCAGAGCAGGCTTTTGCCCGCAGGGCGTGGGAGCGGACCGGGCGACGCTTCGCTTGTTCGCGAAGACGGTGTTTCAGGCGACGCACCTTCGGCGGATGTACCGGCCCTTTCGCGAACAAGTTCGCTCCCACGGCCTTCGGCCAGAATCAAAGGCGGATTTGCGTATAACGCTGAGCGCGGAGCATGCCCACGCTAGCTCTTAAGGCGCGGCCCTTGTGTCCACGCTGCTAAACTCACCCAAGCCCGATTCCAGAGGAACGCCGCGTCATGGAACCCATCACCACCCTCAATACCTTGCACATCGTCGCCATCGCGTTGTTGCTGATCAGCGCGCTGGTGTTGGCCAGCGGGGTGGTCAAGGTGCGTCTTGAAGGCGACACGACCGTGCAGAATCGCCTGCTCAAGCGGCCTTTACTGTTTTTCTGGGTGCTTATGGCCGTGTGTCTGGCGACACTGCCATTCAGTGGCTGGTGGCTGGTGCATCTGAAAGGGTTGTCACTGGGCCAGACCTGGGTGCTGGGCAGCAGCCTGCTTTACACCCTGGGGCTGTGCAGTTGGGGCTGGCTGGTGGCCAGGCTCAACCGGTTGCGCCTCGGTGCCAAGGGCGGCAAGCGAGGTTTTACCCTGGCGCTGACTGTGATCAGCGTCGTGTGCTTTGTGGCGATGGCCGGTCTGATGGGCTTCAAACCGGCCTGAGCAGTGCCGACGTTCAGTTACGCAGAGTGATAACCGGCCAGCCGCGCTGTTCGGCTTCTGCGCGCAGTCTGGCGTCCGGATCGACCGCAACCGGGTTGGCCACTTGCTCCAGCAGCGGCAGGTCGTTCATAGAGTCACTGTAGAAATAGCTGTCCTCAAGGCTGAACGCGTTGTCCTGTAGCCACTGATTGAGGCGTGTCACCTTGCCTTCACGGAAGCAGGGCACACCTGTGGTGCGGCCGGTATAGCGTCCGTCAGCCATCTCGCATTCGGTTGCCAGCAACGTATCGATCCCCAGTCGCGCCACGATAGGTGCCGTCACAAAGCGGTTGGTGGCGGTAATCACCACCAGCTTGTCGCCGGCCTCGCGGTGTTTGGCGATCAATTCCAGCGCCTTGGGCAGCATGATCGGTTCGATGCAGTCGCGCATGAACTCGCGATGCCACTGCTCGAGCTGCGCCATATCAGTGTTGCCCAGAATCTCCAGGGTAAAATTCAGGTAGTCGGTCATGTTCAGCGTGCCGGCCAGGTAATCCTGATAGAACTCATCGTTGCGGGTCTTGTAGGTTGCGGCATCGAGGATCCCGCGTTGGCACAGATAATCGCCCCAGGCATGGTCGCTGTCGCCGCCCAGAAGCGTGTTGTCGAGGTCGAATAAAGCCAGACGCATAGGGTTACTCGCTGAAATAGTTGAAAAAAGAGTCCCAGAATACGAGGTTTT
Source organism: Pseudomonas sp. RGM 3321 (assembly GCF_022836805.1). NCBI lineage: Bacteria > Pseudomonadati > Pseudomonadota > Gammaproteobacteria > Pseudomonadales > Pseudomonadaceae > Pseudomonas > Pseudomonas sp. RGM 3321. Next base: position 61,944 of record NZ_JALHBH010000090.1, read on the forward strand.
CACAAGTCTTCACATAAGGTGATAAGCCTCGTTGCTGGTTTGATCGCCTTTGTGGAACAATGCGGCGACATGCGTTTGCGAGGTTGTTGCCGTGATCGACCCCGATGGTTTCCGTCCTAATGTCGGGATTATTCTGACAAACGATGCTGGTCAGGTCCTATGGGCTCGGCGTATTAACCAGGATGCCTGGCAGTTTCCTCAGGGTGGAATCAACCCGCAGGAGACGCCGGAAGACGCGCTTTATCGTGAATTGAATGAAGAAGTCGGGCTGGAACGACATGATGTGCAAATACTTGCCTGCACTCGGGGCTGGTTGCGCTATCGTCTGCCGCAACGCTTGGTCCGTACGCACAGCCAGCCGCTGTGCATCGGCCAGAAGCAAAAATGGTTTCTCCTGCGCCTGATCTCCAATGAGCAGCGGGTGCGGATGGATTTGACCGGTAAACCGGAGTTCGATGGCTGGCGCTGGGTCAGTTATTGGTACCCGTTAGGCCAGGTGGTGACATTCAAGCGCGAGGTGTATCGACGCGCACTCAAAGAGCTTGCCCCGCGCCTGTTATCGCGCGACTGACACGGAGTTCGACCCCGAGCCATGCTCAATACGCTGCGCAAGATCGTCCAGGAAGTTAACTCCGCCAAGGATCTCAAGGCGGCGTTGGGCATTATTGTGTTACGCGTCAAGGAGGCCATGGGCAGCCAGGTCTGCTCGGTCTACCTGCTCGATGCCGAGGTCAACCGCTTTGTGCTGATGGCCTCCGAAGGCCTCAACAAGCGCTCCATCGGCAAAGTCAGCATGGCGCCGAATGAAGGCCTTGTCGGTCTGGTCGGCACGCGTGAAGAACCGCTGAACCTCGAAAACGCCGCAGATCACCCTCGTTATCGCTATTTTGCCGAGACCGGTGAAGAGCGTTACGCCTCGTTCCTGGGCGCGCCGATCATCCACCACCGTCGCGTGGTGGGGGTTTTGGTGATCCAGCAAAAGGAGCGTCGCCAGTTCGACGAGGGCGAAGAAGCCTTCCTGGTGACCATGAGCGCGCAGCTGGCGGGCGTTATTGCCCATGCCGAAGCCACCGGCTCGATTCGCGGTCTGGGTCGCCAGGGCAAGGGCATTCAGGAAGCCAAGTTCGTCGGTGTGGCCGGTTCGCCGGGTGCCGCCGTGGGTGTGGCAGTGGTCATGCTGCCGCCTGCCGATCTGGAGGTGGTGCCGGACAAGACCGTCACTGATATCGCCGCCGAGCTGGCGTTGTTCCAGAACGCTCTGGAAGGCGTGCGCAATGACATGCGCACCCTGTCAGCCAAGCTCGCCACCCAGCTACGTCCCGAAGAGCGCGCGCTGTTCGATGTTTACCTGATGATGCTCGATGATGCCTCGCTGGGCAGCGAAGTGACCGATGTCATCAAGACCGGCCAGTGGGCGCAGGGTGCCTTGCGCTCGGTGGTCAGCGAGCACGTCAAACGCTTCGAACTGATGGACGATGCCTACCTGCGCGAGCGGGCCTCGGACGTCAAGGACCTGGGCCGTCGCCTGCTGGCTTACCTTCAGGAAGCGCGGCAGCAGGCACTGGTCTACCCCGACAACACGATTCTGGTCAGTGAAGAATTGACCCCGGCCATGCTGGGCGAGGTGCCGGAAGGCAAGCTGGTCGGCCTGGTTTCGGTTCAGGGTTCCGGCAACTCCCACGTTGCGATCCTGGCGCGGGCCATGGGCATTCCCACGGTCATGGGGCTGGTGGACTTCCCTTACTCCAAGGTCGACGGCATCGATCTGGTGGTCGACGGTTATCATGGCGAAGTTTTCACCAACCCCAGCGAAATCATGCGCAAGCAGTTCGGCAAGGTGGTCGAGGAGGAGCGCCAGCTCTCCCAAGGCCTGGATGCCCTGCGCGAACTGCCATGCGTGACCCTGGACGGCCATCGCATGCCGTTGTGGGTCAATACCGGCCTGCTGGCCGATGTCGCTCGTGCCCAGCAGCGCGGTGCCGAAGGGGTGGGCCTGTACCGTACCGAAGTGCCATTCATGATCAACCAGCGTTTCCCGAGTGAAAAGGAACAGCTGGCGATTTATCGTGAGCAACTGGCCGCCTTCCATCCGCTGCCGGTGACCATGCGCAGCCTGGACATCGGCGGCGACAAGTCGCTGTCCTACTTCCCGATCAAGGAAGACAACCCGTTTCTCGGCTGGCGCGGTATTCGCGTCACCCTCGATCACCCGGAAATCTTCCTGGTCCAGACCCGCGCCATGCTCAAGGCCAGTGAGGGCCTGAACAACCTGCGCATTCTGTTGCCGATGATCTCCAGTACCCACGAAGTGGAAGAAGCGCTGCACCTGATCCACCGGGCGTGGGGCGAGGTGCGCGACGAAGGCACCGATGTGCCGATGCCGCCTGTTGGCGTGATGATCGAGGTGCCTGCGGCGGTCTACCAGACCCGCGATCTGGCGCGTCAGGTGGACTTCCTCTCGGTAGGCTCCAACGACCTGACCCAATACCTGCTGGCGGTCGACCGCAACAACCCGCGTGTGGCCGATCTTTATGATTACCTGCACCCAGCCGTGCTTCAGGCCCTGCAAAGCGTGGTGCGTGATGCACATGCCGAGGGCAAGCCGGTCAGCATCTGCGGCGAAATGGCCGGCGACCCGGCAGCAGCTGTGCTACTGATGGCGATGGGCTTTGACAGCTTGTCGATGAACGCCACCAACCTGCCGAAAGTGAAGTGGATGCTGCGTCAGATCAATCTCAGCAAGGCCAAGGAGCTGCTTGCGCAGTTGATGACCAACGACAACCCGCAAGTCATCAGCAGCTCCCTGCAACTGGCGCTGAAAAACCTCGGCCTGTCGCGGATGATCAACCCGAGCTCGGTCAAAGGGCACTAAAGCGCTACTAATGCTTTCGTGAGCAAGCTCACTTTCACAGGGGTACACATCGCCCCTGTAGGAGCGAACTTGTTCGCGAAGAGGTCGGCATGATCGCCGAAAATGCCTCGTCTGAAACACCGTCGTCGCGAACAAGCCAAGCGCCGCCCGGTGCGCTCCTGCGCCCTCTCATTCCCACAGGGAGTACACATTGCCCTCGTAGGAGCGACTTGTTCGTGAAGAGGCCGGCATGATCGCCGAAAATGCTTCGTCTGAAACACCGTCGTCGCGAACAAGTGTAGTGGTCAACTTTTTCCGGACACCTCAATCGGTGATCGTCAGGCCGCTTGCCGCTCATACTGATTGGGCGGCACGTAGCCCAGTGTCGAGTGCAATCGCCCCTCGTTATAGAACCGCACGATGT